>CAZNWY010000012.1:0-69671 GCA_964577105.1 uncultured Flavobacterium sp.
TAGGTCTTTCGGAACCAATAAACGTCCTAAATTATCAATCTCAACCATCTTCACACCTGCTGTAAAACGACGAATGAAATCGTTGTTCTTCTTAACAAATCGATTGAGTTTATTGATTTTTTGCATCATCAAATTCCATTCACTCATTGGATACAACTCCAAACAAGGCTGAAAAACAGAACGTCTCAAGACAAATCCGTCTTGAAGCGAAGAAGACAATTGCTTTTTGAAAGGCGCTGGCAAAAGCAACCTTCCTTTGGCATCAATCTTACACTCGTATGTTCCGATTATTGAGTTCAAAAACTTAGTTATTAAATGATTTGAGCAAAAATATAAAATATTTTACCACCTTTTACCACTTTCTACCACTTTGTTAATAAGTTTTACCACTTTAAAACAATTACAATTCGATATTATTTTTTGACAAATTGAAAAATCGTTAACAAAACATTAAGAATATTGTGTATTTAAAAACAAAAGCGTTTTTTAGGATTATTTGTTGAGAAAAATTTAATAATACTTTAAATTCATCAATCTTGTGAATATTATGAATTAACAAATTGAAATGTTGATAATTAAGGTGTTGCCGTTTTTCAAATTAAGTTTGTCCGACCCATTTTTTCAATCTAAAAAATTAAGTACTAACTATGATTTTACAGATAAAAAGCTATATTTGTAACAATTGAAAAAAGGGTTTTTAAAAATGAATATGATCATTAAAAAAGAAGGACGATATAGCTATTTAGAAGTAGGTGAAGGCACGCCAATTGTCATTTTACACGGATTAATGGGTGGATTGAGCAATTTTGATGGTGTTGCCAATTATTTTTCTCAAAAAGGGTACAAAATTGTAATTCCTGAATTGCCTATATACACTCAAAATATTTTAAAAACCAACGTTAAAGCTTTTGCAAAATACGTGAAAGATTTCATCACTTTTAAAGGTTTTGAACGCGTTATTTTACTTGGAAATTCTCTTGGAGGACACATCGCATTATATCACGCTAAAATGTATCCTGAAAAAATGCTTGGCCTTGTAATTACCGGAAGTTCTGGATTGTACGAAAGCGCTATGGGCGATAGCTACCCTAGAAGAGGTGATTATGAATACATCAAGAAAAAAGCAGAAGCCGTATTTTATGATCCGAAAATCGCCACCAAAGAAATTGTTGATGAAGTTTATGAAATGGCCAATGATCGTATCAAATTAATTAAAACATTAACGATTGCCAAAAGCGCTATTCGTCATAATATGGCGAAAGATTTGCCTAAAATGCATATTCCAACTTGTATTATTTGGGGTAGAAACGACACCGTTACACCTCCAGAAGTGGCTTTAGAATTCAATAATTTATTGCCTAACTCTACTTTATATTGGATTGACAAATGCGGTCATGCAGCTATGATGGAACACCCAGACGAATTTAACAGATTGCTTGAAATATGGCTGAATGAAAAAAGTGAAACGTTGAAAAGCATCCCTAAATAAATATGAAAATTACTACTGCCGAATTTGTAATCAGCAATTCTGATGTGAGCAAATGTCCTTTAGAACGATTGCCTGAATATGCTTTTATTGGACGTTCCAATGTTGGAAAATCGTCTCTCATCAATATGTTGACGAACAATAAAAATTTGGCTAAAACTTCTGGAAAGCCAGGAAAAACTCAATTAATCAATCATTTCAAAATTAATTCCAATTGGTTTTTGGTTGATTTACCAGGATATGGTTACGCTAGAGTTTCTAAGAAAACCAAAGAAGTTTTTCAGCAATTTATTACCGATTATTTTGAAAAAAGAGAACAATTGGTTTGTGCTTTTGTTCTTATTGATATTCGACTTGAAGCACAAAAAATCGACCTCGAATTCATCAATTATTTAGGCGAAATTGAAGTGCCTTTTTGCATTGTCTTTACCAAAGCAGATAAAATAAGCCGCACTAAAATTGATTCACATGTTGCTGCTTATAGAAAACAATTATTGGCTAATAATTGGGAAGAAATGCCTCAATATTTTGTAACCTCATCATTAGAATCTACCGGAAGAGAAACATTATTAAATTTCATTGACAATGTTAATGAAGATGTATTTAAAGATTTGAATGAATTTTGATATAACAAAAAAGGTTCTCAAATGAGAACCTTTTTTTTATGCTTTTAATTCTAATTTTTCGGCAAAATAATCGCAAAAATCACGCATTGTAGAAGCCATTTTTTCATCTTGTGTAGCACGTTCAAAAGTATCTGCCATAGCTACAAGCGTTTGATGAAAGAAAATTTTCATTTCGTCAACAGGCATGTCTTTAGTCCACAAATCAATACGAAGTGTCTCTTTAGCATTACTGTCCCAAATAGACAACAACATGGCTTTGGCTTCTTCTAATTGAACTCCACCATCTTGGGCAGACCACAATAATTTTTCTGGAACTCTATTTTCGTCTAATTCTACTGAGAATTTTATTTCTGAGGTGATGTTATTTTTACTCATTCTTTTTGGGTTTGTATTTTGATTTTTCAAAAATTTCTTTAGCATCCATTTTCAACATTTGTTGCACCGTTACTTCGTTATTTTCCATAAAAGAACGTACAATTTGCCAACCAATCCATTGCCCAACTCTACCTGGGGTTTCATTGTCAATTTCTAGATAGAATTTGGAAAAAGGTGCTAAATTTATAAAACGATTAGGTAATCTTGAATCGGTACTGTATAACAATTTGTTGCTTATAAAAAATTCCCACATATAGCTTTCATTTTCTTGGCAAAATTTAATTTTTTCTGGCGCATAGCCTATTCGTTCTGCATCCGTATAATCTGGCAATAAAATATCTTTCAAATAAAGTTCTTTACCAGAATTAATCATTAACGACAATAAATCTTTATCCTTTGGCGGAGGCAAAATTCCGAACGCAAAACTAGACACAATATCGGGAAGCATCTGTCTTTGCTCAAAGTTATTGCGCAAATATTCTGGGAATTCATTTGCATAAAATTTATGATCTTTACCCAAATACAACTCTAAGGCAATGATCAGTTTGTCATGAGCATATATGGTTTTGTTCAAATAATCCATATCGCCAATAGCCGTGTATATTTGCGGTGTCACCACAGTTGGGAAATAATATTTTATATGCTTGAACAAATCTTCAATCTCGGTTTGTTCTGAATTAAAATTTTTATATTTTTTTTCAACTTCTTGGTACAATTCTCTCCATTGAGGATTTTGCATCTTTTCAATCCAAACTTCATCTGGAGTTGCAGGTGGAAAAAAGTCAGGATATTCAGTCTTCACTTTTGCTAAATCTTCAGGTTTTGCGTCAAAAAAAGCTTGTTCAAAACGATGAAGTTTCATTTGAACTGGAATTTCATCTACTGCTTTTTCAATCTTACTTTTCTTATCGCACGAAAAAAGTATTAAGCTAATAATAATAAGTGAAATATATCTTTTCATTTTTTATTTAATATTTTTGCAAATATACATTACCAAATCTTAATTCATTCCTAAACTATGGCTAAAAAAAGTACAATTCAGGTTGAGAAAGTAAACGAACATATAGTCAATTGGTTAAAAACATATGCTAATAACGCAAAAGTAAGTGGTTTTGTTGTAGGGATTTCGGGCGGAGTGGATTCGGCGGTTACCTCAACGCTTTGTGCACAAACAGGTTTACCCACATTATGTGTTGAAATGCCAATTCATCAAGCTCAAAATCAAGTCAATCGTGGTAGAGAACACATTGATCAATTACAAAAAAGATTTCCCAACGTTAGTCGTGCAGAAGCCAATTTAACTCCGATATACGAAGCATTTAAAAATGAAGTTCCCGAAAGTGAAAACGAAACCAAATATCATTTATCGTTGGCCAATACAAGAGCTCGCTTGCGCATGACTACTTTATATTACTTTGCTGGAATACACGGCTATTTAGTTGCTGGAACCGGAAACAAAGTAGAAGATTTTGGCGTTGGATTTTACACAAAATACGGCGATGGAGGTGTAGATGTTAGTCCGATTGCTGATTTAATGAAAAGCGATGTGTATGCACTTGGGGCTTATTTACAAATTCCAGAATCAATTCAACAAGCAGCTCCAACGGATGGATTATTTGGTGATAACCGAACGGATGAGGATCAATTAGGAGCAAGTTATGATGAATTGGAATGGGCTATGCTTGAAGATGAAAAAGGAAAGAAATCGGAAGATTTTTCTCACAGAGAAAAAAAAGTTTTTGAAATCTACAAACACCTTAATTTCGTAAATAAACATAAGATGGAACCGATTCCTGTGTGTGAAATTCCAAATTCCTACAAATAAATAATTTAACATTTATAGAATACATGTGGCATTTTTTGATTAACTTTACTTTAGAAAACAAAAAAATGTCTCTTAAAAAATTAAAATTATGATAACAGTTTGCCTTGCCGATAATTACCCTGTGGTGCATTATGGCGTAAAATCATATTTTAAAGATCATCCTGAGATTAGCGTAGTTTCTAACGTTGGTAGTTTCTATATGGTTCCGGATGCCTTGAGAAATAAAGAGATTAACGTCTTAGTGATTGACCTTGAATTGGACGGATTGAAAAGTATCTACGAACTGAAGGCAATTATTAAAAACTTTCCCAATACAAAAGTTTTAGTTTTTACCAGTCTAAATGAACAAATCTACGCTCCAAATGCTATCAAAGCTGGAGTTGCTGGATTTGTACATAAATCAGCAAAATTAGAAACACTTGGTACAACAATTATTAGAGTTCATCAAGGAATTATTATGATGAGCGACAGTATCAAGAAAAATTTAGCACTTATTGCCAAACAAAATAAAAGCGAACGCCTTTACAGAAAATTATCTAATCGAGAAATTGAAGTACTGCGTTACTTGTGTGACGGTAAGAAAAACAACGAAATTTCTAAAGTATTAGGATTGAATGAAAAAACTATTTCAACTTATAAGTTAAGACTTTTACAAAAACTAAATGTAACTAACTTAGTTGATTTGGTTAACAAAGCTAAAACTCTGGATATTGTTTAAGAATTTTTAAATTTAAAAAATCCCAAATTCCATTTAAAGTTGGAGTTTGGGATTTTTTATTTGGTTAAAGCTAACTGTGTCTTGAAATTACTCTACCTAATTTTTTTGAAAATACGTTAGTCAATCCGAGATAATCTACTACCATGGACAATGTTTCCGAATTGTCTGCTTCTGGCTCGCTTGTGACCGACGACTTTAATTCGTCAATTATTTTATTAACTAAAAACCATCGAAGCGTAAGTATGGTTTCTGTAACATATTGGCTAATGGTTTGTTCCTTTCCTTTTACATATATATGTTTGGTTTCCCAATTGTGCAAAGATTCCCGCTCGTCATTCATCAAAATTGAAGTTACTTCTTGTGATAACTCTACAGGTAATTGTGCTAAATATTGATCCAACTCAAACGATTCATTAGTATTAAAATAACTTATCAAATCGTTATAAATACTTCTAAATAATGGGTTAGCCAATTCAGTTTCGTCTTCTTGCAAACTTAAATAAACACGCTGATAAACTTTGTATTTATTCATTTCTTTGACCTCAACCATTTCACCCAATTCATTAGCTTTTAACAGAACGTCTTCAAATTCATCTTCTACATTTCCATAAATAAGTAAAATTTCAATGATTTTATGTTCTAATTCATATTGGATATCAACATTTGCTGTAGCAACTACATTTTCATTTTTTACAACTTCAAATGCTTTTTGTTCCTCTTTAACTTTTTTTCCTAAGTCGGATATGTCTTTTTTTACCAACTGAGCCAATGTATTGAAAAGCACATCTTCAGAAATATCCATAATTCTAGACACTTCTTGAATGTAGATTTCACGCTTAATTCGGTCTGGAATTTTAGAAATACTAACTACCATATCGCGAATTAAATCGGCTTTCTTGATAGGATCATTCTTGGCATCTTTCATTAAAAGTGACGCTTTGAACTGAATGAAATCCATGGCATTAGTTTCTAAATACTGCATCAAATCTTGCAAAGGCGTTTTCTTGGCAAAACTGTCTGGATCTTCACCATCGGGAAACGTACAAACTTTTACGTTCATACCTTCTTCCAAAATCAAATCGATTCCTCGAATAGAAGCACGCAATCCTGCAGCATCACCATCAAAAAGCACCGTAACATTTTTAGTCAATCGGTTGATTAATCGAATTTGATCGGGCGTTAATGCCGTTCCCGAAGAAGCTACCACATTTTCTATTCCAGCTTGATGCATCTGAATCACATCAGTATAACCTTCTACCAAATAACAATTATCATTTTTAGCAATGGCTTGTTTGGCATGAAAAATTCCGTACAACACTTTACTTTTGTGGTACAGATCACTTTCGGGCGAATTAAGATATTTGGCTGCTTTTTTATCGTTAGTCAAAATACGACCACCAAAGCCCAACACACGTCCCGACATCGATTGAATCGGAAACATTACACGACCTTTAAATCGGTCAAATTGTTTGTCTTCTCCAACAATTGTCAAACCCGTTTTTTCAAGAAATTCTAATTTGTAACCTTTCCCAAGTGCTTCTTTAGTGAGTGCATCCCATGTGGAAGGCGAATATCCTAAACCAAACTTTTTTATCGTATCATTGGTAAAACCGCGTTCTTTAAAGTAAGTCAATGCAATTGCTTTTCCTTCTTCGGAATTGAGTAACATATCTTGAAAATATTTACTGGCAAATTCAGAAACCAAAAACAAACTTTCGCGTTCGCTTGCGACTACTTTATCTTCATCAGAAAGTTCGGTTTCTTCAACTTCGATATTGTATTTTTTGGCCAAATAACGAATGGCTTCTGGATACGTAAATTGCGAATGCTCCATGATGAAAGCAATGGCATTACCACCTTTTCCAGAACTAAAATCTTTCCAAATTCCTTTGGCAGGTGAAACCATGAACGAAGGTGAACGCTCGTCGGAGAACGGGCTCAATCCTTTGAAGTTACTACCAGCACGTTTTAATTGTACAAAATCGCCAATAACCTCTTCAACGCGAGCCGCTTCGTATACTTTATCTATGGTTTCTTTGGTAATCAATTTTTTTTAGGTTCTAAGTTTAAAGATTCTAAGGCTCAAAGTTACCATTTTTTTAAACAAAAAAACCTACAAGGTTTTTAAAACCTTGTAGGTTGCAATATAACTAACTCAAACAAAATTTAATTGAAATCGAAACGAACACCGAGCGAAATATTGTTCTGTTTCACCACGTTATTTTCAAACATTGGATTCAAATCGTATTTTACATACAAACTGGTTTCTTTGTAACCAATGTAAGCACTTACTCCGTAGATGAAATTGTTTACATTGAAATCGCCTTTTTCTTTAACCGTAATATCGTGTCCGTTTCCATCATCGAATAATTGAAATTGTTTCGATTTTAAACGTAAACCAGCATATCCACCAAGTCCTAAACGAACACTTTTATGTGATTGAAAAAATGCTTTTCCGTCTTTAGATTTATTTTTTGAAAAATCAAATTCCAAATGCAATGGTGCTACTAAATACACATTTCTAAAACGAGAATCATCTAAATGAGTTGGACTAACTTCTAAATTGGTTTGATCTCCATTTTTTACAAAAACTCGGTTATCTGTTGGACGTAAATTGTTATACATTACAGAATAACCGTATTTTAAATGCAACAAATTATTGTTTTTTAACAATCTCGTATTATACGTTCCGCCCCATTCGTAGAAATGTGAACCCCAATATCTATAATCGGAACCAGCAACTTTACCATCGGTTACTAAATTGTTTACACCCATAGCAAAAACAAATTGCGAAGTGGTTCTTTTTTCAGATTTTTGAATAGTATCTTTCTTGGTTTTCAAGGTTACAGAAAAGGCATTTTTTTTAGAATATTCAGCCAATTTTCCGTCGACTTTAGCTTGAACTAAATTTTTCAGTTCTTCTTGAGCAACATTTATTCTGTTTTCGATGATTGTGGCTCTAGCTTCGGCTAATTCTTTCTTTTTTGCATCAGCTTGTTCTTTGGTAATGGTTCCTTTTTCTAGTTGAACATTTACTTCTTCTACCTCTGTTTTTAAAGTTGCTTTTTCTTCGGCTGTAATTTTTTCAATCTTATCTCCAATAGCTTTTGCTTTTGCTTCAAAAGTTTGGTCTGTTTGAATGTCTTTATTGCTCTTGTCTTGAGCTACCATTTTGCTCGCTAAAAGGCATAGCGAAAGTGCTAAGTAAATTGTAAAATTTCTCATGATTTCTAATTTATTAAAATGATTAATGATTTTTATTGCTGATTTCTAGTAGCTAAAGCCACTTTTACTTCTTGGTAGTTTTTGCTGATTTTGGTTAAAACCTTTTCTCTAAATGATTGGTCTAATTCTCCGTCGACTTGAGATAAAAGACTATTGGCATTGACTTTAACTTTGGCGTTTGATTTAGGCGTTTTTTGTACCGAAGCTAATAAGTTGTCCACATTTAAAGTACTTGGATTTGAAACAAGTTCTTTTTGAGGTTCTACTACCGGAAGTTCTTTTTGAGCAACAGCTTCTTGCTTTGAAAAGGAAACTTCTTGTTTTTGATTGATTATCGGATTAACCGACGTTTTTTGATTGTTTTGATTGAAACTCGATGATGATTTATTAGTTGTTACTTGTTGTTTATTGATTGTCGTTGTTGCAACTTGCCCTTCTTGTTGATTAAATTCCTTCAAACCATCATTGTCAATTCCAGTATTTCCGATAGAAGTTGCATTTTCTTCTTTTGAATCATTTTGTTTTACTTCTTCGTTCACTACCACATTATTTTCTGGTTTAATAACGGTTTCTTTTTGATTGAAGAAAAACAAACCAAGCGATATTAAGACCAAAATGCTGGCAGCAATTCCAATAGATTGAAACGAAAGAAAACCAAAACGTCTTGTTTTTTTTTCTTCAGCTACCGATAACATCGCATCCAATCTGTCCCAAGCCATTTCGCTAGGTTGGATTTCGCGAGCATTCAATTGCTCTTTGATTTGGGTTTCTAATTTATTCGGTTCCGTTTTCATAATTTTTCATTTTATTAATGTTGTCTTGCAATACCTTTCGAGCGTGTGACAACTGCGATTTTGATGTTCCTTCACTGATACCAAGTAATTCCGCAATTTCTTGATGTTTATATCCTTCGATTGCGTAGAGATTGAACACCATTTTATATCCATCTGGCAAACTGTCAATCAAAAATTGAAGATCATCAACAGAAAACTGACTTTCTATATTGTTGAAGCTTTCTTCAAAATAATTTTCGTCTTCAATGAACTTTACTTTCTTTTGAACTCTAATAAAGGAAATGCATTCATTTATCATGATTCGGCGAATCCATCCTTCAAAACTGCCTTCGTGTTTAAACTTATTCAGATTGGTAAACACTTTCATAAAAGCAGTAATCATAATATCTTCCGCTTGATGCAAATCTTTGATATACTGTCGGCAAACACTCAACATTTTTGGAGAAAATTTCGAATAAATCTTGTGTTGCGCATGACGATTATTTTCGACCGCTAGCTCGATTAATTCTTTTTCTTCTTGATGTAAGTTGATTACTTTCATTCTAGATTATTAGACTTCTTAGATATTAGATTTTTAGATTACTTAAGTGTTTCTATTAGCATAGACGAATGTCGTTGCAAAAGGGTTGCATCAAAGGTAAATTTATTTTCAAAAAAAATGCTACAAAAACAAAAACCTCAATAAAATCAAGGGTTTAGGCAAGAATAAAAAATTAAAAAAATTATTTTTTTCTTTCGATGACGTAATTAACCATCAAAGTTAAACTGTCTTTATAGGTAGAATTGGGGAAATTTTGAATCAAAGCGAGTGCTTCTTGTTGGAATTGTGCCATTTTTTGTTCGGCATAATGCAATCCGTTTTTGTCTTTTACAAATTGGATGACTTCTTTAACACGCTTTTTATCTTTATTATGATTCTTAATCGAATTGATGCACCAACTTTTTTCTTTATCCGAACAATTGTTTAGCGCATAAATTAATGGCAATGTCATTTTTTGTTCTTTGATATCGATACCCGTTGGTTTGCCAATGGCTTCATCGGTATAATCAAATAAATCGTCTTTAATTTGAAAAGCCATTCCGATGAGTTCACCAAATTTACGCATGGTTTCTACTTGAACTTCATCATCAGAAACCGAGCGTGCTCCAAGCGCACAACAAGCGGCAATTAAGGTAGCTGTTTTTTGTCGGATGATTTCGTAGTAAACGTCTTCGGTAATATCCAATCGGCGTGCTTTTTCTATTTGCAACAACTCACCTTCGCTCATTTCACGTACGGCAACCGAAATAATTCTCAGCAAATCGAAATCGCCATGATCAATCGAAAGTAATAATCCTTTTGAAAGCAAATAATCGCCCACTAAAACCGCAATTTTATTTTTCCAAAGAGCATTAATTGAGAAAAATCCGCGACGACGGTTACTATCATCCACCACATCATCATGCACTAAAGTTGCGGTATGAATCAACTCAATCACACAAGCTCCACGATAGGTTCGTTCTTCAACAGTGCCATTGGAAAGCATTTTGGCTGTTAAAAAAACAAACATCGGACGCATTTGTTTGCCTTTTCGGTTGACAATATAATAGGTGATTCTATTTAACAACGCCACTTTAGAAGACATCGATTCGTAGAACTTCTTTTCAAAAAGTTCCATTTCTTGCTGAATGGGTTGTTTTATTTTCGAAGTAATATTCATCCGTGCCAAAGATACAACAATCATACTATTTGAAAAATAATTTATGACATGATTAAACCTTTTTAAACAATAAAAGTCTTATTTTTAAACCACTAAAAAAATACGTATGAAAACAAAAATTTTATTTTTAGGATTAGTATTGTCTTTATTTACCGTAAGCTGTAGTAAAGACAAAGAAGAAAGTGCTTTTACAGCAGATGAAGCTGGAGTAAATGCAAAGATTGATTTGGCCAACGACGATGTTTCTGATATTGTGGAAGGACAATTTAATGCTACTATGGACAACAGCACTACTGGAAAAGCAACGGAATATGCGGCTGTAACTACAAATTTACCAACTTGTGCTACGGTAACTAGAGTTCCTGCTTTTGGAACACCACTTACTGTAGGTCAAACCGTAACTAAAACTATCGATTTTGGAACCACTGGTTGTGCGATGCCTAATGGAAATATTTTGAAAGGACAAATTGTTGCAACGTTTGTTTATGACCCAACCGCTACTTCACATACAATTAACTATCATTTTAATAATTTTTATCATAATGCTATCAAATTTGATAGAGATAAAACATTTACCAGAACAATGACTGCTACCACTGCAACATCAACAAGTCATCCAGTTGTAGTAATGAATATGGACATGACCGCAACCTTCCCTGATGGAAGAGTTTTCAATCGTATTGGAACCAGAACCAGAGAAATCGTTGCTGGATATGATACTCCAAATGTATTAGCAGACAACGTGTATCAAGTTACCGGAAACTGGACTACAACTTTCCCTAACACAACGGTTCAAACGAGTACGATTTCAAATTCTAATCCTTTGATTGTTAAAATGAGTTGTATTGCCGTTAACAAACCTTTAATCGTGCAAGGTCTAATTACTTTTGTAAGAAATGGACATACAGCCACTTTAGATTACGGAAGTGGTACTTGTGATAATTTAGCTGTTTTCACAATCAATGGAACTTCCTATACTATTGTCATAGGAAACTAAAAATCATATCATCTAATTTATAAAAGAAAACGTCACATTTGCATGTGACGTTTTTTGATTGCAATCTGTTTGGCTTTTATTAGACTTTCAACAACAAATCATTCCATTTATTATTAGGTCAAAAGTAAAACAGATTATTTTATTGGATATAGGTATTTTTACGTGTTTTTATTTTTTTTATGCTTCTTTGTTGGCCAATTGTCCGCAAGCAGCATCAATATCTTTTCCTCTACTTCTGCGTACTTTGGCAACGATATCATATTTAGATAATTCTTTAATATACATATTAATGGCTTCTTCTGAGGCTTGTTGGAATTCGCCATCATCTATTGGATTGTATTCTATCAAATTGACTTTACACGGCACGTATTTGCAAAATTTAACTAACGCATCAACCGCTTCTTTAGTATCGTTTATGCCTCCCCAAACTACATATTCGTAGGTAATTTTGCTTTTGGTTTTTCGATACCAATATTGTAAAGCATCACGCAAATCGGTCAAAGGAAAATTTTTACTAAATGGCATTATTCGTGCTCGAACCTCATCGATAGCAGAATGTAACGAAACGGCTAATTTGAATTTCACTTCGTCATCGGCCATTTTCTTTATCATTTTGGGAATTCCCGAAGTAGAAAGTGTAATGCGTTTGGGCGACATGCCTAAACCTTCTTCTGAGGTAATCATATCAATAGCTTTAATCACATTGTTGTAATTCATCAAAGGCTCACCCATTCCCATAAAAACAATGTTAGAAAGCGGTCGATTGTAATACAATTTACTTTCATTATCAATGGCTATAACTTGATCGTAGATTTCGCCAGGTTCTAAATTTCGCATTCTTTTTAAACGAGCGGTAGCACAGAAATTACAGTCTAAACTGCATCCTACTTGTGAAGAAACGCAGGCCGTAGTTCTTGTTTCTGTCGGAATTAAAACGCTTTCTACCACCAAACCATCGTGCAAACGAACCGCATTTTTAACGGTACCGTCTTCACTACGTTGCATGGTATCAACTTTGATATGATTGATGACAAAATTAGCTTCAAGCATGGCCCGAATTTCTTTAGAAACATTGGTCATGTCTTCAAAGCTGTGAGCGCCTTTACTCCACAACCATTCATACACTTGATTGCCGCGAAAGGCTTTATCGCCATTGGCCACAAAAAAATCTCGAAGTTGTTCTTTAGATAGTGCTCGAATGTCTTTTTTATCCATCATGGTGCAAAGGTAGAATATTTTGTTGATTTAGACATTTGGTTATTTGTTGATTCGGTTATTTGATTATTTATGATGGGATATTTGTAAGTTTGCAAAAAAAATCAAATGCACTTTATATCTGAAGAGTTAGAGGCCTACGTTGAGCAACATTCACAAAATGAACCTGAATTGTTGGTAAAACTATTTAAAGAAACCCATCAAAAGATTCTGCAACCTCGAATGTTGAGTGGGCATTTTCAAGGTAGAGTTTTGAGTATGTTGTCTAAGATTATAAATCCGAAGAACATTCTTGAAATTGGAACCTACACCGGTTATGCTGCTTTGTGTTTGGCGGAAGGCTTGCAAAAAGACGGCACTTTAGACACCATTGATATTAAAGAAGAATTGGTTTCGATTCAACGAAAATACTTTGATTTATCGCCATGGAAAGAGCAAATTGTAGCCTATTTGGGTGATGCTTTGAAGATTATACCGACTTTAAATAAAAAATACGATTTGGTTTTTATTGATGCCGATAAAGAAAACTACATCCATTATTTTAACATGATTGTGCCGATGATGAACCCAGGCGGCATCATTTTGTCTGACAATGTGTTGTGGAGTGGTAAAGTTTTGGAAGCCTTGAACCCGAAAGACATGAGTACCAAGGTGCTGTTAGAATACAATGAAATGGTGAACAACGACCCAAGAGTAGAAACGGTTTTGTTGCCTATTAGAGATTGGTTGACGGTGAGTCGTGTGCTTTAATTCTTAAGAATATATTTTTTATAAATAGCATAAAACGTTATTCCGAATACCGCACCAAAAACATATCCTGTTAAGATATCCGTTGGAAAATGAACTCCCAGATAAATGCGGCTGTACGCAAATATTAACGGATAGAGGAAAATTAAAAAAATGTATTTGTAATATTTTTTAAGAATCAAATACAAAAACATCATAGTTGCCATCGAATTGGAAGCATGACCTGAGAAGAAACTATACGAATCTGACTGGTGAACGATTCTGATTATGTCTTTGATTTCGGGATCATTGCAGGGACGCAATCGGTGAAAAGTAGCTTTAAAAAATTCTACTGAAGTGTTGCAACATAAGAGTATGACTGCAATAAACAACATTATTATCCCTAAATTTTTTATTCCTATTTTCTTGTATATCAAATAAGCCAAAAACAAAAAGAACGGCGTCCAATAGACTTGTTTGGTAATAATCAACCATAGATTGTCGTAAGTTGGAGAACCTAGACCATTTAAGTAAACCAATAATTTCTTATCTAAAGCAATGATTTTTTCTAGCATTACATTTGTCGTTTTATTGGTCCTTCAGCAATACTATCAATGTCTTCTTTTATCTTGGTTACGTTATCTGTAGCGTCTTTTATAATATTTTCTCCCAAATCGATATTATTAGTTGCAACACTTTCTTTAACTTTATCTACCTCTTGGGTTACAGAAGACGTAATTTGCTTTAATGAAGAATTTAAACCTTCAATATCGGCACTTTTTTGAATTTCTGATTTAATTTCATTAGTAGCATTTTTTAAAGTAGCCATAAATTTGGCATAACCTCTTACTACTTCTGGCAAATTTTTAGAACCAAAAAGCAAAAAAGCAACAATGATGATAAAAAAGAATTCTCCTCCAAACATGATTTTATATTTTATTGAATCGCAAAGTTACAAACTTCTTAATCAAATTTTGATTTTACTTCCTCTTTTGGCCAAGTATTATTAGTAACATCGATATCGGCAGTTTCTAATTTTGGATCGATTTGGATTTTGGTAATAGCTTTTTGTGTAGCAAAAGTTCGGCTCACTTCTTTATCATTCAATCTCCAAATTTGTGCTGGAAATTTCTGAATTTCTGTCGTGCCGTCTTCATAAGTCAACTCCACAATAATAGGCATCACCAATCCACCTGGCTTGTCAAAAGTTACTTGATAGAAATATTTCGGTTCGTTTAATTTTGCTCGTTCTTCAGCTGTAAAATGTTCGTTCACATAATCCGACAAGGCTTTGTAATCTGCAATTTTAAAAGGTTTGTTCATTTCGGGTTTGTAATCTTCGCTTCCTTCAGCAATCATATACACCATAGGCCCTGGATTGGTATCACGACGGCGTCTATTTTTCATGAATTCGGTCACTTCTTTAGAAGGCTCACTACTTACATAGTATTTTTTCACCTCTTTAATTCCGATGTCATTGGCATCGGTTGTGTAGAACCAACCTCTCCAAAACCAATCTAAATCTACTGCAGAAGCATCTTCCATAGTTCTAAAGAAATCTTCGGGAGTTGGATGTTTGAATTTCCAACGATTAGCATACGTTTTAAATGCATAATCGAACAATTCGTGACCCATTATAGTTTCACGTAAAATATTTAAAGCCGTTGCTGGTTTTCCGTAAGCGTTATTTCCAAATTGATGAATACTTTCTGAATTGGTCATAATAGGTTCTAATCCTTTTTGGTCACCACTCATATAAGGTACAATGTTTTTAGCTGGACCACGACGCGCTGGAAATTTAGGATCAAAAGATATTTCTGCCAAATACTCCATAAACGAATTCAAACCTTCATCCATCCAAGTCCATTGGCGCTCATCAGAATTGATGATCATTGGAAAGAAATTGTGTCCTACTTCGTGACAAATTACCCCTAACATTCCGTATTTGGTTTGATCGGTATATTTCCCATCGGCATCTGGTCGACCAAAATTCCAACAAATCATTGGATATTCCATTCCCTGATCACGTGCATTGATAGAAATAGCTTTAGGATAAGGATAATCAAAAGTATAATTGGAATAACTTTTTAAAGTATGTGCTACCATTCGAGTTGAATATTCTTCCCAAAGCGGATTTCCTTCTTTTGGATATAACGAAATGGCCATTGAAGTCGTGCTTCCTGTTCTCACTGCCATGGCATCGTAAATGAATTTTCTTGAGGTTGAAATTCCGAAATCACGAACATTGGTTGCTTTAAATTTCCAAGTTTTTTTCTTGTCTGAAAATCCTTTTTCACGAGCTTCGGCTTCGGCTTGAGTCACCACAATAACTGGTTTATCAAACGATTTTTCTGCTTGCGCATAACGAGCCAATTGTTCTGGTGTAAAAACTTCGGCTCTGTTTAATAAAGTTCCGGTTGCTTCTAATATATGATCAGCTGGAACGGTGATATTTACTTCAAAATTTCCGAAAGGCAGCGCAAACTCGCCCGAACCCCAAAACTGCATATTTTGCCAACCTTCTACATCATTATATACTGCCATTCTTGGGTAAAACTGTGCCAAAACGTAAAGATTGTTTCCGTCTTTATCAAAATGTTCGTAACCCGAACGACCACCATCAATGGTATAATTATTAATCAAATAATTCCATTTGATAGAAAATGTAATTTTTTCACCGTGCTTCAACACTTTAGGTAATTCAATGCGCATCATGGTTTGATTGATGGTGTATTGCATTGGTTTTCCAAGCGCATCTTTCACATAATCGATATTAAAACCACCATCAAAATCTTCTTCCAAATATTTTCTAGAAAATCCTTGAACATCAACAGCTGGATTGGTTTTATTACTTTCAATTAAGGGTGTTAATGACTTACGAGATTGCTGATTTTGATCCAATTGCACCCATAGATAATCTAGCGATTCTTTAGCATTATTGGTATAGGTAATAGTTTCTTGACCATATAGTCGCGTATTTTTATCGTCCAATTCGACGTCAATTTTATAATCGGCTTGTTGCTGATAATACTCTGGTCCTGGCGCACCCGAAGCCGTTCTATACATGTTAGGCGTTGCTAACAAATCGTACATTTGCTTGAATTTATCAGGGTTTCTTTCCTGAGATGCAGCTGGTTTTGGGGTTTCTTGAGCAAAAATTCCAGTGGACAACAACACCAATCCTAATCTAAAAATTGTCGAATTACACTTCATACCTAATTTATTTAAGGTCATAAAAGTAATTGTTTTTTGCAGAAGAATTTTGGATTGGAATTATTTTAACATTCCTTTAAAATTATCTGCTGTAAGTAACAAACTTTGTTTTTCGCCCGAGATATTGGCTTGAATTATATTTTGTTGGTCAGCATTCAACTCGGTTAGAGCACTATTTTCAATTTCAAGCTTAGAAATTTTTGAAACATCAGTAATCCTAAAATAGCACACCAATACATTGGCTTCTATTTCTTTACTACGAAAACTCATGGGTTTTGTGATTCCGTTGACTTTAATACTAAATTTTTCTGCCAAATATTTTTGCATGGCCACTTCATCTTGTGGAGTTTCTTTATCGGTTCCGATATAGCTTTTGGCATGGAATCGCTTTTCGATGGCATTGTTCAAATCATCAATAAAAATACGTGAAGTAATTTGAATCATTTTCTTTTGAGGCACATAATTTATTTGATAAATGGATGTGTAAAATTTGTGCACCGACAACGACGTAAGCGTAAAAAAAGCAAGAAAAAGCAAACTATATTTAAAGTATTTCATCATTTTTTTATGGTAAATTCTTTGAACTCTTTGGCTTTTATAACTAAAAAATCCATCAATTCAAATTCCGATTTTGTTTCGACAATTGATTTTGCTTTAGCATCATTTTCACAGTAAAACAGAAATAATTTGATTTCGTCATCCTTTAATCCTAATGTAGCAGTAAAAAATGACTTCTTCAAGAGGCGTAAAGCAAATTCTGAAAAATCAACATCAGATACAAAAGTAGCTTTTTTGGCTTCTTTTTTCTTGAAAATTTTAGCAATATCACTAAATAATCGAATAAAATTAATTCCGTTAGTAATAGAGCCATCATAAACAAATTGATTTTTTGGAGACGATTTTCCATCATCAAAAAATTGTTGGTCAACATATCTTTGAGAGCCACCAACTATTGGATTCAGTCGTTTATTATTGATAAGTACTTCATCCAACTCATTGATATTGGGTTCTAACTCTACAATTAACAACTTATCTTTTAATAGTTTTTCTGTGAGAATTACTTTTTTAGACTTAAATAATAATCCTGAGAAAAGTAAAGTGTCATTGGCCCTAACCTCTATTTCAAAAAAACCTCCAGGATTTAACGTTTTAGCTGTCTTAGAATTTACATTAAAAATTATCACATCTTCAACTTTGGTAGAATCAGAAATGATTCTTCCTTGCATTGATTTTCTTGATTCCATTTGCGAAAAGCAAAACTGAGTTGACAAAACAAACCAAAACAAGCATCTCATCATCGACAAATTATTTTTTATCGTTCAACAAAGCATTGAATTTCACAGCCAACTCGTTCATTAAAAAAGTCGCCATCGTTCTATTTTTGGCATTTACAGCTTCCACAAATTTGGCATCTTCTACTATGTAAAACAGAAATCCTTTAACATAATCTGCTGGAATTTTGAGTGTTTCGGTAAAATATTTTTCTTCATACCAGCCTTCAATTTTGCTCATCAAGGTTTCTTTTTTCTCGACTTCCAATTCTTTTTTGAGCATTTTGGTTCGACCCGACATCCAATTTAACAAAGGATCTAAACCCACAGATCCGCCCAATCCAATTTTCGCATCATAGTTGGATGCAGCAGCTAATTTTCGTTCGGCAGGTGTATAATGCTTTACATTAGGCGAAATAATTCCTAATGAAACCGCATTGATGTTTTTATATTCATTGATTTTTACTTCATCTAGCATTCGAACTAAAGGTTCCATTTTTACAAAAAAAAGTTCTTTACTGAAGTCGCTTTCTGTTAATGCAACTCTAAGTGCTTTGAACTGAACCGCAGAAAACACTAAAGTATCACCAGCATTTGCCATTATTGAAAAATAACCGCCTCGTTCGGTTAAAGTTGCTTTCTCCGTTTTAAGATTGATGATATAAATTCCTTCTAATTCGCTGTAATCCGACATCACCTTTCCATTCAGTTTTTTGGGAGCAATCAGATTTTGCCCACTTGCAATTTGGAAAATAAAAACGAATGCTATAAGGAATTTAATTTTTTGCAACGTGCTGATAGTTCTTAATATTCTGTGTAAAAGTATTTTAAAGCCTTCCAAAAAATTAGCCAATGTAATTGTAAATTTATGTTAATTATTAATTTGTAAATTTGATGCCACAGTATTTTAGCACTATCTAATTAACCCAAATACACTATGAAAAATCTAATTATTGCAAGTACTTCAACACTACATGGCGGCGAATATTTAGACTATTTACTTCCAACTTTGGCAAATCATTTTGCCAATTGCGATACTATAATATTTATACCGTATGCTCGTCCTGGAGGAATATCACATGATGAATATACCGAGCGTGTTCAAGCAGCGTTTTCAAAAATCAATAAAAACGTAATTGGATTACACACGTTTGAAAATCCGATTGAAGCACTTCAAAATGCCAGCGGCATTTTTACTGGTGGCGGCAATACCTTTTTATTAGTAACCCAATTGTATCAAAATAACGTTATGGAAGTTTTAGCTAATGTTATAAAAAACGGAACTCCTTATTTAGGTTCAAGTGCCGGAAGCAATATTACTGGTATTTCGATGCAAACCACCAATGACATGCCAATTATTTATCCGCCGAGTTTTAAAACTTTAGGCGCGATTCCCTTTAATTTGAACCCACATTATTTAGATGCCGATTTGCAGAGCAAACATATGGGCGAAACACGTGAAACTCGTATTAAAGAATTTCATGCTTTCAACGAAACTCCAGTTTTAGGATTGCGTGAAGGAAGTTGGTTGGAAGTTAAAGGAGAAAATATAATCCTAAAAGGTGATTTATCGGCTAGATTATTCAGGCAAAATCAAACACCTGAAGAATTAGCTCCAGGAACAAATTTTAATTTTTTAGGAACGATTTAAAAATAAAAAAACCTCTAAGTAAATTAGAGGTTTTTTTTGGAGCGGAAGACGAGGCTCGAACTCGCGACAACCAGCTTGGAAGGCTGGAGCTCTACCAACTGAGCTACTTCCGCTTTTGTGAGTGCAAATATATAGCATTTGTTTGTTTTGATGCAAATTTTTTTTCAATTTTTTTTGCGTAGAAATAATTTTATAAAAATCTACATGGTTAAAAGTTTTATTATTAATTTGTTATCAATTTCTTTGCGGTATATTTTTTTATGAAAAAGATTCAAAACATAACTTCATCCGACACTTTTGCTGTGCGACATCCTGTTTTGAGAGCTGGCAAACCAATAGAAACTTGTCAATTTGATGGCGATGATTTGGATTCTACTAGTCATTTTGGTTTGTTTATTGATGAAAAATTAATTGGCGTTTTATCCGTTTTTAAAAACAAAAATGCTACATTTAATTCGGAAAGACAGTTTCAAATAAGAGGAATGGCCGTTTTACCCGAATTTCAAAGAAAAGGATACGGCGAAGATTTGGTAAAACATTGCGAAGAATATGTGGCGCAAAATCTTGGAACATTAATTTGGTTCAATGCTCGAGAAAATGCTGTAGCTTTCTATGAAAAATTAGGTTATCAAAAAATAGGAAATCCATTTTCTATTGCCGACATCGGAATTCATTATGTAATGAAAAAAGAAATTAGCTAATGCACATGAAGAAACTTTTCGTACTTATATTACTTATCGCTTTTTCAAGTTGCACGAGAACCAACACCATCACTTCTCCTGCTGTGATTTCTTTTATCGGATTGACTTATCCCAACAGCATTAAAATTGACTCAAACCTTGTGGTTCAATCAAAAGATGAAAATTTCAAAACTTTTTATAGAAAGTATCATTTTGAAACGGCTTGGGATAAAAAAGAATACCGCGATTTTATGCTTAATGAAATTGCTCATGCAGAAGACGAAGGATTGGAACCCGAAGATTATAACTTCGAGCAACTGACATCCTATGAAAATGCCTATGAAAAATTGGCCGACTCATTAATTATCGAGTACGATTTTTTACTGACTAAATGTGCGCAACGCTACATCAGCCACATCAGTAAAGGAAAATTAAATCCAAAGGAATTATACAAAGATTGGGATCTACCTGAAAAGAAAATTGATATCAACAAAATTTTATTTGACTGCTTGGACAACAATAACTTTCCAATAGCTATTGAAAATTGCAAACCCAATCATATTATCTATAAAAAATTAAAAAAGTGTTTGAAACTTCTTAAACAATATCCCGATCAGAAAATTATTGGACTGGTTGATTTGAGAGAACGAATTGTACCGAACACCAGAAACAAATACTTACCCATCATCAAAAAAAGATTGATGTTTTGGGGCGATATGAAAGAGAAAGACACCATTTTAAGTACATTATACACTAAAAAAACTCAAGAAGCAGTTAAAATTTTTCAAGCAAGACATGGGTTAAAACCAGATGCCGTTATTGGCCGAAGCACCATTGAAGCTTTAAATTTTACTAGAAACCAACGAATTGAACAAATAATAGCCAATATGGAACGTTGGCGTTGGTTTGCTAACGATTTTAGCAATCATTATTTATTGATAAACATACCCGATTATACCATTGTTGCTGTAAAAAATGGCGACACTATTCAATCGCAACGAGTTGTTGTGGGCAGAGATACACGCAAAACTCCGATATTAGAATCTAAAATTTCAAATATTAATTTGAATCCAAATTGGACTGTTCCTCCTACCATCTTGAAAGAGGACATATATCCAGAAGCCGTTAAAGACAAAAGAATTTTTAAGAAAAAAGGATTGCTGATTTTGGACCGTAAAAATAACGAAATCGATCCATCAACTTGGAATATTGAAGATGCTAATCAGTACAAATACGTTCAGAATCCGAGTCGGAATAACTCATTAGGATTGATGAAAATTAATTTTCCTAATAAATATTCGGTGTATTTACACGATACCAACCACAGGAATTTTTTCTCATTATCGTATCGTTCTTTAAGTTCGGGTTGCGTTAGATTAGAAAAACCTTTAGAAATGGCCACTTATATTTTGAACGACACCTTGAAATGGCCGTTGCAACGTATTAAAGATACTACTAATATCAATTACTATTATACATTGCAAAAAAAGCAACAACTCGAAATTGATAAAAAAAATGCTAAACTTCTGGCTAAAAATCCGAAGTTAATTATCCCCAAAAAAACACTTCCAAAACCCGAATTGAAAACTATTGTGATTAAAGTAAATGAACCTATTTTAATACATCAATTGTATTGGACGGCTTGGGAAAAAAATGGTGTTCTCAATTTCAGAGAAGATATTTATTGTTTGGATGCAGAGTTGTACTCCAAATTACGATATTAATTTAGAACTTTCTACATTATCTCTCGATGGATGATAGATGAACAAACACGATTTATCTTTAATCGATTCTATAATTTTTTTGCTTAGTTCTACTGGAACCGCTGGGCAACCTTGACTTCTTCCTAATCTGTTATGGTTTCGAACAAAAGCTTCTGAAACATAATCGGCACCATGAACAACTACAGATCGTTGACGTGCATGATCATTTACACCTTTTTCTAAACCGTCTAATTTTAGTGACAAACCATGTTTTCCTTGGTATACTTCACCCGTAACAAAAAACCCTAAACTACTCTTGTTGGATTCGTCTTTGTTAGAAAATTCATTGGCATAATCTTCACCAGAATTCTTGCCGTGAGCCACCAATGTATTGAGTAAAATTTTATTTTGAAACAAATCAATAATCCACATTCTCTTTTCTCTAGAGCTCAAACTGAAATCAACAATGGTTAATATATCCTTTTTGATAATGCCTTTTTCCTTTAGCAGATAAAAACCTTCCAATGCTTTAGAAAAACTTTCCAATTTTGGAAGCTGAAAACTATTAGCATCAAGAGCATTGTAGATGCTCACAATTCGCTTCGAGGAAGAAGCCATCGCATAATTTTTAGGGTGAATTTCTTTGTGCGGATTTAACACAATAGATAACGATGTAAACAATGTTACACACAAAACAATTAAAATTTTCATAGGTTAAGTAGGTTAATTACAATTACAAATATATAATCCAACAATCCGTTTGTCAAGTTTTTACGATACTAATTACCGACAAAACAACAATTTATTTCGATATATCGCTTTTTAACTAAATTAATAGAAAACAATTCCTACTTTTAATAGAGTTTGTGTTTTTTATTTTTTTTGTAAGTGAGAATACTATTACAATAAATATTGTGTTATAATAATAAAAAATTATATTTGCCTAACAAACAAACGACTATGTTAAAAAGCCAAAATCTGTTATTTATCGCTCTCTTTTTCACTTGCCTAATTGGTTTCTCACAAGCGCCTAAAAAAACCCTACACACCAAATTTACTACCGAAAGAATCACCATTGACGGAAAATTTAATGAAGAGGTATGGAAAACTGCAGAAATTGCTACCAACTTTGTTATGTACACTCCTGACAATGGAAAGCCTCAATCTAAAGAAACTAGAACCGAAGTAAAAATTGTATACGATAACGAGGCGATTTACGTAGCCGCTACCATGTTTGATCCCGAACCGAGTAAAATTCCTAGAGAACTAACCCAAAGAGACAACATTGGAACTGCAGATTTATTTGGCGTTGTACTCAATGGTTTTAATGACGAACAACAATATTTCGGGTTTTATGTGAGTTCTGCTGGAGTACAAGCAGATGATTTGTTTACCAATACCAACGGAGAAGATTTTAGCTGGAATGCCATTTGGGACAGCCATGTAGAAATAACAGAATTCGGTTGGATTGTAGAAATGAAAATTCCATATGCTGCGCTTCGATTTTCATCAGAAAAAAAGCAAACTTGGGGTTTAAATATATATCGTGAAGACAAAAGACATCGCCAAGATTTTACCTGGAATTTCATCGATAACAAAATACGAAATGAAGCGGCACAATCTGGGCTTCTTGAAGGTATTGAAAACATTGAAACTCCAACACGTTTATTTTTAATTCCTTATTCATCTTATTATTTGAAAAGCAATAAAGACGGAACAACAAGTGAGTTAAAAGGCGGACTCGATATTAAATATGGAATTAATGATGCTTTTACATTAGACGCTATTTTGGTTCCAGATTTTGGACAAACCACCTTTGACAATGTCATTTTAAACCTTGGTCCTTTCGAGCAACAATTCAATGAAAACAGACCGTTTTTTACAGAAGGTACCGAACTTTTTAGTAAAGGCGATTTGTTTTACTCCAGAAGAATTGGCGGCAGTCCATCCACGTATCCCGAGTTGAGTGCCGATGAAGAAGTAACCAAATATCCAGCCAGTGTCAACTTGCTGAATGCTTTAAAAGTTTCGGGTAGAACCAAAGATGGTTTAGGTATTGGAGTTTTAAACGCCGTAACCAAAAAAACGTATGCCGATATTAGAAATACGGCTACCGGTGAAGAACGCCAAGAACTGATTGAACCACTTACCAACTACAATGTTTTGGTATTAGATCAACGATTTAGAAAAAACTCATCGGTTTCATTTGTAAACACTAACGTTACCCGTGATGGCCATTTTAGAGATGCCAATGTATCGGCTATGGTTTTTGATTTGAATACCAAAAAAAATACCTATAAATTATCTGGAGATTTTAAATATAGTTATGTCAACGAATTTCAAGATTTAGAAGACAGAAAAGGAATTAATACTTCATTAAACTTTGCCGAAACCACTGGAAAATGGCGCTACGGATTTGGAGGACAATACATCAGTAAATATTTCGACAATAATGATTTGGGGATTAACTTTCAAACTCATTACCATGCTTTGTACGGAAATGGAAGTTATCGCATCGTGAATCCAACCAAAACGTTCAATTCTTTTGGCGTGTATTTGAATTTATATTCTGAATTTGATAACAGAACAGGTAGAATTCAAAACTCAAATATCAATGTGAACATCAATACTACCAACAAAAAAAATGATTATTACGGTGGTGGATTTAACATTAGACCTGTTGACAACTACGACTTTTATGAACCTAGAACCAACGACGAACAGCGATTTGTAACGCTTCCAAAGTTTGTTAATTTTTGGATGTATATTTCTACCAATTATAACCGAAAATTTGCAGTTGACTTCAATCCTTCAATTGCATTTGTAGAAGAAAAAGGCAGAATGAATTATGGTTTTGAAATAGCACCAAGATATCGTTTCTCGAATAAATTCTTATTGTCGTACAGCTTTAATTTCTTTAGACAAAACAAAAACACGGGTTGGATTGATACCGATGCCAACGACAACATTATTTTTGCCAGAAGAGATCGTGTAACTTATACCAATACGCTTTCTGGAAAATATGCATTAAACAATGTAATGACTTTCAATTTATCTGTAAGACACTATTGGTCTTATGCGCTCAATCACGATATTCTTACGTTACAAGACGACGGAAGCTTAGTAGAAAATTACACTTATACCGATAATAAAAACTCCAACTTTAACACTTGGAATCTAGATTTATCCTATTCTTGGTGGTTTGCTCCCGGAAGTCAGTTAACGGTTTTATACCGAAATAATTCTTCACTTTTTGAGCGCGATTTTCAGCGAAGTTTAGGAACTAATTTTTCTAATGTTATAAACAACAACTTAAACCAAATATTCTCGGTAAGTGTGCGTTACTTCATCGATTATAACGCTGTTAAACATTGGTTTTAAATACAATAAAAACCGTTGCTTTCTATATCGATTTCGTGAATTTCTCTTAAAATTTAAGGACTAGTTTTTAATTGTGATTTTGCAAATGCCTATCTTTGTATAAATCAAAAACAATCATGAACAAAAAAGTAATTTTAATGATTTTGGATGGCTGGGGCAAATCACCAGATCCAAAAGTTTCGGCAATTGATAACGCTAATGTTCCTTTTATAAATAGTCTATATACCCAATACCCGAATGCTCAATTACGCACCGACGGTTTGAATGTGGGTTTACCCGAAGGTCAAATGGGAAACTCGGAAGTGGGTCACATGAACCTTGGTGCTGGGCGCATTGTATACCAAGATTTGGTAAAAATTAATTTAGCGGTTCAAAACAAAACGTTACACAACGAACCCGAGTTAGTTGCCGCATTGCAATATGCCAAAAACAACAATAAAGCCGTTCATTTATTAGGATTACTTTCAGATGGCGGTGTGCATTCTCATACGTCTCACTTACGTGGATTGATTGATGCTACTCAAGAATTTGGTTTAGACAAAGTTTTCGTACATGCGTTTACCGATGGTCGTGATGTCGATCCAAAATCGGGTGCCTTGTATTTAGAGGATTTGAACAATTACATCTACAATAAAAACGTAAAATTGGCTTCTGTTGTAGGTCGTTATTACGCTATGGATCGTGACAAGCGTTGGGAACGTGTAAAATTAGCTTATGATTTACTGGTACATGGAAACGGAAAACATGCTACCGATGCGGTTTTAAGCATTTTAGAAAGCTATAAAAACAACATCACCGACGAATTTATAGATCCAATTGTGATGGTTGACAACAATGACCAACCAGTAACAACGATTCAAAATGACGACGTGGTAATTTTCTTCAACTTTAGAACTGATAGAGGACGTGAATTGACCGAGGCGCTTTCTCAACAAGATTTTCACGAACAAAACATGCATAAATTGAATTTGTATTATGTGACCATGACCAATTATGATGACACTTACAAAAACGTGCATGTGATTTATGATAAAGACAATCTCACCGAAACCCTTGGCGAAGTATTAGAAAAAGCAGGCAAAACTCAAATTCGTATTGCTGAAACCGAAAAATATCCACACGTAACTTTTTTCTTTTCGGGCGGAAGAGAAGTGCCGTTTGAAGGCGAAACCCGAATATTGCGAAATTCACCCAAGGTAGCTACTTACGATTTACAACCCGAAATGAGTGCTTTCGAATTGAAAGATGCTTTAGTTCCCGAATTGAAAAAAGGTGAAGTAGATTTTGTGTGTTTGAATTTTGCCAATGGCGATATGGTAGGTCATACTGGTGTTATGGAGGCAGCTATCAAAGCTTGTGAAGCCGTGGATGCTTGTGTAAAAGAAGTGGTTGAAGCTGCTTTAGAAAACAATTACACTACTATTATTATTGCCGATCACGGAAATTGTGAAACGATGATTAATCCTGATGGATCACCAAATACGGCTCACACTACCAATCCGGTGCCAATTATTTTAGTCGATAAGGAATTGAAAACCATTCACGATGGCGTTTTGGGCGACATTGCTCCGACTATTTTGGAATTGATGGGAATTGAACAACCAGCCGTGATGACACAACATTCGTTGTTGTAACTACTGATTTTACAAAAGACAAAATCTGGCTAGCCCTGATAGGAATGAAAATAAAAATGTCCCTCCCGACACTTCGGGATTGGGACATTTTTTATTGAAATGGATAGCAGGAAAAGGGAAACCAAAAACTCCCGAACCATTCGCTTCAAATTATTACATTTTATTAAACAATTCGTAGTATTCTTTTTCAATGGCTTCTTGATGGTTGGGATGCGCAATTCGAACCAACTCGGCAGCACGTTGACGCAAGGTTTTTCCATACAAGTCAGCGATTCCGTTTTCGGTAATTACGTAGTGAATGTGAGCTCTTGTGGTTACTACTCCAGCACCTTGTTTCAAGAAAGGAACAATTCGGCTAACACCTTTTTTGGTGGTTGAAGGTAACGCAATAATGGCTTTTCCACCTGGACTCAAAGAAGCGCCACGAATAAAATCCATTTGACCTCCTACCCCAGAATACATTTGCGGACCAATAGAATCGGCACACACTTGTCCGGTTAAATCGACTTCAATAGCCGAATTTATGGCAACCATTTTTGGATTTTTACGAATTCGAGCCGTATCATTTACCATAGAAGATTCTTTCATTTCGATGAATGGATTGTCGTTCACAAAATCATACAATCGTTGAGAACCCATTAAAAAAGTGGCTAATGCTCGACCTCTTAACGTACCTTTATAATTACAATTTATAACATCACTTTCTATCAAATCGATAACACCATCCGAAAACATTTCGGTGTGTAATCCCAAATCTTTGTGATTTTTTAATTTACTCAAAGCGGCATTCGGAATAGAACCAATTCCCATTTGAAGTGTACTTTTATCTTCAATTAACGAAGCAATATAAGCTCCAATTTTTTCTTCTTCTAACGTAAATGGTTCAGGTTCGTGACCATAAATAGGCACATCAACATCCACCAAATAATCAATTTCAGAAACGTGAATGATTCCGTCACCAAAAGTTCGTGGCATTTGTGGATTGACCTGTGCAATCACAATTTTAGCATTTTCTATAGCGGCTACGGTAGCTTCTACAGAAACGCCCAAAGAACAATATCCATGACGATCGGGAGGTGAAACGTGAATGAAAGCCACGTCTAATGGCAATACATTTTTACGAAATAAATGTGGTAATTCACTCAAAAAAACTGGTGTATAAGAACCATTTCCTGCTTTTAGCGTGTGGCGTACATTGGCTCCAATAAAAAACGAATTGACGTGAAAATTATCGGCTAAATCTGGATTCGCATAACGTGCTTCACCTTCGACATGCAGGTGACAAATTTCTATATTTTGTAATTCTGATGCTCTTTCTGTCAAAGCATTGGCTAATATTGTAGGTGCTGCTGCTGCAGCTTGAAGATAGACTCTATCACCTGACTTTACAACTTTTACAGCGTCTGCTGCGGTAACATATTTACTCATACCTATTAAATTTGATACAAAATTACAACCCACTTTTTTTATAAAATATGACAAAACTCATATTGTAAATATAGCTATTTTTTATCAGTATAATATTGTATTTTTGCGGTCTGAAATTTTTTTATAATGATAATCCCAAAAACTCGTGAAGAAATTGAATTGATGCGTGAAAGTGCGTTAATCGTTTCTAAAACATTAGGTGAAATTGCCAAAGTGATTAAGCCTGGCGTAACTACTTTATATTTAGATAAATTAGCTGAAGAATTCATACGCGATCATGGTGCAGAACCAGGATTTTTAGGCATGTATGGTTTCCCAAACACGTTGTGTATGAGTCCGAATGCACAAGTGGTACACGGAATTCCGACCAACAAACCATTAGAGGAAGGCGATGTGATTTCGGTAGATTGTGGTGCGCTGAAAAACG
Organism: uncultured Flavobacterium sp.; assembly: GCA_964577105.1. GTDB lineage: Bacteria > Bacteroidota > Bacteroidia > Flavobacteriales > Flavobacteriaceae > Flavobacterium. Next base: position 29,076 of record CAZNWY010000012.1, read on the forward strand.
GGTTTTATGGCGACCATGCCTACAGTTTTGAAATTGGCGAAGTCGCTCCTGAGGTAAAAAAATTACTTCAAGTGACTAAAGAAAGTTTATACGTTGGTATTCGTGAGTTTAGAATTGGAAATCGTGTGGAAGACGTAGGTAATGCCATTCAAAAATATTGTGAAAGTCACGGCTATGGTGTAGTTCGCGAATTGGTAGGACATGGTTTAGGAAGAAAAATGCACGAAGAACCTGAAATGCCTAATTATGGTAAAAGAGGTCGTGGAAAACTATTTGTAGAAGGCATGGTGGTTGCGATTGAACCAATGATCAACATGGGAACCAAAAACATCAAGCAATTGAAAGACGGTTGGACTATCTTAACTGCCGACGGAAAACCAAGTGCCCATTTTGAACACGATGTTGCGTTGATTGATGGAAAACCAGAAATATTGTCAACATTCAAATATATTTATGATGCTTTGGGGATAGTTAGTAATGAAGAAGATGAGTTTAGAAATCATTATACTCTTTAATTAGATTTCAGAAAATCACACTCCAATAAAGTAAGATGAAAAAAATATTCAAGTTTATTCTCAATACCATTCCGCGTCCAATTTTAATACGATTGAGTATTGTGGCACGCCCTATTCTTGCTTTTTTATTGAAAGGCAGTCGTTTTACCGATCCAATCGACGGAAAAAGCTTTCGAATGTTTTTGCCTTATGGTTACGGAAATCAAAGAAACAATGTGCTTTCTCCAAGTACGCTTTCATTAGAAAGACACCGATTATTGTGGTTGTATTTGCAAAATGAAACCGATTTTTTCACTTCAAAAGAAAAGAAAAAAGTGCTACACTTTGCACCCGAACAAGAATTTTATAAACGCTTTAAAAAGCAAGCCAATATTGAATACACCACCACCGATTTATTGTCGCCATTGGCTGATGTAAAAGCTGATATTTGCAATTTGCCTTTTAAAGACAATGAATACGACATTATTTTTTGCAATCATGTTTTAGAACACATTCCAGACGACACCAAAGCCATGCAAGAATTGTATCGCGTGCTAAAACCAGGCGGAATGGGCATCTTTCAAATTCCACAAGATTTGTCTCGTGCCACCACTTTTTCAGACGATTCTATTGTAGATCAAAAGGAACGCGCTAAAATTTTTGGTCAATACGATCACGTTCGTGTGTATGGAAGAGACTATTTTGACAAACTAAGAAGCATCGGATTTAACGTTGTTGAAGAAGATTATACTGCCAAACTTACTCCTGAACAAGTTGAAAAATATTGTTTAGCCAAAGGCGAAATCATTCCGGTTTGTTTTAAGTAAAAATTAAACATAGGCGCAATTGCAAACAATAATATTTACTATCTTTACGTTTGATAATAAAATATTTATGTTTAAAAAATATCTTTCTATTACACTTCTTTTGCTTTCTACAATGAGTTTAATCGCTCAAGAAAAAGAAGTCAATCCTCCTTACTATATCAAAACCATTTCTTTTGTTCAAAACGGACAAAATGCGGTGCCTCTTTTTCTCTTGGGCGACACCTTTCAATTGCAATTTGATGACTTGCACGGTTCTGAAGACAACTATTATTATCATATTACACACTGTGACTACGACTGGAAACAATCGCAATTATCACCCAATGAGTACCTTGGAGGCTTTAACGACCAACGCATTCAGGATTATTCGAATTCCTTCAATGCACTTCAAATTTATTCTCATTATCGCGTTACGTTACCCAATCGACTTACCCAATTAAAAGTGAGTGGTAACTACATCATCAGTATTTTAAACGAAGATAAAGAAGTAGTTTTTTCTAGAAAATTCATCGTCTACGAAGATTTAGTTTCGGTACCAATGCAGGTCAAAAGAGCCCGAAACATGAATGATATTCAGTACAAACACAACATAGATTTTGCTATAAAGTCCAACGCTATTACATTCCAAAGTCCGCTTACCAACGTCAAAGTTTTGTTATTGCAAAATGGTCGATTAGACAATGGCATTACAAACATCAAACCTATGTACACCATCGGAAATGATTTGATTTACAAATACGATAAAGAAACCCAATTTTGGGCAGGAAATGAGTATTTATACTTCGAAAATAAAAACATTAGAGCGGCTACTAATAGCATCGCAAGAGTAGATTCCAACAGTGGTTTATACAGTTGTTATCTCTATACCAGTAATGCTAGAGCTTCCCAACAATACACCTATTGGCCCGATATTAATGGTAATTTTTTAATCAATAACATCAATGCCGAAAACAACGAAATCGAAGCCGATTATGCTTGGATTTACTTCTCACTTTCCGCACCAGCTTTTTATCAGAACAAAAACATTTATGTAACTGGAATGTTCAATAATTATTCGCTTTCTGACGAAAATAAAATGGATTATAACGAGAAAAAAGGTATTTATGAAAAAGCCATCATGATTAAACAAGGCTTTACCAACTTTAGTTACACCGTAGCCGATAGCAAAGGCGTTATTGATAACGAAAATGCTGTTGATGGTAATTTTTGGCAAACCGAAAACAATTATCACGCGATTATTTACTACCGAGAAAACAACCAGCGTTACGATAGAGTAATCGGAAAAGGAATCGCAACATCAACAGACATAATCAATTAATCATACTTTAACATTTAAAAAACATTTGTTATTTTAATAATTTTGTAACTTTACCAAAACTTTCTTTATGGTTTCCCAAATCACAAGAGGCATTAAAATTTCAGTCGTTACTAGTTTTGAAGGAACTTACTTCAAAAACTATAAGATTCATTTTGCCTTTTCTTACGAGATAACTATTGAAAATCACAGTAAAGATTCTGTTCAATTAACCTCACGCCATTGGGAAATTTTTGATTCTCTAAACGATGTCGAAATTGTAGATGGCGAAGGCGTAATCGGCAAAAAACCCGTATTAAAACCTGGCGAAACTCACACCTATAGTTCGGGTTGCTTGTTGTCGTCTCCTCACGGAGCCATGCGTGGTTTTTTCAATATGATTAATTTTACTACCACCAAAACTTTCAGAGTTATAGTACCTACTTTCCGATTGAGCGCACCTTATGCTTTAAATTAGAAGCTAATCCAGCTATCCATTGCAAGTTTGCTTGTAAAAACACTTTTTTCTAAGTCCAAAAATATGCTTCTTTCGTCGCAATTTTCGGTCAAGAAAAAATAGTTTTTTTACGGCACAAAGCTTTCCATTACTATCTGGGCTAGGCTAAAGTAGTACAATCAAGTTTTGTATTACATGTTGTCAAAAATTCAAAAAAACCTTTGTACTTTTGTATCACATTAAATTATTCACAATAATTAATGGTCTAATTATCTAAAAGTCAAACAACCTAACAATCTATATCATGCCTAAAGGATTCTTTCATGTACCCAAAGCAGTTAATGAACCTGTAAAATCATACGCTCCAAATTCGCCTGAAAAAGCTGCCGTTTTAGCCGCTTATAAAAAAATGTGGAACGAAACTATAGACGTTCCAATGTACATTGGTGCAGAGCAAATTAAAACTGGAAACACCAGAACCATGTCGGCGCCACACGACCACCAACACATTGTTGGAACGTATCATTTAGCCGAAAAATCACATATAGAAAAAGCCATTGCAGCAGCTTTGGAAGCTAGAAAAAATTGGGCCAACATGCCATGGGAGCACCGCGCAGCCATCTTCTTGAAAGCAGCCGAATTGATTGCTGGACCATACCGAGCACGCATCAACGCTGCTACTATGATTGCACAATCCAAAACTATTTTTCAAGCAGAAATCGATGCATCGTGTGAGTTGATTGACTTCTTACGCTACAACGTAGAATTCATGACGCAAATTTATAACGACCAACCCAAATCGGTTTCTGATGTTTGGAACAAGGTAGAATACCGTCCATTAGAAGGATTTGTGTATGCTATTACACCTTTTAACTTTACTGCAATTGCGGCTAATTTGCCTGCAAGTGCTGCCTTAATGGGAAATACCGTAGTTTGGAAACCAAGTGACAGCCAAGTATTTTCAGCTAAAATCATTATCGATGTGTTTAAAGAAGCTGGAGTTCCAGACGGCGTTATCAACGTAGTTTTTGGAGATCCAGTAATGATTACCGACACGATTCTTGCTTCGCCAGATTTTGCTGGAGTGCATTACACTGGTTCGACTTTTGTATTCAAAGAAATTTGGAAAAAAATCGGAGAAAACATCCACACTTATAAAACCTATCCAAGAATAGTAGGAGAAACAGGCGGAAAAGATTTTGTGTTGGCGCATCCATCGGCAAACGTAAAACAAGTGGTAACCGGGATCACTCGTGGCGCTTTCGAATTCCAAGGACAAAAATGTTCTGCTGCATCACGCGCTTACATTCCGCAAAGTTTATGGCCAGCCGTTAAAGAACAATTAATTACTGATGTGAATTCTATGAAAATGGGAAGTCCAGAAGATTTTTCAAACTTCATTACGGCTGTAATTCACGAAGGTTCGTTTAATAAATTGGCGAGTTACATCGACCAAGCTAAAAAAGATGCTGATGCCGAAATTATTTTAGGAGGAAATTACGACAAATCGAAAGGTTATTTTATCGAACCAACGGTTATCGTAACCACTAATCCGAAATACACTACTATGGAAACCGAACTTTTTGGTCCGGTAATTACCATTTACGTTTATGAAGATGCCAAATGGAATGAAACCCTAGCTTTAGTTGACGGAACTTCAGAATACGCTTTAACAGGTGCGATTTTCAGTCAAGATCGTTACGCTATTGTAGAAGCTACCAAAGCATTAGAAAATGCTGCTGGAAATTTCTACATCAACGACAAACCAACAGGTGCTGTAGTTGGAATGCAACCATTTGGCGGTGCTAGAGCTTCTGGAACCAATGACAAAGCAGGTTCGATGCAAAACTTATTGCGTTGGGTTTCACCAAGAACCATCAAAGAAACGTTTGTAACACCAGAAGATTATAGATATCCATTTTTAGGAGAATAATTCAAAGTACGAAGTACAAAATAAGAAGTAACTAAAAGCTCATTCAGATATGTTTGAGCTTTTTTTATTTGCTTGATTATGAAATTTTTGTATATTCGTTTACCAAACCAAATAACTATGAAATCTAAAATTACGTTACTTTTCTTTTCGTTCTTTTCAGCGTTGGGATTTTCTCAAGATAAAACCTACGATCTGTTGAAAAACAAAACACAAACCAAGATTCTTTACGACAGAGTTTACAACATTTCTAACGCCACAAACCTAAAATCAGAAGGAATTACCACCAACAATTACTTACAAGTTTACAATGAAATTCAGCGTGCCGATTTCGACAATCGATTGCCTAATATAGAAACCATTCGAACAGAAGCCGATAAAGGATTTGCCAACAAACAAATTCCGTTATCCATTTTAATTGCTGATTTTGAAACCATCAAAAAAACGGAAATCGAAAACAAAAACGTGTTTTTTAACACCAATAATCAACTGGAATTAAAAGCCGGAATTGCCACTCCATTTGAAACACATCACATCAATTTAATAGGTGCTTTGTTGCAAAAATCAAAAGCTAATTCGGTCGATTTTATCCTAAAAAGTAATTTGATTTTCAACACGACAACTCGAAGCATTTCTAGTATTGCTGTGAATTATGACGATTCGAAAAACTGGAAACCAATTGTTCAAAATCAACCTTTTCACATTACATTCACTAAAAACGGCACTCAAATTATTAGTTTTAGAATGACACTTTCATCTGGCGAAATAATAGAACAATCAATTGCATTCGATATTGATTGCCCAACTTTGACAGCTACAAATAAAAATTCTTCGGTTCAAAGTCCGAATGCCATCAACACCATTACAGCTTCGATTCCGTATCAAGGTTATGGCGAAACTCAAGGATTCTTGGGACAAGGCGAATATGAAATTTTTCCTGATACTGTAGACGGAATTTTAGACAAACCCATCTTTTTATTAGACGGATTTGACCCAGGCGATTCTAGAAATATTTCAGGGATTTATTCATTGTTAAACTACGGTACTAGTGGACAAAACTTGGGCGACATCGTTCGTGCACAAGGGTATGATCTGGTAATATTGAATTTTCCAACCTATACCCGTACAGGCACCTCAACAGTAGTAGATGGCGGCGTAGACTACATCCAAAGAAACGCAATGATTTTGGTAGAATTAATCAATCTAATTAATGCTCAAAAAGTTGGCACCGCTCAAAATGTGGTTATCGGACCAAGTATGGGTGGATTAATTTCAAGATATGCGTTGCGTTATATGGAACAAAATAATTTGAATCACGATACTAGATTATACATTTCATTTGACTCACCTCATTTGGGTGCTAATGTTCCAATTGGTTTCCAACACTTGTTCAACTATATGGGATTTGGTCCTGTCGGTGATGTAACCATGCAAGCCTTAGTAAACGGAATGTTAAAAAGTCCAGCCGCAAGAGAAATGCTCATCGATCATTTTGAAGGTCATTTACAATCAGGAAGTGTAACCGAATTTCTAACTACACCGGCATCGGCATTGCAACCAGTTGGATGTCCGAATTACAGAACCGCTTTTCAAACAGAATTAAATTCTATGGGATTTCCTACCACAATAAGAAATGTTTCTATTGCTAATGGCGCCGGGAATGGAACCATGACAGGAACTCCTGGCATGGTGGTAATGAATCACACGTTTAATATATCGAGTACTCAAAGAGCGATTATCAACTTAAATTTTACGCCATCTGTAGCACAGAACACTATAGAAGTAAGTCATTTCAAAGGACAACAATGGATCATTTTTTGGATTACTGGTTATGAAAGTTTAGCTAAATCAAAAGCGCCTTCATACACAGACGGATTGGATTCGGCACCAGGAGGACGTTACGATATGAGTTCGCTTTCGTCAATGGCAACAGGCAATGCTCTTTTAACCGAATTCATGAATAACTTGAACATCATGTATTTCGATTTCATTCCGGTTTGGAGTTCGATGTCTATTTCAAATACTCAAAATCTATACAGCCCAATTACATCGAGTTCTACTACACCTTTTGTGGCTTCGTCAATACCAACAAGCAATGAAAACCACGTCACTTTAACTCAAGACAATGTAACTTTTGCTTTGAATGAAATTTTAACACCAACCTTAACTACCAATCAAAATGTAGCTTTAAATAGCGTTTGGATTAAAAATCCTATTGAAAATTCGGTGGAAATCAATTCCAATTATGCTATAGAAAATGCCGCAATTTCAGTAACAGATGTTTTAGGAAAAATCATTTACAACATTAACAATCAAACTATCAATGGAACTTTAGAAATTCCACTTTCGTTGTCGAATGGAGTTTATTTGATTACCATTAAAAATGAAAACGGAAGTATTACGAAGAAAGTTGTAAAAGGATAAAAATAATTTAAACTAAAAAGTCCCAATATTTGGGACTTTTTTATTAGTTTTTCAAAGGTAAATGAACCACTTTTTTAGTTTCAAAAAAATCATTAGAGAAATAATCCGATAAATTATATTGTGTAGCTTTAGGAAAATCTTTTAGTTCTTCGGACAAATCACCGCCTTTTAGATAAAGAATACCATTAGCCAATTCATGCTGCGAATTCTTTTTGACTTTGCCATTCACCCATTTTACAAAATCGGGCATGTTGGTCACGGCTCGACTCACAATAAAATCGAAATCCTGATTTACTAGTTCAGCGCGCTTTTGTTCGGCTTTTACATTTTTCAATCCCAAAGCAGCAGCAACTTCGTTCACTACTTTTATTTTTTTGGCAATTACATCAATCAAATAAAAATCAACTTCAGGAAATAAAATCGCAAGCGGAATTCCAGGAAATCCGCCACCAGTACCAACATCCATAATCTTAGAACCCGATTTGAATTCTAAAACCTTTGCAATTCCTAACGAATGCAATACGTGACGTGTATACAATTCGTCAATATCTTTTCGTGAAATAACGTTTATTTTGGCGTTCCAATCTTCATACAAATTTTGCAAATTTTTAAATTGTACTATCTGATTATCAGTGAGATTTGGAAATTGCTTCAGAATTTCTTCCATAAATTGAATTTTCAACAAAAATACTACTTTTAGTTAATAATTATGATTTGTTTTAATTCATAAAAAAATTATAATAGTTACCTTTGTAACTTCTTAAGAAAAAACTTTATGAATACCAATGCACCTGTCTTTTCTAAAAACGACAATCTTAAATTTTTTAGAACTCTTAACAAAAGAGTAAACGATTACTTCAAAGAAAACAATATTGACAAAACTGGAAACTGGAAATTACACCTAAAAACGGTGGTGATGTTTACCATTTTCTTAACCCCATACTTCTTTCTTTTAGCAATGCAAATGCCGTTCTGGACGTACCTTTTATTAAACGTTGTTATCGGGATTGGAATGGCTGGAGTTGGAATGAACGTGATGCACGATGGCAATCACGGCGCTTATTCTAACAAATCTTGGGTAAATAAATTCATGGGCGGAAGCATCTATATTTTGGCCGGAAATGTTTACAATTGGCAAGTACAACACAACGTGTTACACCACACCTACACCAACATTTTGGGTCATGATGAAGATTTAGAAGCGGGTAGAATTTTGCGTTTCACAAAAGAAGCTAAATGGTACAAACATCATAAATTTCAACAATATTATTCTATTTTCTTATATGGTTTGTTGACTTTCAACTGGGCGATTACCACTGATTTTCTTCAAATGAAACGCTATTTGAAAAGAAATTTATCCTATGGCGAATTTAAAAAACCAGTAGTTCGTTGGACCACATTAATCATCACAAAAATCATTTATTTTTCGATTTGGTTGGTCATTCCGATGATTATGGGAATTACATGGTGGAAAGTAGTTTTAGGATTTTTAGTAATGCATTACACGGCTGGTGTAATCTTGAGTGTGGTTTTCCAATTGGCACACGTGGTAAACGAAACAGAAAATCCAATTCCGAATGACGATGGTGAAATTGAAAACACATGGGCCATTCACCAATTGTACACAACCGCTAATTTTGCTCCAAAAAACTGGTTAGTCAATTATTATACTGGTGGTTTAAATCATCAAATTGAACATCATATTTTTCCAAATATCAGTCATATCCATTATAATAAAATTGCTGAATTTGTTAAAGAAACCGCTAAGGAATGTAATCTTCCTTACTACGAATTTAAAACAACAAGAGCAGCAATTATCTCTCACTTTACACATTTAAGAGATTTAGGAAGACAACCTCAATTATCGTAACATATTTTTAATGCCGATTTTAAAACCATTAAGACATTAAGGTTCATTAAGCCAAACTTAATTTTCTTAATTTCTTAATGGTTTAAATTTATATAAATGTTTTAATCAACGACACAACCTTCACAATGAGCAACCCATTATCAGACAGAATCAACCAATTATCAACATCTCAAACGCTTGCAATGGCAGCATTGGCAAGAGAATTAAAAGCACAAGGAAAAGACATCATCAGTTTAAGTTTGGGTGAACCCGATTTTAATACACCCGATTTTATAAAAGATGCTGCAAAAAAAGCTATTGATGAAAATTACAGCACCTACTCGCCTGTTGATGGTTATTTGGATTTGAAAGAAGCCATTTGTAGAAAATTTAAACGAGATAATAATTTGGATTACAAACCAGGAAACATTGTTGTTTCAACTGGAGCCAAACAATCGTTATACAACATTGCTCAATGTATGATTAACCCTGGTGACGAAGTAATTCTTCCGGCACCTTATTGGGTATCTTATTATGAAATTATCAAAATTGCTGGTGGAATTCCAGTTGAAGTTCCCACTTCGGTAGAAAGTGATTTCAAAATTACGCCAGAACAATTAGAAAAGGCCATCACTCCAAAAACCAAAATGATTTGGTACAGTTCACCTTGCAATCCAAGTGGTTCAGTTTATAATCGTGAAGAATTAACGGCTTTATCAAAAGTGATTTTGAACCAACCCAACGAAATCTATGTAGTTTCTGACGAAATCTACGAACATATCAATTTTTCTGGAACCTTTTGCAGTATTGCATCTATCGATGGAATGTTTGACAGAACCATAACCGTAAATGGTGTGGCGAAAGCATTTGCCATGACTGGTTGGAGAATTGGTTATATTGGAGCTCCAGAAATTATTGCTAAAGCTTGTACTAAAATGCAAGGTCAAGTTACTTCTGGCGCCAACTCAATTGCCCAAAGAGCTACAATTACTGCAGTTGATGCCAATCCAAGTGTACTGAATGAAATGGTTGCTGCCTTCAAAGGTCGTAGAGATTTAGTAGTAGGATTGGTTAAAGAAATTCCGGGTTTCAAACTGAATGTACCTGAAGGTGCTTTCTATGTTTTTCCTGATGTTTCTTACTATTTCGGAAAAACATTACGTGGGAAATTAATCAATAATGCCGACGATTTCTCAATGTATTTATTAGCAGAAGCTAATGTAGCAACGGTAACCGGAGATGCATTCGGAAATCCAAATTGTATTCGTTTTTCGTATGCCACTAGCGAAGCATTATTGGCTGAAGCGATGAAACGAATTAAAGAAGCAGTTTCCTAAATAAAACGAAATAAGAATTAAATTAAACCTCAAAATTCATATTTTGAGGTTTTTTATTGATTTAATTTTCTAATCACTTTTGCAGGATTTCCAACCGCAAGTGAGTTTTCTGGAATGTCTTTGGTAACTACAGAACCGGCGCCGATGGTGCAACCATTCCCAATATTCACACCCGGACAAATGACCGAGTTACCACCAATCCAACAATCATCACCAATAGAAACTGGTTTAGAAAACTCAACCGTTCGTCTTTCTACAGCATCAAGCGGATGCGTTGCGGTGTAGACATGAATGCCTGGGCCAAAAAAAACATTGTTTCCTATTGTAACTTTCATCGTATCCAACACCACACAATTCACATTAAAATACACATTCTCACCCGAATGAATATTATACCCATAATCACAATGAAATGGTGGTTCGATATACAAACGTTTGTGAGCATTAGGCATCAGTTCTCGCAATATATTTCGGGCATTTCCATTCATTACATATTCGGTAATATTCAATCGATGCAGCAGTTTTTTGGCTCTAGTTCGTTCGGCTACTAATTCTTTATCATTAGCATAATAAATTTCACCATCGAGCATTTTTTCTTTTTCGGTTTTCATAATTCAAATATATAAAATATGTTTTTAGAACACAGATATAAGAAATTAAGCAGATTATTAAAATTTCTCAAATTTCTCCTAATCTGTGTTCCAGAAACATCTTAATTTAAAATTTAAAAGTTGTACTTTTGAACTAATGCAAAATATTCTACAAAATATAGCCAAATATGTATCTCTGACTCCAGAAGAAGAAGCTTTATTTTTATCTAAAATAGAAACCAAGCAATTTAAAGCCAAAACTATTCTTTTGAACGCTGGTGAAATTTGCAAATATTCTTATTTTGTCAATTCAGGCTTATTGCGCAGCTTCAACATCAACGACAATATTGTAGAACACGTTTTAAGTTTTGCTTCTGAAGGTTGGTGGATCAGTGATATGTACAGTCTTATCACTCAAAAGCCAGGAAATCTTTTTATTGAAGTTTTAGAAGATGCCGAATTGATAATGCTTTCAAAAGAGAACCAAGAAGAATTGTACAATCAAATTCCGAAATTAGAGCGTTTTTTTAGAATACTCATCGAAAATTCTCTCGTAGCAAATCAAGAGCGATTGATGGATAATTTGAGCTTAACAGCAGAAGAACGCTTTGAAAAATTTTGTGCAAAACATCCTACTCTAATGCAAAAAGTGCCTCAAAAACAAATTGCTTCTTTTATTGGTGTAACACCAGAGTTTTTTAGTAAAATGAAAGCGCGGTTATTGAAGAAATAATTTCTTAATCTACATTAAGACCTCATTGCTCACACTGATAGTACATTTGTATCATAATAATTACTAAATTTATAACGATATGAAAAATACAGTTTTACACAAAGCAAATACAAGAGGTCACGCCAATCACGGTTGGTTAAACGCCTACCATAGTTTTAGTTTTGCCAGTTGGTACAATCCAGATAAAATTCAGTTCGGAATGTTACGCGTTTTAAACGACGACACCATAGCCGCCGGAATGGGATTTGGCACCCATCCACACGATAATATGGAAATCATTACCATTCCGTTAGAGGGCGATTTGGCTCACAAAGACAGCATGGGAAATGGCACAACTATAAAAAGTGGTGATGTGCAAGTAATGAGTGCTGGTACCGGAATTCAACACAGTGAATTCAATCCTAATGCCGACCAACACACCAAGTTATTTCAAATTTGGTTGTTTCCAAAATACCGAAATGTAGAACCTCGTTACCAACAAATCACTTTAGACAAATCATTAGAAAAAAATGATTTTGCACAAATTCTTTCACCAAATCCAGATGATGCAGGTGTATGGATTCATCAAGATGCTTGGTTCTATTTGAGTGATTTTGACGCCAACTTCTCTAAAAAACTTACGCTTAAAAAAGAAGGAAACGGTTTTTATATTATGAATATAGAAGGTGAAATTGAAGTAAACGGTTCAACATTAGAAAAAAGAGACGCAATTGGAATTTGGAATACTAATGAAATTGAAATCAAAGCCAATGTAGCTTCCAAATTTTTAGTAATGGAAATTCCGATGGAGCAATAAAAAAAGACGCTAAGATGCTAAGGTTCTAAGACACTAAGATTAAAACCTTAGAACCTCAGTCCCTCAGAACCTTAGAATCTTAGAATCTTAAAAATTTTAATACTTTAAAAAATGAACAACGAAGTACAACTAAAGATTAATGATAAAAATGGTGTTTTTTATATTGATGTTGATGGAAAACACGAAGCTATGATGACTTTTGTGTTTGCAGGCGAAGATAAAATCATTATCGATCATACAGAAGTAAAACCTGGCAACGAAGGCAAAGGATTTGGAAAAAAAATGGTCTTAAAAGCCGTAGAATATGCCCGAGAAAATGGCATTAAAATCATTCCGCTTTGTCCTTTTGCCAAAAGTGTATTCGATAAAACACCCGAAATTAGAGACGTTTTATAACCATGACTAATCTATTAGAACAAGATATAACAGGAAGCATTGGCACTCAAAAATACCTGTGCTCGATTATTTGGCGCAACGGAACACTAACCATGGACGAGCCTCAAAGTGCTGGCGGAAATGATCTAGGTCCAGATCCATACTCTACTCTTTTGGCTTCATTGGCTGGATGCACCTTATCAACACTTCGCATGTACATTGACCGCAAAGGCTGGGACATCCCAGAAATTAAAATTGCACTAAATTTAGCACAAGAAAACAACAATGAATTGGAAACCATCATCACAAGAAAAATTTCTTTTCCATCAAATGTAGATGAAGAAACCAAAAACCGATTATTACTTATTGCAGAAAAATGTCCAGTTTCTAAAATATTAAAAAATAAAATAACCATTCCAACCACTATGTAATTATGGATGCAAAAGACCTAACCAAAGAATACAGCAATGGCGAAGTAACCATTGTATGGAAAAATGCCTTGTGCAAACACGCTGCCGAATGTGTAAAAAACAATCCAGATGTTTTCAAACCGAAGGAAAAACCATGGATTCATGCCGAAAACTCTACTACAGAAAAGATTATTGAAACCATCAAAAAATGTCCTTCAGGTGCGCTGACCTATTATCTAAACGAAAAGTAATATGGCTCAATTTTCAACAATTGTCAATGCTTCGTTAGAAACCACATGGAACCATTTGATATTAAAAATTGAACATCCTGAAAATTTTGTACCAGGAGTAAGCAACGTGCATATTTTAGAAAAAACAACCGATTATATTGTTAGAGAAATGACGGTTACTACGGCAGATGCTACCTCTGTTCTAAAAGAAAAAATTACCTTTATTCCCTATAAAGTGCGCTTTGAACTACTGGAACATCCCAAACTAGAAGGATATGTTGACAACGATATCAGATTTATTTCTGACACAGAAACAGAAATGACTTTCACCATCAATTGGAAAGACAAAACCACTCAAACAGCAATAAACAATCTTGATATGGTAAAGAACGCCGTATTAAAAACAAAAACACATATAGAAACCCATTTATGAAAAAAATAATTGCCTTTGGCGCTTCATCGAGTAAAACCTCCATCAATAAAAAACTAGCTACATATACTGCTAACTTATTTAATGATGCTTTGGTAGAAGTTTTAGACCTAAACGATTATGAAATGCCAATCTTCTCTACAGACAAAGAAACGGAGACAGGTATTCCACAATTGGCGCATGATTTTTACAACAAATTAGGAACCGCCGATTTAATTGTAATCTCATTTGCAGAACACAATGGTGCTTATTCAGCAGCCTTCAAAAACATTTTTGATTGGACATCGCGCATCAATGCTAAAACATTCCAAGAAAAACAAGTATTACTTTTAGCTACTTCTCCCGGACCACGTGGCGGAAGTTCAGTTTTAGAAATTGCCAAAAATCGTTTTCCTTTCCAAGGCGCTGTAGTAAAAGGAGCTTTCTCACTACCAAGTTTCTATGAAAACTTTGATACCGTAAACGGCATCATTAATGATGAATATAAAAATCAATTACTGCATCTTGTAAATTCAATTGAAATCACCAACAACTAAAAGTTTACACAAGTAGACACCAATAAATAAAAAGGTGATAACATATATGACCGCTTACAAATAAATTTTACATAAATGAATTATAATAAAAATAGTATTTTTGCTCTTCAAGAAACAACTTGAAAAATTAAACTTGAAACATTTTTTTTATGAAAGCATACATATTTCCAGGTCAAGGCGCACAGTTCACAGGAATGGGCAAAGACTTATATGAAAACTCAGAATTAGCAAAATCACTATTTGAAAAAGCCAATGAAATATTAGGCTTTCGTATCACAGACATCATGTTTGAAGGTACTGCGGAAGAACTAAAAGAAACCAAAGTAACCCAACCTGCTGTTTTTTTACACTCAGTAATTTTGGCTAAAACTTTAGAAAATTTTAAACCAGAAATGGTTGCCGGACATTCATTAGGTGAGTTTTCTGCTTTGGTAGCCAATGGTGCTTTGAGCTTCGAAGATGGATTAAAACTAGTTTCTCAACGTGCAATAGCCATGCAAAAAGCCTGCGAAATCACTCCTTCAACAATGGCTGCTGTTTTAAACCTAGACGATAAAATTGTAGAAGATATTTGTGCATCAATTGATGGCGTAGTAGTAGCTGCTAATTACAACTGCCCGGGACAATTAGTTATTTCTGGAGAATATAAAGCGGTAGAATTGGCTTGTGAAAAAATGAAAGAAGCTGGAGCCAAACGTGCTTTAATTTTACCTGTGGGTGGTGCATTCCACTCTCCTATGATGGAACCTGCAAGAGAAGAATTAGCTGCAGCTATTGAAGCAACAACATTTTCAACTCCAATTTGTCCCGTATATCAAAACGTAACGGCAAGTGCTGTTTCTGATGCCAATGAAATTAAGAAAAACCTTATCATTCAATTGACTGCTCCTGTAAAATGGACACAATCGGTGCAACAAATGATTGCAGACGGAGCCACCAGCTTTACAGAAGTAGGCCCAGGCAAAGTATTAGTGGGGTTAGTAAACAAAATTAACAAAGAAGTAGCAACCATTTCGGCTTAACTAATATATTTCAATTATGAAAAAAATATTCTTATCACTAGCAATCGCATCGTTATTATTTTCTTGTAAAGAAGAAACCAAAGAAAAATTGGAAGATGCCAAAGACGCAGTAACCACTGAAGTAAAAGAAGGCATTGATTCGGCTAAAGTGAAAGCTCAAAAGGAATTAGATTCGGCTAAAATAAAAGTAAAATCTAAAGTAGATACCGTAGTGGTTAAAAGTGCAGAAAAACTGGAAACAGCTGCCAAAAAACTAAAAGAATCGGTAAAAAAATAATTTTAAATCCTCCTAAAATCTAGCAGGATTTTATTTTTAAAATTTTTGGCACTCGATTTGTATAGCTAGAATTGTTATTAATCTTAATCTTTTTAAAAAATGAAAAAAACAATTTTAGCAGTAGCTTTCGTAGCCATTGCAATGGTATCTTGCGATCCGAAAAAAAACAACACTGGTGATCCAGTTGAAGCTACAGGAACAGAGGTAGAACAAAAAATCGACACTGCTACTCAAAAAACAGAAGAAGTTGTGGATACCACTAAAGCCAAAGCGGGTGAAGCTCTTGAAAAAGCAGGAGAAGAAACTAAAGAAGCGGGTAAAGAGCTAAAAGAAGCCGCTAAGAAGTAAAAAAAGAAAGTCCTCATAACAAATAATATGAGGACTTTTTTATTTCAGAATACTTTCTTTCCGCCTATAATTGATGATAAAAACTCCAGTCATAATCAAAGCCGCAGCAATGATAAAATCTAATGTGATGACTTCATCCAACAACAGCCATCCTAAGAAAATAGCTATTATGGTATTTACATAATTGAGTACCGATACTCTAACTGCTGAAACTCTTTTTAAAGCATAGTAATACGCAAAAAAGGCAATAACCGAACCAAATACAGCCAAATAAATTACAGCCAAAATACTTCTTGAACTCCAATGACTCACTTGAACATCTGGAGAAAAAATAAAGGCTAATATTATCTGAATCACCGCTGCAATCGTGAATTGATAAAACAAATTGAGTGTAATATTGTTGGATTCGTGAGAATGTTTCTTTGAATACAAGACTCCAGTAGACCAACTTAAAATAGCGGTACTTAAAAATAAAATGCCTACTTTATAATTAGGATCTAAAATTTCTGAAAGTCCATTTCTAAAAATAAACAACACTCCCGAAAACCCCAAAAGAACACCAAACAATCCTTTTCGTGATGGTCTTTGCATTTTAAACAAAATACTCCCAATAAAAATAACTACTGGTGACAAAGCACTCATTATCGATGTTAATCCACTCGGAACCGTTTGTTCGGCAATGGTAGTAAATCCGTTGGCAAACACCAACATCAATACCGACAGCAATAACTGAATTTTAAAATTTTCCCAACCAATCCAAGACAGTTGTTTTTTGTAAAGTAAAATTCCTAGTACTATCAAGGCCGCAATTCCTTGTCTGATGGATGTAATAAACCATGGCGGTATCGTTTCTACCGCTACACGAATCCCTAAATAGGTGGTACCCCAAACAATCCCGACAATTACTAAGGAAAATATTAACTTAAGATCGGGTTTTTGTTCCATGTTGAAAGAGATGATAGCTTTTAGACAAAAATTCTTCTGCTAAAAAAGATGACTGAGACTAAAAACTAACTTCTAATTTTCTGCTCCCATTTCCAAGCACTAGCCAAACTATCTTCTAAACTTGACTGCGCTTTCCAACCCAAAACATCATTGGCTTTATCTGTGTTGGCATAAGCCTCGGTAATATCACCTTCTCTTCTACCTACAATTTGATAATTCAATTTTTGTCCAGATACTTTTTCAAAAGCGTTTATCACTTCCAAAACCGTACTGCCTTTTCCGGTTCCAAGATTGAAGGTTTCAACTTTGTCTAAATTTTGTTTCTCTAGTAAACGTTTCATGGCGACTACATGTGCTTTCGCTAAATCTACTACGTGAATGTAGTCACGAACGGCTGTTCCGTCTGATGTTGGGTAATCACTACCAAAAACAGAAAGTTTTTCACGCAATCCGATAGCCGTTTGCGTAATGAAAGGAACCAAATTCTGCGGAACACCTAACGGCAATTCACCAATTTCAGCGCTTGGATGTGATCCAATAGGGTTAAAATAACGCAACAAAATCGAATTCAAATTAGTTACTTTAGCCACATCTGTGATGATCTCTTCTCCAATTTGCTTCGTATTTCCATAAGGCGACATCGCTTGTTGCACCGGAGCGTCTTCGGTAATCGGCATTTTTTCGGCTTGACCGTAAACAGTACATGACGAACTAAAAATGAAATTAGCACTCGGTAAAGCAGCCAATTCTTGTAAAATATATACTAAAGCACTGATGTTATTTTCGTAATACAACAACGGATTTTCAACGCTTTCTCCTACCGCTTTGGAAGCTGCAAAATGAATCACACCTGCTACATCACTATGTTTTTTAAAGAAATTTTGAACCGACGCTTTATCACGCAAATCCATCTTTTCAAAAATTGGTTTTTTTCCTGTAATGTTAAAAATCCCATCCAAAACACTTTCTGATGAATTGGAAAGATTATCAATGGCTACGACTTCAAAGCCTTCGTTTTGCAATTCCACAACCGTGTGCGAACCAATAAAACCTAAACCTCCTGTGACTACTATTTTCATTTTCTTGTTGATATGTTCTTTTGTTGATTTGGTTATTCGAAGTAACAAATAACCAAATTACCGAAAAAACAATTATTAAACGTATTCTAAAACGCTATCTGTTATAAACTTAATTTGTTCCTCATCCAATTCGGTGTGCATTGGCAACGCGATTACTTCTTGACACAATTTATTGGTGACTGGAAAATCTTCTTCTTTGTATCTTGAATCGGCATAGGCTTTCTGACTGTGTAACGGAATTGGGTAATAAATCGCACACGGAATTCCTTTGCTTTGTAAATGTTCTAACAAACCATCGCGCTTGCCATTCATGATTCGGATAACATATTGATGAAACACATGGCAATCACAACTTTCACAAATGGTTGGTGCCCAAATATTCGGATTCACACTCAACGCCAAACTGTATTTTCGAGCCGCTTCTTGACGCGCTTTATTATAAGTATCTAAATGTGGTAATTTTGCTTTCAAAACTCCAGCCTGAATACTATCCAAACGTGAGTTCACTCCTACTACGTCATGATGGTATCTTTCGTACATTCCGTGATTTACAATACCTCGCAATTTGTGCGCTAAAGCATCATCGTTGGTAAAAATCGCTCCACCATCACCATAACAACCCAAATTTTTAGAAGGAAAAAACGATGTTGCGCCAACATGACCAATCGTTCCTACTTTCTTTTTAGAACCATCTTTCGAAGTATAATCCGCACCAATCGCTTGGGCATTATCCTCAATTACATACAAATTATGTTCAGCGGCAATTTCCATAATGGCATCCATATTAGCAGCTCTACCAAACAAATGTACAGGAACAATCGCTTTCGTTTTTGAAGTAATCGCTTTGCGAATTCCGTCCAGTGAAATGTTCATGTTATTCATGTCTACATCTACCAAAACCGGAGTCAATTGCAACAACGCAATCACTTCTACCGTAGCAGCAAAAGTGAAATCGGCCGTAATCACTTCATCGCCTAGCTTCAAATCCAAACCCATCATCGCAATTTGCAACGCATCGGTTCCATTCGCACACGGAATCACGTGTTTCACGCCCAAATACTTTTCTAAGTCGGCTTGAAATTGATGAACCAACGGTCCATTTATATAAGTATTCGTATCTAAAACTTCTTGAATTGACGCATTAACTTCGTCTTTTATTTTTTCGTATTGACTTTTTAAGTCAACCATTTGCAGTTTTCTCATGGTTTCAAAAATTGGAGTTACAAAAGTATAACATTTCTTATAATTTGAAGCGAATGGTTCGGGCTTTTTTGTGGTCCTTTTTCCTGCTTTCGTCACGCACGGCGTTTCCTTCAATCAGGGCTAACTAGCTTTTGTCTTTTGCAAAATCAGTTTTTCAAAACACTCCAATTATTAAAATCTGTCAAATCCGTTTAATCTGTGGCAAAAAATCTTAATTTAGCCACACAAATAAAAAACATGCTTTTTCTATACAATTTATTGATACTTTTCGCTTCACAAGTCGTAAAACTATTGGCACTTTTCAGTCCGAAAATCAAACTATTTGTTAACGGCAGGAAAGAAGTTTTTTCAAAAATTAGTGAACAAATAAAACCTTCAGACCAAACCATTTGGTTTCACGCCGCATCTTTAGGCGAATACGAACAAGGTTTGCCGGTGATAGAAAAAATAAAAGTTCAATATCCCAACCACAAAATCGTAGTCACGTTCTTTTCACCATCGGGTTACGAAGTTCGAAAAAACAACACCGTTGCCGATGTTACCTTGTATTTACCGTTAGACACTAAATCGAATGCTCAAAAATTCATAGAAGCGGTTCATCCCGAAATGGTATTTTTCATCAAATACGAATATTGGCCTAATTATCTAAACGAACTCAAAAAACGCCAAATCAAAACCTACTTAATTTCAGGAATTTTCAGAGAAAAACAGGCGTTTTTCAAATGGTATGGCGGCTTTTACCGAAACGCTTTAAAAACCTTCGAATATTTTTTTGTACAAAACGAAAGCTCCAAAAAATTACTGCAAAGCATCGGTTTCAATAACGTTAAAATTTCGGGCGATACACGTTTTGATCGTGTGGTTTCTATTTTGGAACGCGACAATTCGTTAGATTTTATCGAACAATTCAAAAACAATCAAACCACAATCGTTATTGGAAGTTCGTGGCCCAAAGATGAAAACTTATTGGTGAATTTTATCAATAATTCCTCTGATGCTGTAAAATTCATCATTGCACCACACAACATCAAAGCAGAGCAAATCTCAAATCTCAAATCTCAAATCTCAAAATCAATCGTGTTATTTTCTGAAAAAGAATCGCATCGTCTGGCTGATTTTCAAGTGTTCATTATCGATACTATCGGAATTTTAACCAAAATTTATTCCTATGCTGATATTGCCTATGTTGGTGGCGGATTCGGAAATCCGGGTGTACACAACATTTTAGAGCCAGCAACATTTGGCGTACCTATTGTCATCGGACCGAATTATTCGCATTTTGCGGAAGCTACCGCCTTAGTGCATCAAGAAGGTTGCATTTCTATTTCCAACCAAAACGAGTTAAATAATGCTTTTCAACTTTTGCTCAACAACGAAGATGAACGTCATGAAAAAGGGCATATTTGTGCTACTTTTGTACAAATGAACAAAGGCGCCACAGCTATTATTTTGAACCACATCTGTAACAATCATTAAAAAAACAAACCCATAATACTAAACTAAAACCATGAGATTTTTAAAATTATTACTAGTTCTATTTGTCATCCAAGTCCAAGCGCAACAAGGCGGCATGTGGATTCCCTCTTTATTGAAAGGTATGAACGAAACCGAAATGAAAAACTTGGGCATGAAAATTTCTGCCGAAGATATTTATTCGGTGAATCATTCGAGTTTGAAAGACGCTGTTCCGCAATTTGATGGCGGTTGTACAGCCGAAGTGATTTCGGATAAAGGTTTGATTTTAACCAACCACCATTGTGGATTTGATGCGATTCAAAATCATTCTACAGTAGAACACGATTACCTTCGCGATGGATTTTGGGCCTACAAAATGGAAGATGAATTGACCAATCCGAATATGGTAGTCATGTTTGTAGTTCGTATTGAAGATGTTACTACTAAAGTATTAGAAGGTGTCGCGTCACTTCCAACCGAAGCTGAAAAACAAAAGAAAATTCAAGAAAACATTACTTCAATTAGTAATTCATCACCTAAAGAAGCTTGGCAAGAAAACAAAATCAGAACGTTTTACGACGGAAATCAATACTTATTATTTGTAACCGAAACATTCAAAGACATTCGTTTTGTGGGTGCACCACCGAGTTCTATTGGAAAATTTGGTTCGGATACCGACAATTGGGTTTGGCCACGTCATACAGGTGATTTTTCTTTATTCCGAATTTATGCCGATAAAAACAACCATCCAGCTGCTTATGCTGCTGACAATGTTCCTTACAAACCGAAACACTTCTTCCCCATTTCAATTGCTGGGGTAAAAGAGAATGATTTTACTATGGTCATGGGTTATCCGGGCAGAACCACGGAATATTTGCCATCGGTAGCCGTAGATCAAATTGTTACAACTTTAAATCCAGCAAAAATTGAAGTGCGTGATGCGGCTTTAAAAGTACAAGATCGCTTTATGAGAAAAGATCAAGCCATCAAAATTCAATATGCTTCAAAATATGCCAGTGTTGCCAACTATTGGAAAAAATGGATGGGCGAAACCAAAGGTTTGAAAAAAGCAAATGCTGTTGCGGCAAAACAAAAATTTGAAGCCGATTTTCAACAAAAAGTCATCAAAGCAGGAAAACAAGCAGAGTACGGTAATCTTTTAGCTGATTTTCAAAAAAATTATACGGAAATAAAAGATTATGCTTTGGCTCGTGATTATTTTACAGAAGTTGCTTTGAGAAATACTGAAATTTTATCTGTTGGATACAAATTATATCAGTTAGAACAACTTTTAAATACTAAAGGCGAACAATCGTTTACTGATAGAAAAAACACATTATATAAAGGCATCGATGACTTTTACAAAGATTATAATGCAGAAGTAGACAAAAATGTTTTTGAGCAATTAGTGAATTTATACGCTACTAAATCCCCTAAACAATTTTTACCAGAATCGCTAGTGAATATTGATGTTGCTAAACTGACTAATGATGTTTTTGCGAATTCAAAATTGACTTCGTTAGCTACTTTCAGAGAATTATTAGAAGGCGATTCGAAAACCATTATTGAAAAATTAAACGCCGATAAAGGCTACCAAATCATTAAATCAATGGCTGAAGCCTATAATAAAAACGTAGCACCAAAATATGATGAGTTGAATTTGAAAAATATCGCTTTACAAAGAACGTACATGAAAGCGATTTTAGAATTGAGTCCGAAATCGGCTCGAATTTTCCCAGATGCTAATAGCACGTTGCGTGTAACTTATGGAAAAGTAAAAGGATACAAACCAAACGATGCCGTTTACTACGAACCATTTACTACTTTAGATGGCGTGATGGAAAAATATGTTCCAGGTGATTACGAATTTGATGTTCCTCAAAAATTAATCGACTTGTACAACGCAAAAGATTACGGAAATTATGGCGTAAAAGGGAAAATGCCAGTATGTTTTATCGCTACAAATCACACGACTGGAGGAAATTCTGGAAGTCCAGCTTTAGACGCAAAAGGCAATTTAATTGGCTTGAATTTTGATAGAGTTTGGGAAGGAACGATGAGCGATGTTTACTATTCTCCCGACATTTGTAGAAACATTATGGTAGATGCTCGCTATGTTTTATTCATTATTGATAAATTTGCTGGAGCTAAAAACATCATTAATGAATTGAAAATCACACAACCAACTCAAAAAAAATAATTTTGTTATAAATTTTGATTTTGGCACGGAATTTGTAAGATAGAAATCGGAATTCAAAGAGAAAAATTGAAAAAAAGTTAAATAAAAGTTTTTCCGTTTAAAAAAATTTATATCTTTGCTCCGAATTAATAATTAACCTTTTATATTAAATTAAGATGAAAAAAGTATTTTTAAGTTTAGCTGTTATCGCTGCATTAACTGTAGTATCTTGTAAACAATCAGAAAACACTGAAGCTGCTGGTGCTGACACAACAAAAGTTGCTGAAGACACAACTCAAGCTCCAGTTGCTGCTGATACAACAAAAGTTGCTGACACAACTAAAGCTGCTGATGCTGCTAAAACTGAAGCTCCAGCTGCTGACGCTGCTAAAACTGAAGCTCCAGCTAAAAAATAATTAGAACCCGTTCTAATTTAAAAAATAAAAGCTCTGCAATGCAGAGCTTTTTTTATTTATAGCATATCTTTCGTAGTAAAAACTTCTTCTTCTGGAGGAAAAATATCATTCTGCGAGGAAAAGTCTAATATTTCAGACTTGTGTAATGTACGCAAAACTTCATCTATCCCTTTTTGCATTAATAATTGAGTGGTGTATTTTCTACTGACTGCAATTTCTTTTTCATTCAAAATTATTTTAAAATACAACTTCCCGTTCTTGGATTTGAATTTCATAAAAAAAAGATCTTCAGAAGAATTCTTTAGAAGCTCAATATCCTCTTCACATTCAAATCGCAATTCAAAATCATTACTCACAAATATTGCTTTTCCTTTTCTTGAGGTAAACTCATACTTATAGTAACCATTCAACCTTTTAGTAATAACAAAAGTACCCATACCTAAAAATCAAAACATTATAAAACAAAAAAGCTCCAAACATTAGTTTGAAGCTTTTAGTACTCAAGGCGGGACTTGAACCCGCACGAACTAAACGTTCACTGGATTTTAAGTCCAGCGTGTCTACCAATTCCACCACTCGAGCCTTTCTATTCGAATAAATCAAATAGTATAAGTAGTTGAGCGAAAAACGGGGCTCGAACCCGCGACCTCGACCTTGGCAAGGTCGCGCTCTACCAACTGAGCTATTTTCGCATTATCAAATTTTAATAGAACGACAATACTTGTTCCGTATTGCGGATGCAAATGTAATATTTAAATTCAATTATACAAACGTTTTTTTGAAAAAAATCAACACAAAAACCTAAGCCACTGAAAACCTATACATTACTTTTTAAGCAACATTCTTTTAATCTCATTGAGTTTCATTAATGCTTCAACTGGTGTTAGCGTATTGATGTCTAATCCCAGTATCTCTTCTTTGATTTCTTCTAATAAAGGATCATCCAAATTGAAAATACTTAATTGCATTTCGTCTTTAGCTGATTTTACCCCATTTAAAGCATCTCCCGAATGATCTTTCTCTAATTTTTTGAGCAACTTTTGAGCTTTCTGAATTACTGTTTGAGGCATTCCAGCCATTTTAGCCACATGAATACCAAAACTATGAGCACTTCCTCCTTTTACCAATTTTCTAATAAAAAGCACATTGTCTTTTAATTCTTTTACAGATACATTATAATTCTGAATTCGTGGTAGCAGTTCACTCATTTCGTTCAACTCATGATAATGCGTAGCAAAAAGTGTCTTTGGTCGAGCTGGATTTTCATGCAAAAATTCGGCAATAGCCCAAGCAATCGAAATTCCATCGTAGGTACTAGTACCTCGACCAATTTCATCCAACAACACTAAACTTCTTTCGGAGATATTATTCAAAATTGAAGCTGTTTCGTTCATTTCTACCATAAAAGTAGATTCTCCCATTGAGATATTATCACTCGCTCCTACTCGCGTGAAAATTTTATCTACAACACCCATTCGAACCGCTTCAGCAGGTACAAAACAGCCCATTTGAGCCAACAACACAATTAATGCTGTTTGTCTTAAAATTGCCGATTTACCCGACATATTCGGACCCGTAATCATGATTAACTGTTGTGTTTCTCTATCCAAAAAAACATCATTAGCAATGTAAGGCACACCAACAGGAAGTTGTTTTTCAATTACTGGATGTCGGCCATTACTGATCTCCAATTCGAAAGTATCATCAATTGTTGGACAAACGTAATTGTTTTCGATGGCCAATTGGGTAAACGAAGTCAAACAATCCAATTGCGCTACTAAATTAGCGTTCAATTGAACTGGCTTAATATAAGTTGCTATCCAATTGACTAATTGCTCAAATAATTGGGTTTCGATTTGATGTATTTTCTCTTCAGCACCAAGAATTTTAGTTTCGTATTCTTTTAGTTCTTCGGTAATGTATCGTTCTGCATTAACCAAAGTTTGTTTACGAATCCAATTAGAAGGCACTTTATCCTTGTGCGTATTTCTAACTTCAATATAATAACCAAATACATTATTGAATGAAATTTTTAATGAGGAAATCCCAGTAGCTTCCGATTCTCTTTTTTCGATACCTTCTAGAAATTCTTTTCCAGAAAAAGCAATGTTTCTCAGTTCATCCAATTCGGCATGTACTCCTGTAGCAATAGCATTTCCTTTAGCAATAGCAACTGGCGCATCTTGATTTAAAGTCGTTTTGATTTTTTCACGAAGCAAATCACAACTATGAAAACTATCTCCAATAACGCGAACCGCTTCTTGTTTACTTTCTAACGCCAAAGTTTTAATTGGGATAATAGCATCCAGCGATTCTTTGAGATAGATCACTTCTCTTGGAGAAACTTTTCCGGCAGCAATTTTAGAAATCAAACGTTCCAAATCGGAAATTTGCTTAATCTGATATTGTATTTTTTGAAGGATTTCTTGATTTTCTTTCAAATAAGCAACCACTTCATGACGACTTTTTATTTTTGCAGCATCTTTCAACGGCAAAGCCAACCAACGTTTTAGCAATCTTCCGCCCATTGGAGAAAGCGTTTTATCAATTACATGCAACAAGGTAACTGCATTGGGATTGTAACTGTGGTACAACTCCAAATTTCTTATGGTAAAACGATCCATCCACACGTATGAATCTTCTGCAATACGCTGAATATTTGTAATATGTTGTACTTTGTTGTGCTGCGTTTCGGATAAATAATACAAAATTGCACCTGAAGAAATTATGCCTTCTAGCAATTCTTCAATTCCAAAGCCCTTAAGCGAATTGGTTTGAAAATGATTGGTAAGCGTTTCAAAAGCATAATCTTCTTGATACACCCAATCTTCTAAATAAAAAGTATTAAAATCTTCTCCGAAAATTTCTTTAAACTGATTCTTATTATTTTTTGGAATCAAAATTTCACTTGGACTAAAATTCTGAAGCAATTTATCAATATATTCTTCGTTACCTTGCGCTAAAAGAAATTCTCCAGTGGACACATCTAAAAAAGAAATTCCAAGCTGTTTTTTTCCAAAATAAATGGAAGCCAAAAAATTATTTGATTTCGACTGTAAAACCTCATCATTCATTGCCACACCTGGCGTAACCAATTCTGTTACTCCTCTTTTGACAATGGTTTTGGTCATCTTTGGATCTTCCAATTGATCACAAATTGCCACACGCAATCCTGCTTTGACTAATTTTGGCAAATACGTATTGATGGAATGATGTGGAAATCCAGCCAAGGCTGTTTCTGTATCAGAGCCAGCTCCACGTTTGGTTAAAGTAATTCCTAAAATTTTTGAGGCACGAATGGCGTCTTCTCCAAATGTTTCATAAAAATCGCCTACTCTAAAAAGCAAACAAGCATCGGGATATTTCCTTTTAATCTCATTATACTGTTTCATTAAAGGCGTTTCTTTGATGCTTTTATCTTTTGATGCCAATGGGTTTATGTTTTAAAATTAGTGTACGAATTTAGAAAAATTATGCCTATTTTTTATGTTTCTATTAGCATATTTATACCGTTAACAACTCGTTAACAACTCAAATATTTTTTTTTATTAGATTTGTACATTATTAACATTAATTCCAAAAAAAATGAAAAGAATATTATTAGTAGCAATGTTAGTTGTTTTAGGTGTAACAACTTCAAATGCACAAACAAAATCTAAAGCTAAAAAAGAGAAAAAAGCTGTAGCTGCAAAAGTTGAAACTCCAAAAATGCCTACCGTAGAAGGTGCTGGTATGGTTTTCGAAAACGAAACAATTGATTATGGAACTATTCCTCACAATGCTGATGGTAGAAGAGAATTTGTTTTCACAAACAATGGTAACAAACCATTAATCATTGAAAGCACTCAAGGTTCTTGCGGATGTACTGTTCCAACTACACCAAAAGATCCAATTCAACCAGGACAAAAAGGTGTTATTGGAGTGAAATATGCTACTGACAGAGTTGGTCAATTTACAAAAACTGTAACTATTAAATCTAATGCTGTTGGTAACGAAACTAAAGTAGTTACTATCAAAGGTAATGTTTTACCAGATGCACCAGCTGCTACACCAGCAACTGAAACAAAAAGCTAATACGATTTTATCAATACAAAAAAGCTTCCTCTTTTGGAAGCTTTTTTTTTTAAATACCAATCAAATGCGAAAATTAGAAAACAGCGAATTAGAGCGAAAATCCGTTTCCGATTTCAAACAAGCCGAAAAAACACCTTTAATTATAATTTTGGATGACATACGAAGCTTGCATAATATTGGTTCGGTTTTTAGAACTTCGGATGCCTTTTTAATTGAGAAAATATTTTTATGCGGAATCACTGCCACACCTCCAAATAAGGAAATTCACAAGACAGCTCTGGGCGCCACAGATACTGTTGCTTGGGAATATCATAAAAATGTGATTGAGGTAATTGAAAATCTCAAACAAGAGAACGTCCTTGTTTTTGCCGTAGAACAAGTTGAGAATGCTATTTTTTTGAATGATTTTCAACCCAAAAAGAACCAAAAATACGCCTTAGTCTTTGGAAATGAAGTTTATGGTGTTTCACAAGAAGCTATAAAAATTTGTGACGGAAGCATTGAAATACCTCAATTAGGCACTAAACATTCTCTTAATATTTCGGTAAGTACTGGTATTGTAATATGGGATTTATTTCAAAAAATGAATCAAAATAAAAGCTAAATTTGTAAGAAAATTATTTTTTACTAACATCCATGAATAGAAAGTACATAAACAATTTTTTCTTTCTTCTATTTATTTTAGTCGAAACTATCGTTTATGGACAAACCTCAAATGTAGCACCAATACTTACAGCAACAGGCAACCAAATTTATTGTCCTGGTACAACACTAAAAATAGTTACCAGCATGTCGATTGTTGATCCTGATGATACTGGTGTTGCCGCTGTATATATTCAAATCTCATCAGGATATGTTTATGGTCAAGATACGCTAACTCTTACTGGATCGCACCCCAACATTGCTAGTTCTTGGGATACAACAACTGGAAAACTAACCCTTACAGGCACATTTGCACAACCAACCTACACAGATTTGATTGCCGCCATTCAAGACGTAGAATATTCTAACAGCTCATCAAACCCTGGAGGCTCAAGAACTTTCTCCATTTCTATTGGACAAGCAAATTATCTCCCATCCAACGGACATTATTATCAATACATACCAAATCTTGGAGTAACTTGGACAAATGCTAGAGCTCTCGCACAAGCTTCTACCTATTATGGATTACAAGGTTACTTAGCAACAATTACATCTCCTGACGAAGCCCAATTGGCAGGAATACAAGCTTCTGGAGCTGGATGGATTGGCGCCAGCGATGAACAACAAGAAGGTTTGTGGAAATGGATGACTGGTCCTGAAGCTGGAACCAATTTAGTTTTTACCTTTTGGAATAATGGTGAACCCAATAATTTAAATGACGAAGATTATGCACACGTCACTGCTCCTGGGGTAGGAATAAGTGGGTCGTGGAACGATTTGTCAAACACAGGAGATGCAAGTGGTAATTATCAACCTAAAGGCTATATTGTAGAATATGGTGGAATGCCTGGAGACCCAACCTTACACATCGCTACAAGTTCAACCATCACAATACCAACTATCACAACGGCAACAACAGCAACATTATGTGGTTCTGGTGCTGTAACACTACAAGCTACTTCAAATTCAGGTTCTGTCTATTGGTACACTTCTGCAACAGGTGGAACTCCAATTGCTACAGGCAATAGTTTTACAACACCAATATTAAATGCTACAACTATATATTATGCAGATGCTTTTCCTTTAAGTTGTACTTCTGGAACAAGAACAGCTGTTACTGCTACTATTAATCCAATTCCAGTTATTTCTGCAAATCCAACAAATTCAGTATGTGGAAATGGCTCGGTTACATTAACTGCAAACACCACTATTGGAATTATATATTGGTATGATTCTTTAACTGCGACGACACCTTTGGCAAGCGGAACATCTTTTACAACTCCAGTTCTAAACCAAAATACTACATACTATGTTGAAGGCAATAATAATGGCTGTCTTTCTGCAACACGAATTCCAGTAGTTGTTTTGGTATATCCTATTCCAATTGTAACAAATGAAAATGTTGTGCTGTGCGAAAATAGTACTGTAACTTTAGATGCTGGGTTAACCAATGTAACTTATTTATGGTCAACCTCAGAAACCACAAAAACAATTGTCGTTTCAACTCCTGGTGTATATAATGTGACTGTAACTTCTCTTCCTCCACAAAACTGTTCCAATACCAAAACAATTACAGTGGTTCAAAATACCGCTCCAATAATTCAAGAAGTGATTATTGAGAATACGACTGCTAGCATTATTATTAATGGATTTGGAAATTTTGAATTTTCTATCGATGGTATCAATTATCAAAATTCCAATGTTTTTGAAATAGCCGAAGGTGGCTTATACACAGCGTATGTTAGAGAAAGATCTGGTTGCGGAACAGACAATAAAACATTTATTATCATTACAATCCCTAAATTTTTTACACCAAATAACGATGGAGCTAATGATTTATGGATTATTAAAGGGCTTATTTATTATCCCAAAGCAGAAGTTAAAATTTTTGATCGATTTGGAAAATTAATTACCAAACTGAATTCGATTTATTTTTCTTGGGACGGAACTTTAAATGGCAAAAACCTACTTTCAGATGATTATTGGTATGTTTTGAAAATTGATGAAAATTCTCCTGAAGTAAAAGGTCATTTTGCATTGAAACGTTAGGTTAGTTTCTTCTGGATTTCATCCAAAATAAAGACATAATCTTCTTGATGCTTAACAAAATCAAGATCAGAAACATCAATAACCAAAATATTCAAATCTTTTTGTGTTTTGATATAATCCAAATAACCGTTATTGATTTTTTCTAAATATTCTGCGGGAATTTCTTGCTCATAATTTCTTCCTCTACGTTTTATATTTTGAAGCAACCGCTCGGTATTTTGATACAAATAAATGTACAAATCGGGTTTAGGCATTTCTTTGTATATGATATCAAAAAGAGTTTTATACAAACGGTATTCATCTTCTGCTAAAGTAACTTTTGCAAAAATTAACGACTTGAATATATGATAATCGGCCACCACGAAATCTTTAAACAAATCAAATTGTGCTAAATCATCTGAAATTTGTTGGTATCGATCTGCTAAAAAAGACATTTCTAGTGGGAAAGCATATCGGTTTTGGTCCTTATAAAACTTGGGCAAAAATGGGTTATCAGCAAATCGTTCCAATACCGTTTTAGCATTAAAATCCTCAGCAATTTTTCCCACCAACGTAGTTTTTCCTGCACCAATATTACCTTCTATTGCGATGTAATTGAAGTTGTCTAATTTAATAGAATGTAAGGGAGATTCCAATTTTGAGATGGCCACACATTTTCCTTCATCGACACACAAATGAATTAATTCTGAAATATTTTTTCTAGAAACAGGATGTATCCAATCTGGTGCAATTTCCTTCATTGGCAATAACACAAACAAACGATTTTCAAGATGCTTATGCGGAATCTCTAATGTATCATTTTTGACAATCTCATCATCAAAAGCTATGAGGTCAATATCAATAATTCTGGGTTGATATAAGGCAGTTTCTGTTCGAACTCTTCCTAGTTTTTGCTCCACTTTCAAGACGTTCTTTAGAATCTTTTGAGGTTTTTTGTTTGTATGCATTAAAACCGCACAATTGTAAAACGAATCGGATTCAAAACCCCAAGAATCGGATTCAAACAACGATGAAACAGCCACAATAGTTCCTACTTCACGATGCAACATATTAATACAACGCATAATGTTTTCATGGCGATTGCCTTGATTACTACCTAAAGAAAGTACGACTTGATATTGCTGATTCATAAGTAGCAAAATAAGTAAAAGAATTTCAGAATTGAAGTATATTTGTGCCTTGTGTTAATAACTATTTTTTATCTAAAGATTAATCAAATGGTTTGTAACAAATTAACCTTTTGGAGTACTAATTTAGAAAATTAAGATTATGAAATTTTTAGGAAATGTATTAGCCACAATAGTTGGTTTATTTATTTTTTGCATGATTAGCTTTTTCGGAATACTAATTATTAGTGCGATTTTTGGCAGCAGTGAAGATACTGTAACCGTTAAAAAAAATTCGGTTATAGAATTAGATTTATCAAAAATCCACAACGATTATGCTGGTAAAACTTCCTACGACGATATGCCTTTTTTGAATGGAAAAACTAAGCACGATGGGTTGAGTGACGTTTTAAAAGCAATTGAGTTTGCAAAAACTGACGATAAAATTAAAGGAATTTCAATTCTAAACGTAACTTCCGATTTGGGAATTGCTCAAACTAAAGCACTTCGTAATCAACTAGAAGATTTTAAAAATTCGGGAAAATTCATTTATTCCTATGCAGATGTGTATTCGCAAAAAGAATATTATTTAAATTCTGTTGCTAATGCCATTTACCTTAACCCTATTGGCGAATTAGACTTTAAAGGATTGTCTGCCGAAATAATGTTTTTCAAAGATTTTGAAGAAAAATCGGGTTTAAAAATGGAAGTAATTCGCCATGGAAAATACAAAAGTGCTGTTGAACCATTTTTAGAAAACAAAATGAGTGATGCCAATAGAGAACAAACTACTCAATTGTTAAACTCTATTTGGAATTCGGTTTTAGTTGATATTTCAAAAAGCAGAAAAGTCTCTGTAGAACGTTTAAATCAAGTGGCTGATGGTCTTTTAGCACGTACACCAGAAATGGCAAAAGCCGAAAAATTGATTGACAAGATTGCCTACGAAGATGTTTACCATGACGATATCCGCAAAGCCTTAAAAGCCGACAACGAAAAAGAATACAATTCTGTTTCTATAGCAGATTATGCCGAAAAAGTAGCCACTTCCAACATCGATCTTGAAGCTAAAGATAAAATTGCCATCATCTATGCACAAGGCGAAATTGGCAGCGGAGAAGGCGATGTAAATGTAATTGGAGAAGGCTCAATGCGTCGTTCTTTGCAAGAAGCTAGAAATGATAAAAATGTAAAAGCTATTGTTTTGCGAATTAACAGCCCTGGTGGAAATGCGCTTACTTCAGAATTGATTTGGAGAGAAATAGAATTGACTAAAAAAGTAAAACCAGTTGTGGTTTCTATGGGTGATTATGCGGCTTCTGGCGGCTATTATATTGCTTGCAACGCCGATAAAATTTACGCTGAATCCAATACAATTACTGGTTCGATAGGTGTTTTCGGAATTTTACCCAACTTTACAGAAGCGGCCAAAAAAATCGGCTTGAATGTTGAGCAGGTTAAAACAAATACCAATGCTTCAGAATACAGTCCTTTCCGTCCGTTGGATGACAATTATAGAGCCTTTGCTCAAGAAGGAGTTGAAAAAATTTACAGCATTTTCGTGAACCGAGTTGCAGCTGGAAGAAAATTAACCTTCGAACAAGTAGATGCTATAGGACAAGGAAGAGTTTGGAGCGGTCAAGACGCTTTAAAAATTGGTTTAGTAGATAAAATTGGCGGTATGGATGCGGCTATTAAAGAAGCTGCCAGACTAGGAAAAACCACCAAATATAGAACTCAAAACTATCCTGAATTCGAAAAAAGTTTTGATGATCTTTTATCCAAATTTGGGTTAGCTCAAAGTAGAGAAAGTATCATCAAACAAGAAATTGGAGAGCAAAATTATGAGATTTTGAATCATATCAAACAAATGACTTCTCAAAAAGGCGTTCAAGCTAGAATGCCTTATGAATTAAAAATAAATTAGTTAAAAACGATTGGGTTAGTTGTTTTTACAATCCGTCTTATTAAAAAATAAGGCGGATTTTTTATGTAAAATTAATGCTACTTTATATTATTTTATGATAAGATTACAAAACATTTAGCATATATATTCTAACTTTGTAAAACGTAAAGGCAAGGTTTTTGTTCCTTATATTATCCTGTTAAATCAACTATCATGGCAAAGAAAATTTTAAAAATTGTTGGAATCATTTTTCTGTTACTCATCGTTTCTGCATTTGCGATTCCGTATTTATTTCAAAATCAAATTAAGGCCAAAATCGCTAAAGCTATCAACGAAAATGTAGATGCTAAGGTGGCGTTTAATGACGCTGATTTGAGTTTGTTTAAAAGCTTTCCGAAAGCCACTATTTCTGTAGAAAAATTATCAATCATCAACAAAGCTCCTTTTGAAGGCGATACCTTAGTTGCCTTTGACGAATTGAATTTAAAAATGTCGGTCATGGAACTTTTTAATAGCGACGATGAGCCCATGAATATTGAAGGTATTTCTTCTAAAAATGGTTTAATCAACATTATTTTCAATAAAGATGGTGTTGGAAATTACGATATCGCACTTAAAAATAAAGACAAAAAAGATACTGGAAAAAGTAAACCATTGGCTTTAAAAATAAAAGGTTATGAGATTGAAAATTTCAAATTTAAATTTACCGATGAAGCTACCAAAATCAAGATGGTTTTAGACAGCATCAACCATTCTGGAACTGGCGATTTTACAAATGATATTTTGGATTTAGACACCAAAACAACTTCAAAAATATCCTTAACTATGGATAAAGTGAATTACATGAATAATGTAAAGATTTCATTAGACGCCATATTGGGAATTGATTTAAACAAAAGCAAATACACCTTCAAACAAAACAAAGCTAAAATCAACGATTTGCCGCTAGAATTTGACGGCTTCATTCAGTTAGTGGATGCTGGTCAACAATATGATGTAACATTTAAAACACCTACGTCTTCGTTCAAAAATTTCTTAGGATTGATTCCGGCTGCCTATAGAAGCAGTATCGATAACGTACAAACATCTGGCGATTTTACGGTAAATGGTTTTGCAAAAGGACTACAATCTGATACTTCGGTACCAAAATTCAACATTGCTATTGGCTCAAATAACGCTTCTTTTAAATATCCAAATCTACCAAAATCAGTAAAAAATATTGTAATTGACACCAAAATAATTAATGAAACTGGTGTTATGAACGACACTTATGTCAACTTAGATAAGTTATCGTTTGCTATAGACCAAGATATTTTTAGCGCTAAAGCAAATATCAAAAACGTGGCTACAAATGCTCTTGTAGATGCCGCTTTAAAAGGAACCATCAATTTAGGCAATCTTTCAAAAGCTTATCCAATAAAGTTAGCCAAACCTTTATCTGGAATTTTAAAAGCCGATGTTACCACCCAATTTGACATGGCATCGGTAGAAAAAAGTGAGTATCAAAATATCAAAAATGCTGGAAATTTAAGTTTAACTGGCTTTAGATATGTTGATGAAAATGGCAAAGGAATGAACATTAATAGTGCGATTGTGCAGTTTAATCCGAGTCGTGTCAATCTTCAAGAATTTAGAGCTACCACAGGAAAAAGTGATATAAATGTAACTGGTGTTTTAGACAACTTTTACGGATACTTGTTTAGAAATCAAAATCTGCAAGGGAATTTTAATATGACTTCCAACCAAATTGCAGTTTCTGATTTTATGACTACGGCCGAACCTGCTAAAACAGAAACGAAAGCAAAAACAGAAGCCATGAAAATTCCAGCTTTTCTGGATTGTTCGCTAACAGCAAAAGCCAATACGGTTTTGTATGACAATTTAACCCTAAAAGATTGTTCTGGAAAATTGATTGTAAAAGATCAAGCTGTTACGTTAGAAAATGTAAAAACTAATGTTTTTGGCGGTCAAATTGGATTGAGCGGAATGGTTTCAACCAAAGAAAAAACACCCAAATTCAACATGAATTTAGGCTTGAATAAAGTAGATATTTCACAAACGTTCACCCAATTGGATATGTTGAAAAAAATTGCACCAATTGCTGGGGTTATCAACGGAAAACTAAATTCTACTATAAAACTTTCGGGTAATTTAAATGCCAATGAAATGACTCCTGATTTAAAATCCATTTCAGGTGATTTGTTAGGGCAATTGTTATCTACTACCGTAAATCCTTCTAACTCAAATTTATTGAATGCGCTTGGCTCAAACATCAAATTTATTGATGTGAATAAATTGAATTTAAACGATTTAAAAGCGGCACTTTCTTTTAAAGACGGAAAAGTTATGGTAAAACCATTTGATATTAAATATCAAGATATTAAAGCGACTATCAGCGGTACTCATAGTTTTGATCAATTGATGGATTATAATTTAAAATTAGATGTTCCTGCCAAATATTTGGGCACCGAAGCCAATGCTTTAATCGCTAAATTATCACCATCGCAAGTGGCTAACTTAGATAACATTCCAATTAATGCCAATTTAACGGGAAGTTTTTCTAAACCAAAAATTACCACCGATGTAAAAGCTGCCACAACTAGTTTAGTAACTAATTTAGCAAAACAACAAAAAGAGAAAGCATTGACCAAAGGAGCCAATGCGCTTGAAGATTTAATCAACAAAAACAACAAATCGGGAGATACAACCAAAACTAAGAAAACGGTGAATCAGGCCAAAGATTTATTAAATGGTTTGTTTAAGAAAAAAACGCCTTAATTAGTCATTGCGAGGAATGACACTTACAAACTTATCTTAACCACATAGCCTTCAAAAGTGCGAACATTAAAAACGGTTCCGTCTTGAAAGATTAGGTATTGCCCTTTAACGCCTACCAGTTTACCTTGGAAGTTGGGTGATTTATCCAGATTTAAACTCGAAACCTTTGTGGGATAACTCAAAACTGGATAATTAATGGTGTACAAATCTTCTTTTTCGGGATGAAAATATTCTTGTGCTTCTTTAGGAATTAGACTTTCTAACTTCATTCGTTCCTTAATCAAATCAACTTCTGGAACATCATTTTTAAGCATCTTTTGCCAATTGGTTTTATCAGCATAATGATCTTTTAAGGCTACTTCGGTTATACCGGCCAAATAACGATTGGGCACCTCAACAATAGGAATAGCTTGAACAGCACCTTGATCAATCCATCGGGTTGGAACCTGCGTTTTTCGGGTTACACCCACTTTAATTTCGCTCGATAATGCCAAATAAACAATATGAGGTTGCAATTGTACCTTTCGTTCGTATTCTAAATCTCGATCTTCAATGTCTAAATGCGCCGTACTCAATTCGGGTTTCATAATCCAATCGCCGGCAGCCGCACTACTCATGAAACAATCGTAACAAAATCCTTGACGGAAAATTTTCTTTTTTTTTCCACAATGTAAACATTGGTACCCAACAAAATTAATTTCAAGACTTTTATCTAATAGTTGATTCAAATTGAGAAAACTATTTTCAAAAACTAAATAATACTGAATTGGATCCAAATATTCGGTTTGCATTTTAGTAAGAACGCCTTCGTATTGCATATTTAATAATTTCAAGGATAATTGTAATTAATTTACTATTTTAGCGTAAAGTTATAATTCGTAATTCGTAATTCATAATTCTATTTTAAAAAATGCCTTTTCCAATAATCAATTCGATAGCTTCTTGGGTTTTGAAACAACGTATTCATCAGATTGAATTGTTTTTAAAATATCCTCATGAAGTTCAGGAAGAATTACTTATGAATTTAATTCGTCAAGCGGAAGAAACAGTAGTAGGAAAAAAATACGAATTTGAATCCATAAAAAATTACAAAACTTTTGCCGAAAGAGTTCCAATTGCCTCCTACGAAGAGCTAGAACCTTTGATAGAACGCACTCGAAGAGGCGAACAAAATGTTTTTTGGAACGAACCTATTAAATGGTTTGCTAAATCTAGCGGAACGACCAATGCCAAAAGCAAATTCATACCTGTTAGCGAAAGTGCGCTAGAAGATTGTCACTACAAAGGCAGCAAAGATTTGTTGTGCATGTATTTGAACAACAACGAAAATTCTGAAATGTTTTTGGGCAAAAGTTTGCGCCTTGGCGGAAGTTCTCAAATCTATGAAAACAACAACACGCTTTTTGGGGATTTATCAGCAATTTTAATTGAAAATATGCCAATGTGGGCAGAATTCAGTAGCACGCCAAGCAATAAAGTTTCACTTATGAGCGAGTGGGAAACCAAACTTACCGCAATTATTAACGAAACTAAAACAGAAAATGTAACCAGTTTTGCTGGCGTTCCATCATGGATGATGGTGCTGTTGAATCGAATTTTGACCGAAACCAACAATACCAACTTATTTGAACTTTGGCCCAATTTAGAAGTGTATTTTCATGGTGGTGTAAGTTTTGAACCTTACAGAGAACAATATAAAAAAATATTGCCTAACGATAATTTTAAATACTACGAAATCTACAATGCCTCGGAAGGGTTTTTTGCCATTCAAGATTTGAATTATTCTAATGATTTGTTGTTGATGTTGGATTATGGAATTTTTTACGAATTTATTCCAATGGATACTTTTGGAACAGCCAATCAAAAAATACTTCCATTATCTGAAGTTGAATTATTTAAAAATTATGCCGTGGTAATTACTACCAACTCTGGTTTATGGCGTTATTTAATTGGCGACACTATTAGATTTACCTCGCTAAACCCTTATAGAATTCGTGTTTCTGGAAGAACAAAACATCATATTAATGTTTTTGGAGAAGAATTGATGGTTGAAAATACCGATCAGGCCATCGCCAAAACTTGTTCGCATTTGAATTGCGAAGTAACCGATTATACCGTGGCTCCTATTTTTATGAAAGGAAAAGAAAAAGGTGCACACGAGTGGATGATTGAATTTAAAAAACATCCTGATGACATTGCTCTTTTTCAAAAAGTGTTAGACGAAATGCTTCAAACCTTAAATTCTGACTATGAAGCCAAACGCTACAACAACATGACTTTAAATCCATTAAAAGTGAATGTAGCTAGAGCAAACTTATTTTATGATTGGCTTAAAGAAAACAACAAATTAGGCGGTCAAAACAAGATTCCGAGATTGTCTAACCAACGTGATTATTTAGAGCAACTAAAAAGCATGCAGGTTGAAACTTCAAAAACAGACAATTAATTTTGTTTAAAAATTTGCAAAAACTTCTTACTTCAAAATTTTGTTAATCAGGACAAAACATCCTATTCACAAATCAATCCATCTTATTTTTCTTAAAAATAATTCATTTGCGTTGTAACATTTTTGATTACTAAAAGTCTTATGAGTAATCATCAATCAACCGAAACGCCAAAAACTTTTGCCGTTTCGGAAAAATCAATCATCAAATGAAAACATTATTTTTATCTGTAATGTTTCTTGTTAGCACCGGTATTTATGCGCAAGAAGCAAAAAATGACACTGTAAAGAAAAAAGTCATTACGTTAGACGAAGTTAAAGTCAACATCAAAAAAAAATTCATTAAAGTAGAATCCGACAAAACTACCGTTTCTGTAAAAGAAAACGCCATGCTTAATAGCGGTAGCAGTTTGGATGCTGTAAAAAAACTTCCGGGTGTCATCACTTCGCCAACCGGAAGTATTACCCTAAACGGAAAAGGTGTCGCCATTTATATTGATGGTGCTCCAAGCACATTATCGGGTACCGATTTACAAAATTATCTGAATTCGCTTCCAGCAAATGCTATTGAAAAAGTAGAGTTAATATACAATCCAGGCGCGGCTTACGATGCCAATTCGAGCGGCTCCATCATCAATATTGTAACGAGTTCTAAACGAATGAAAGGCATCAACGCCAGTTTTAACATCAATTATAATTTTAACAAATACCAAAAACCAAGTCCGCAAATTTTATTAAACGGTAAAGAAAAAAACTTGAGCTGGCAAACCATGTTGGGTTACAACTATATTGATAGTGAAAACCGAACCACCAACACTCAATCGTTTACGGCATTCAATCCGGTGAAAGTGTTGCGTCAAGAAAATTTTGGTGTGAACACGTATCGAAACTTATATTTTAGAGCTGGAACGAATTATAAATTAAACGAGAAATCCAATTTGCTTCTCAATTTTAATACCAATATAGCTAACGAAAGAAACGTATTTGATGCAACAACTTTGGGCGATAACATTGATTATTTCAACAAAGGAATCACCAAAAACAAAAACAACAATCACGAAATTAGTTTGCAATACAAATCCAAATTAGATACGATTGGAAGCACTTTTGACGTAATTGCTTTTGGAAATCATTTCGATAAAAAACCAATTACCAACTCCAATGCTGTTGAAAATTTGAGTAGTACTAATTCGTTTAACAATGGAAACATCGATTTCAAACTGGATAATTATTATTTAAAATACGATTTTACTTTTCCGTTTGAAAAACATAAATTTTCGATTAGCACAGGCGGAAAATTCAACGGATTGCTAGTTAAAGATAATGGTAGTTATTTCTTGAACTCAACTATTCCTAACAATATCACTTTTGATTACAAAGAAAATAATTTGGCGTTTTATACCGAAGCTCGTAAGAAAATTAAAAAGTTCAGTTTTACTGCTGGTTTGCGATATGAGAACTTTAATGTAGAACGCGTTACCAATACGTTGGCAGATAAAATCAAATTCAAAAACAACAATTTCTTCCCGAATTTGAGTGCGATTTATGAAGTGAACGATAATGTAAACGTTTCGGCATCCTATTCTAAAAAAATCAACCAACCCAACTACAACAATTTAGATCCAAATAATAGTTCGAGTTTTGATCAATACAATACTTCGCAAGGAAATTTGTTTTTGAATCCAACGTTTTTAGACAATTATGAATTTAAGATTTCGGCTTTTCAATTTGTGCAAGTTGGGATGAATTATACCGCTTCTAAAGACAATAACTTGTTTGTTTTTAGTGCCGATCCGAATGCTACAACACCGGTAAGTAATCAAACCTTTCAACAATTTGAGCATTTCAATACCTTTAGTGCGTATGCTAACTTCCCAATTCCGTTGGATTATTTCTTGAAAGGAAAAGAAGAATTCAAAAACCGAATGAACAATATGGACAAGATGAATTATATCTTTTTCA
>CAZNWY010000013.1:0-66015 GCA_964577105.1 uncultured Flavobacterium sp.
TAGCGTCAAGGTTGCTTCTTGCATAGAGTTATTCGGCTTCGGGATCTATGACCAAAAGTCGTGATGTGAATACTCAAGCGGTTTTCAGTTTGCGTGGTAAGCCCTTAAATTCGTACGGAATGACCAAAAAAATTGTGTACGAAAACGAAGAGTTCAATTTGCTTCAAGCGGCATTAGATATTGAAGAAAGCATCGAAGATTTGCGTTACAACAACATTGTAATTGCCACCGATGCCGATGTTGACGGAATGCACATTCGACTGCTATTGATTACGTTTTTCTTGCAGTTTTTTCCAGAAATGATCAAAGAAGGGCATTTATATATTTTGCAAACGCCGCTATTCCGTGTGCGAAATAAAAAAGAAACCATCTATTGCTACAGCGATGAAGAACGCATCAATGCCATCGAAAAATTAAAACCAAAACCAGAAATCACCCGATTTAAAGGTTTGGGAGAAATTTCACCCGATGAGTTCAAAAACTTTATTGGTGAAAGCATCCGATTGGATCCAGTAATGTTAGATAAAGCGACCTCAATCGAAACGTTGTTAGAATTCTACATGGGTAAAAACACACCCGATAGACAAAACTTTATCATCAACAATTTGAAAGTGGAGTTGGATAAGGAATTGGTGGAAAATAAATAAGTGATTACTGAAACATTCAGCATAAATGAAAGACGAAGAAGATAATATTAACGAAGAAGAAGCGAACGACGCGTTAGACAATTCTGTCAATGATGAAAATGTAGACGAAGGTTTTGAAGACATCGTTTCTACTGGGAATCATTTCTACGAAAACGACGAGAATCCAGAAGATACCATCACCAAAGTTACAGGAATGTACAAAGATTGGTTTTTGGATTATGCTTCGTATGTAATTCTAGAACGTGCCGTACCTGCGATTGAAGATGGGTTCAAACCTGTGCAACGTCGTATTATGCATTCGCTAAAAGAGTTGGATGACGGTCGTTACAACAAAGTGGCCAATGTAGTTGGACACACCATGCAGTATCATCCACACGGAGATGCAAGTATTGGTGATGCGATGGTGCAAATTGGTCAGAAAGAATTGTTGATTGACTGTCAAGGAAACTGGGGAAATATTTTAACCGGTGATGGTGCAGCGGCTTCGCGTTATATTGAAGCGCGTTTGTCAAAATTTGCTCTGGAAGTTTTGTATTCGCCAAAAATTACCGATTGGGGTATGTCGTATGACGGTCGTAGACCCGAACCGAACAACCTACCCGTAAAGTTTCCATTGCTTTTAGCACAAGGAGCAGAAGGAATTGCGGTTGGACTATCAACCAAAATATTGCCTCACAATTTTAACGAATTGATTGATGCTTCCATAAAAATTTTAAAAGGGAAACCGTTTACGTTATATCCCGATTTTCAAACGGCAGGAATTGCCGATGTTTCCAATTATAATGACGGAATGCGTGGCGGACGCGTTCGTGTTCGTGCCAAAATTTCGCAGTTAGACAAACAAACCTTGGTCATTACCCAAATTCCGTTTTCAACCAATACATCGACTTTGATTGATAGTATTTTGAAAGCGAATGAGAAAGGTAAAATCAAAATCAAGAAAATTGAAGACAATACTGCTGCCGAAGTTGAAATTCTAATTCATTTGTTCCCAGGTGTTTCTCCTGATAAAACCATTGATGCATTGTATGCATTTACGGCTTGTGAAACTTCGGTTGCACCCTTAGGTTGTGTAATTCAAGACAACAAACCGTTGTTTATTGGAGTTTCTGACATGT
Source organism: uncultured Flavobacterium sp. (assembly GCA_964577105.1). Taxonomy (GTDB): domain Bacteria; phylum Bacteroidota; class Bacteroidia; order Flavobacteriales; family Flavobacteriaceae; genus Flavobacterium. The sequence goes on from CAZNWY010000013.1 coordinate 1,766, forward strand.
TGAAAATTTCAACGTTTAGAACCGTTGATTTACTGCGCCAAGAGTTGGAAATTCAACTGGAAGAACTCAAAGCCAAATGGCATTTTTCTACGTTAGAGAAAATCTTCATTCGTGAAGAAATGTACATCGATTTCAAATTGTATTCCGATAGAGAATCGCTTTACGAGTATATGTACAAGCGCTTCGAACCATTTACAAAATCATTCGTTAGAGCTATTAATGATGACGATTTGCAGAAATTAACGCAAATTCCGATGATTCGTATCACGCGTTTCGATTCGGATAAAGCGGATGATTACATTGCCAAATTGGAAGATGAAATGAAAGAAGTGCAACATCATTTAGATAATCTAACAGATTTTGCCATCGATTACTTCGCTAAACTAAAAGAGAAATACGGAAAAGGTCGTGAGCGCCAAACCGAATTAAGAAGTTTTGAAAATATTGAAGCCACTAAAGTAGTCTTACGAAACACCAAACTTTATGTCAATAGAGAAGAAGGTTTCTTCGGAACCGGATTGAAAAAAGACGAATATGTGGCCGATTGTTCTGATATTGATGACGTAATTGTGTTCCTTCGCGATGGTAAAATGATGATTTCTAAAGTAGATGACAAAAAATTCGTAGGCAAAGACATCATTCATATAGGTGTGTTTGATAAAAACGACAAACGTACCATTTACAACATGATTTATCGCGATGGGAAAAATGGTTCCACTTTCATCAAACGTTTTAATGTTTCGGGAGTAACTCGTGATAAATTCTACGATTTAACCCAAGAAAAACCAGGTTCGCAAGTGTCATATTTTTCGGCTAATCCAAATGGTGAAGCTGAGGTAGTAACCATTTTGCTGCGTCAAGTAGGCAGTGTGAAAAAATTAAAATGGGATGTCGATTTTTCTGAAATTGCTATCAAAGGTCGTGCTTCTCGAGGCAATACGGTGACCAAATATCCAATTAAGAAAATTGAATTGAAAGAGAAAGGAATTTCTACCTTGCGCCCAAGAAAAGTGTGGTTTGATGATACCGTTCAACGTTTGAATGTAGATGGAAGAGGCGAGTTGTTAGGCGAATTCCGACCAAATGATCGACTTTTAATCATCAGTCAAACTGGTAAATTGAAAACTATTATACCTGAATTGACCACGCATTTTGATGAAGACATGATTGTGTTGGAAAAATGGAATCCTAAAAAACCAATTTCTTGTATTTATTATGATGGCGAAAAAGAACGCTATTTTGTGAAACGTTTCTTAGTGGAAAACGAAAACAAAGAAGAAGTCTTCATCACCGAACACGATAAATCGCAATTGGAAATTGTTTCTACCGATTGGCGTCCAGTGGCAGAAATTGTTTTTGCTAAAGTAAAAGGCGTTCAAAAAGACAATCAAACCATCGATTTAGAACAATTTATCGCGGTTAAAGGAATCAAAGCGTTGGGCAATCAATTGACAACCGACAAATTGAAACAAGTCAATCTTCTAGAACCATTGCCTTATGAAGAACCAGAAGAAGCGGCTCCCGAGGAAATGGAAGTTTCTGGTGAAGATAATGTCACGGATAACATTCAAACCGAATTAGATGACGACGGACAAATTACCTTGTCATTAGAATAAATTCAACCTACAAGGTTTTTTAGCCTTGTAGGTTTTTTATTTGATTTTTATCATTTTTATTTCCAAACAACACCACTAATTTTACTTCAAATTTTACAAAAAGAATAATGTCAACATTTCCATCCGATATCGAAATTGCACAAAGTGCCACTTTGCAACACATCCGAAAAATAGCTGAAAAAATAAATATTCAAGAAGATGATCTAGAATACTACGGAAAGCACAAAGCTAAGTTGCCTCTTTCGTTACAATCTGAAAATCCAAAAGGGAAACTGATTTTGGTTTCTGCGATGTCACCCACAAAATATGGTGAAGGTAAAACGACCATGTCTATTGGGTTAACCGACGGATTGAATTACATTGGTCAAAAAGCGATAGGTGTGTTACGCGAACCTTCACTCGGACCTGTTTTTGGATTAAAAGGCGGTGCCGCTGGTGGCGGTTATGCACAAGTGGTTCCGATGGAAGATATTAATTTGCATTTCACAGGTGATTTTTCAGCCATTGAAAAGGCGAATAATTTACTTTCTGCTGTGATTGACAACAATCTTCAAAATCCGAAATATTCTCTGAATTTAGACCCGAAGTCTATTGCCTGGAAACGTGTGATGGATATGAACGATCGCTCTTTAAGACAAATAATTATTGGTGTTGGCGCTAAAGCTAACGGCACGATGCGTGAAGATGGTTTCAATATTACTCCAGCTTCAGAAGTAATGGCTATTTTGTGTTTGTCTAAAGATTTAGAAGATTTGAAAGTTCGTTTGGGCAATATTTATGTTGGAAAAACTTTAGAAGGAAAAGCAATTTTTGCTAGAGATTTGAGGGTTGTAGGAGCGATGGCAGTGTTACTAAAAGATGCTTTAAAACCGAATTTGGTTCAAACCTTAGAAGGCAATCCTGCTATTTTACACGGCGGTCCGTTTGCGAGTATTGCACAAGGAACTAATACCGTTGTGGCTACCAAAATGGGACTTTCGCTTGGAGATTACGTAGTGACCGAAGCAGGTTTTGGAGCCGACTTGGGCGCCGAAAAATTCTTCCATATCAAATGTGGTCAAAGTGGATTGAAACCCGATGCGGTGGTTTTAGTAGCGACTATTCGTGCGATAAAACATCATGCAGGTTTGAATGCCGAAGATTTTAAAACGGAGAATGTAGCTGCTATTGAAAAAGGGTTTTGCAACCTAGAAAAACATATTGAAAACATAAAAAAGTTTGGTATTAATCCAGTGGTTTGTATCAATGCTTTTCCAGATGATACCCAAGCAGAATATGAGGTTTTGAAGGCTTTGTGTTTAAAAAAAGGCGTTACGGCTCTTGTGAGTACGGCTTTTGTGGATGGAGGAAAAGGTTCGGCAGCTTTAGCTGAAAAAGTGGTAGAAGAAATCAATAAGGGTCAAGCTAATTATAAGCCGTTATATCAAAAAGAAGATTCGATAGAACATAAAATTATAACGATTGCAACAGCAATTTATGGTGCCCATTCGGTGGAGTTTTCTCCAAAATCGAAGTCGCAATTGAAAATGATTAACGATTTAGGGTTTAATGAATTTTCCGTATGCATGGCCAAAACACCTGCGAGTTTCTCTGATAATGAAAAGTTAATTGGTCGTCCTACGAATTTTGAGATTACGGTACGCGAATTTGAAATTGCTAGTGGTGCCGGGTTTATAGTTCCGTTGCTGGGTGATGTGATGCGCATGCCAGGATTACCAGCTGTTCCCAATGCCGAGCAAATAGACATTGATAACAACGGAAAGATTATAGGGTTGTCTTAGTAATTGTAAACTTATATTCCATTCGCTTACTCTTTAGCCCTGATGGGAGCGAAAATAAAAAATGGTCACTGAGGTTCTCGAAGTGACCATTTTTTATTGTAACGGACAGCAGGAATTAGCTCTACTGATAAATCCCAAGCCGTTCGCTTCTAATTGGTAACATCATCGTCTTCCAATTTCTTATCGATGATTTTATTGTTTTTTAGTTTTACTGGTTTGTTGCTGTTTTTGCGCATTTTAATGTTCAAGAACTCTACAAACAACGAGAAGAAAATAGAGAAATAAAGATATCCTTTTGGAATACTATTTACTTCTAAATCGTTGCCAAAACGGAAGTGTGCCAAGTGCGAGCCTTCGGCGATAAGCATAACACCAATTAAAATTAAGAACGATAATCCTAATATTTGGATGGTTGGGTGTTCGTTGACGAACTTAGAAACTGGTCCAGCGAAAATCATCATAATTCCAATAGAAATAATGATGGATAAAATCATGATTACTAAAGCGCCTTCGTAGCCAAAACCGCCTTCGGCTGGACTTTTCATACTGATCATTCCGATGGCAGTCAAAATACTATCAAAAGAAAAGACAATATTTAATAAGGCAATTTGAATCACAGCAGCCGATAAACCAGAAGCTGATTTTCCTTTAGCACCTTCTTCTTCACCTTCCATTTTGTGGTGAATTTCGGAAACCGATTTGTATAACAAAAACAATCCACCACCAAAGATGATGATGCTTTGTCCGGTAATGTGTGCTTCAAAAAATCCCCAATCAACACTTGCTAGAGTTTCTTGTAGACTCAAGACCCATGTAATTCCGAAAAGCAAAATGATACGGAAAACCATAGCTAGTGTCAATCCAATTCGACGCGCTTTAGGTTGGTCTTTTTCAGGTAACTTTCCTGAAACGATAGAAAGGAACACGATGTTGTCGATTCCTAAAATGATTTCTAAAAATGTAAGTGTTAAAAGTGCTACCCAAGCATTAGGATTGGTAATTAATTCCATCATGGTTTGTATGAATTTTTAATTGATAAAGTTGTTGTACGGGATTATTTGATTTTTGTTACAGTTCCGATTTGTTTTTTGGAATCGCCTACTATCGAATATTCAAAAGTGTAGGTTTTGCCTTTGGTGGAAAGAATTCGCATCGAAATGGCTTTTTCTTCCGCCATATTTCTAGGATGTAATTTTTGAAGAATAAACTCATAATCGTTTACCCATCTCACCGAAGCCGTGTCGGTTCTACCTTGATAGGTTTCAATTTGAAGTTTGTCGGTACGAATGAACGTGGTCGTTTCTTTTTTACCTTTAATTTCTTTCACAAATTCAAAGGTTCCTGTTTTAAACTCTTTCGGATTACATTCTACTTGTTTTTGACAAGAGAACAAAAATAATGTGGTTAGAACTAATAAAATATTTTTCATGGTTATTGTAACTTGTTTAATTCGTCGTCGGTAAAATTTTTAATGCTTTTTTCCTTAGCAAATTTATCGGCATTGTACGAATTGGATTTGTTTTTCGGTATCGAAAGGCTGTTCCATTCACTTTGTTTGAGCATTTTTGCATAAAATATAATTTGCCCAATATGATAAGGATAATGTGCTAATTGGCGATTAATCGCTTCTACCACAGTATGCCCTTCGTTTCTAATGTAAATGATAGTGGTAAGTTGTTCTGGAGTCAAAGAATCTAAGGCGTTTAAAAAACAGGTCCAACCTTTATTCCAACAAGCAAGTACTTCTTCTTTAGTTTGAAGAACGGTTTCAAATTCACTATCGCGGTTGCGCCATTCTTTTTCGCCGTCGGTCGTTAAAAAATCTGTCCAACGCGACAACATGTTTCCCGAAATATGTTGGATAATGGTAGCAATCGAATTAGTGTCCTCATTTACAGCAATGAACAATTGTTGCGGTTCTAGTTGTTCGATGGCTTTTTCTCCTATAGTTTTGTAATAGAGAAATTGTTTCTTTACACTTTCAAGATAAGAATTATTCATTTCCATCAAATAAAGCTTTTACCATGATATTAAGTCCTTTGAATGCTAAAAAAACAGAAGTGATGCACAAGCCACAGCCGATTACCAAAACTAAATAATGCCAATTGGTGTGTTTGTTCATAAAAGCATTATACATTACACTCGGACCAATAAACATTAGGGGTAAGGCTCCAAATAAATATTTTACGCCTTTTGCTAAAAGTTCTTTGTTAGTTGCCATTTTTTAAAAATTAATGCGGAAACCATATCCGTTTTGATTAGAAATGAAACTTACTTGTAGATCTGTATTCAAAGTTCCAGTAGTTTTTAAACCTTCGTTGTAGAAATTGATTCCTTCTTTAATCTTTTTAGTTCTACCCGATAAAATAGGAATAGAAACCGCAACAAAACCAACCCCAACATAAGTTAATGCCGATGGATATTGAACGTCTGAAACCAACCCTTTCACTAAGTCAACAGTAATCATGGCAGCGCCCATACCTGTTAGCAGAAAACCAGTTGATTCTTTGCTTTTTCCTTTTTTGAATCGGGATAGTGCTTTGTAGTTGCTTTCTAATAACTGTTTGGTTTCATATGTTGAAATCTGAACTCCATCTTTAAAAAATTTTCCCTTTTCAAACTTTATTTCTTGCGAAAAGGATGCTGTCGAAAAGAATAGAATGCAAAGTAAAAGTAGTTTTTTCATAGTATGTTTATTTGTGTTATTTCCAATTATCTACCGCTTTTCGAACGCTTCCAAATTCTTTCAATAAAGCACTTGCGGTGTCATAATCTACTGGAATTTCTCCCATAATCATTTTTACTCCTCGGTCTACCAATTTATCATTGCTCAATTGCATGTCGACCATTTTGTTGCCTTTTACTTTGCCGAGTTGTATCATGGTTGCTGTTGAAATCATGTTCAGAACCAATTTCTGTGCAGTACCTGCTTTCATTCTCGAACTTCCGGTTACAAATTCGGGTCCTACCACAACCACTACTGGATAATCGGCTATTAACGCTAGCGGACTTCCTTCATTGCAGGTAATACAACCCGTGATGATATTGTTTTCTTTGCATCGTTCTAAACCCGAAATTACATAAGGAGTGGTTCCCGAAGCAGCAATACCAATTACTACATCATTTTCTCCAATATGTTGTTCTTGCAAATCCATCCAGGCTTGTGTGGTATTGTCTTCGGCATTTTCAACGGCTTTGCGAATGGCTTTATCTCCACCAGCGATAATTCCGTTGACTAAATCAAATGGTACTCCAAACGTTGGCGGACATTCTGATGCATCAACAATTCCCAATCGTCCCGAAGTTCCAGCACCAATATAAAAAAGGCGTCCGCCCAATTTCATTTTTGCTACCACTTTAGCCACTAAAGTTTCTATTTGAGGTAATGCTTTTTCAACCGCTAGCGGAACGGTTTTGTCTTCATTGTTAATATTAGACAACAACTCGGAAACCGACATTTGTTCTAAATGTTCGTATTTGGAAGATTGTTCGGTGGTTTTGGTAAAGTTCATTTTTAGGTTCTAAAATTCTCAGCTACTAAGGTACAAAGTTTTTTGTTTTTAGCTTATTGTTTTACACAAAAGTAGCCAACACAATTCCTAAAATAATCATCGAAATTTTAGCAATATTAAACTTGTGTCCTTCACTGCTTTCAAAGATAATAGTAGAAGAAATGTGGAATAAAATACCTATCACCACGGCAGTGATCTCGGTATAATATTCGTTTAAAATTGGAAAATTATCTGAAACCAATGTGCCTAGTGGTGTCATTACCGCAAAAGTGAGCATGAATAAAAATAAAGCTGTTTTATTCAATTCGGCATGCACAAAAAACGTAGTTAGAATGATGGCAATAGGCAAGTGGTGAATGGCAATTCCAATAGCCAAATCGTGATGATGTCCCACAGGGAAACCTTCTAATAGGGCATGAATGCACAAACTAATGAACAACAACCACGGCATTTGTGTCATTTTATCGTGTCCGTGAACGTGTCCGTGTTCAGCGCCTTTAGAGAAAAATTCTAAGATGATCTGAAATAAAATTCCAACCATGATAAAAATCCCAACTTTAGCATTGCCACTTTCATAAACTTCTGGAAGCAAATGCATCACCGTCAACGAAAGTAAAAACGAACCACTAAACGCCAAAAGCAATTTTAAATTCTTCTTGCCTTTAGGTTGTAGCCAAAGTGCAATAGAAAATCCAAGTAGTACCGATAATAAAGGTAATATGTAGTTCATTTTTTACAGTCTATATTCTTTTCTCTTGCTTCTATATTCTTATTTAAAAATCATAATCAAACGCTCACTCGTGTTTTTGTGAAACTTCTTCAATTTATAATCGCCAAAAGTATCTAACAAATAAATTCCAGCTTCGTCCATCATACTTTGAAAATCTTCCAAAGTCAGCGCTTTTACTTTTTCGGTAAAATGAAAATGGTTGCCTTGGTCGTCAAAATCAATTTCTTTAAAGATATGATTGTCTTTTACATAACGCTTGATGTGAAAGTCTATGCCGTCTACCGTTTTAATTTCTTCGGGAACTAAATTAGCAATTACTTGATGTACGTTCATGAAATCAATCACGGCAAAACCATACTCCGAAAGGCTTTCTTTGATAGCAATCAACGTTTTTAAATTATCGTCATCGTTCTCAAAGTAGCCAAAACTGGTAAATAAATTGAATATGGCATCAAATTTTTCTTCAAACGAATCGCGCATGTCGTGCACTTGAAAGTGCAAGGTATCATTGGCGTTTTTAGAAGCAATTTCAATGCTATTTTCCGATAAATCGGCACCAATTACATCAAATCCCAATTGGTTTAAATAAATCGAATGACGGCCTTTGCCACAAGCCAAATCCAATACTTTTGCCTTCTCCGGAAGGTTCAAATAATGCGTCAGATTGTCCATAAAAATCTGGGCTTCACGATAGTTTCGGTCTTTGTATAAAATGTGGTAATATGGTGTATCAAACCAAGAAGCAAACCAGTTTTCGGTTGCTGAATTTTCTATTTTTGACATTTATCTTTTCAAATGAATTCCTAACGTGCAAATTTAGTGTATTTTTGCAGTTATTATATAAGATTATAAAGAAACATCTAAGTCCCTCGACTGCGCTCGGGATGACAGTACAGTTTAAATAAGAATGGAAAATTTTAAAATGATTGCCAAAACCTTTTTTGGTTTTGAAGAAATACTAGCCAAAGAACTACAGCAATTAGGCGCTCAAGAAGTAGAAATTGGTACTAGAGCCGTAAGTTTTAAAGGCGATAAAGGATTTATGTACAAAGCCAATTTGTCGTTGCGTACCGCTTTAAAAATTCTGAAACCGATTTATTATTTTAGAGCGACTAATGATGTTCAATTGTACAAAAATATTCAAGGTATTGATTGGAGTACGTATTTAAATGCCAATCAAACTTTCGTAATCGATACTACCATTCATTCTGATAATTTCAAACACTCGCAGTTTGTTTCGCAAAAAGCCAAAGATGCTATTGTAGATCAATTTCGTGAAAAAACAGGCATGCGTCCGAGTATTGATAAAGAGTTTCCCGATTTACGAATCAACATTCACATTGATCGCGACCAAGTTTCGGTGGCTTTAGATACTTCGGGTGCTTCGTTGCACCAAAGAGGTTATAGAACGGCAACCAATATCGCACCGATTAACGAAGTGCTCGCTGCAGGAATGCTGTTGCTTTCGGGTTGGGAAGGAAAATCGGATTTTCTAGACCCAATGTGTGGTTCGGGAACTATACTGATTGAAGCGGCTATGATTGCGTGTAACATTCCGGCTAACATCAACCGTAAAGAATTTGCTTTTGAAAAATGGAACGACTGGGACAACGATTTGTTCGACCAAATTATAGATGCCTTATTAAAACGAACTCGCGAATTTCATTACACCATAAAAGGGTATGACAAAGCGCCAAGTGCGGTCAATAAAGCCAAAGACAATGTAAAAAATGCCAATGTTGACGAGTATATTACGATAGAACAACAAAACTTTTTTGATACCAAAAAAGAAACTGTCGGACCACTTCACATGGTGTTTAATCCGCCTTATGGAGAACGATTGGACATCGATTTGGAACGTTTTTATAGAGAAATGGGTGATACTATGAAACAAAATTATCCAGGAACTGATGCTTGGTTCATCACGGCTAATTTGGAAGCGCTGAAGTTTGTGGGATTAAAACCTTCTCGAAAAATTAAATTATTCAACGGAAGTTTGGAAGCTCGTTTGGTGAAATATGAAATGTATGAAGGTAGTAAGCGAACTAAATTCCAGACTTCGCAAGATAGTTAACAGTTGTGAGTTGTCAGATATCAACTAATACTATAGTTTGTCATTCCGAAGAAATCTCATCCTAAAATCAATTTTACAAATTACATTTATAATAAATAAGATGTCTAAAAAAACCAAAGCATTCGTTTATAATCTACTAAGTTTTGCCGCTTTCTTTTTACCACTTCAAGTTGCGGTGTCTTACTTTACTCATTTAAGTGGTATATGGATTCCGATGACCGCCTTTGTGGTGGGAACTATTTTAGCACCCAAATTTCAAGCGGTAAAAACTAGAGAAGGCGAAAAGCTATTTATGAAATGGCTTTTTGTTAAAGGAGTAAAAGAAGTAGAGTAATTATGAATTATAAATTACGAATTGACAATTAATAATTAGGGAATGAAAGAGAATATCATACAAATTAAAAGTTATGCTTTTGCGGTTAGAATTGTGAAAGTATATCAAGTTTTGTGTGATGAAAAAAAGGAATATGTTTTAAGTAAACAGTTACTTCGTTCAGGAACATCAATAGGTGCTAATATTGAAGAAGCTATAGGTGGGCAATCGGGAAAAGATTTTTATGCTAAACTTACTATAGCTTACAAAGAAGCTAGAGAAACTCATTATTGGATCAGACTTTTGACTGATACCAACTACTTAACTAAAGAAGAAAACAAAAGCCTTTTATTGGACGTTGAGGAGTTGTTGAAAATTATAGGTTCCATTCAAAAAACTTTGCGTTCCAACAATTCGTAATTCATAATTGATAATTACTAATTCTTTTTTGTCTCTTTCGGTTTAATGGTTGTTTTATACAAAGGTAAAAAGTAGGATATCGTGTAATTGAAACCTGCTCCAACATTACCACCGTAGGTTCTGTTGAATCCCGGAATGTAGAGATTGTCGAAGTTATCTGGCTTTTTGTTGGATATCAAATTGTTCAATCTAAAACTGAAACCAACATAAAGATTATTGAATATTTCGGCTTTGATTCCGGCCACCACTTCAATCCATTGTGCTGATAAACCATCGTATTTGGTTCCGTCTACAGTAATCGGACTTTCTCCAAAATAAGGATGTGCATTGTAAACGGTGTAACTGTTTAGAGTTTGACTGAATGTGCTGATGCCATAACGCATTCCGACATAAATCATGTTGTGCATGCCCAACCAGTTTTCGTAGGCATTATAATCAAAACCTGCTTTGAGATAGCTTCCTTTGGTGGTGAAATTTACATGATCATCGTCAACCGTTTTGTTTTCATTACCAATTTCGGCAGCTAAATAGTGTTTTCGGGTTAATTTGAAATCACCTACCAATTCTAATCCACGGTAATCTTTTTCGTAAAATGAACGACTCAGTTTGAATAAATCTACGCCCAATCGCAACCCATAACGTTCTGTTTTAGGTTTGATGCTGTCTTTTTTAACTGCTGTAGTTGTGACTGCTGCAGTGCCGATAGAATCTTTAGATTTGGTGGTTTGAGCATGTCCTAAAAACGAACCCAAGACCAAGAATAAACTAAAAGTATATTTGTACATGGACTTCATTTTCAGATTCTAAATTAGGTTTTTTAATAATAATGTTTTGTATCCAAGCACCATCTGCAGTTGCTGGTTCAGATTGCACTATCGGAGTGGTAGCATCTAAATCAAACAAAGTTTTGAAACCACAAGCACGCGATACATAAACTTCGTGATGTGCATAATAGATGGTAATAATATCGGTGTTTTCACTACCTGCTACACCCGAATTTAAGGTTAAAGCATATTGTGTTATTGTAGCGTTGGTTCGTAATGGTAAATACAATTTACTTCCAGTAAATAAATAACGTGAAGGATTTGTAATGGGCAGTGAAGGATCAAATGAAACGGCTTCAGTACCCATTCCAGTTTCTACTGCTTTTAGAAAGGTTACATTTTTTAAGGTTGGCGTTGCATTGGCGTTGTCATAACATTCGATAACTAATCGTGGCGTAGTTGGTGTATTGGCATCGCAAATGTCGTCTTTCTCACAACTTGAGAAGGAGAACGCAAGCACCAATAATAAAAATATTTTTTTCATAAGAATTCGTAATTCGTAATTTCTAATTCGTAATTATTTCAATTCCAAAAGTACAACATTTTCAACATGGTGCGTTTGTGGAAACATATCCACTGGTCGCACACGAGTTACTTTGTATTTTTCATTCATCAAGGCTAAGTCTCTAGCTTGTGTGGCCGAGTTACAACTTACATATACAATTTTCGGTGCGCCTGTTTTTAGTAACATTTCCACTACGTCTTTGTGCATGCCGTCTCGCGGTGGGTCGGTGATGATAACATCCGGTTGACCGTGTTGGTTGATGAATTCGTCGTTGAACACGTTTTTCATATCGCCTACATAGAATTCGCAATTGGTAATTTCATTGCGTTTGGCGTTTTCTTTAGCATCGACAATGGCTTCTGGAACGGCTTCTACACCAATTACTTTCTTGGCTTGTTTCGAAACAAATTGCGCGATGGTTCCAGTACCTGTATACAAATCAAATACGACTTCATTGCCCGATAATCCTGCAAATTCACGTGTGATTTTGTACAATTCATACGCCTGGTCAGAATTGGTTTGGTAGAATGATTTGGCATTGATGCTGAACTTCAAGCCTTCCATTTCTTCTAAAATATAATCTCTTCCTTTATAGAGAATGATGTCTTGGTCGTATAAGGTATCGTTGGCTTTGCTGTTGATGACGTATTGCAACGAGGTAATTTGTGGGAATTGCTCATAGATGTAGTTCAACAACAACTCTCGATTGGCTTTGTCGTCTTCAAAGAATTGAATCAAGACCATAATTTCACCAGTGGATGCCGTACGAATCATCAAGGTACGCAACAAACCTTCGTGATTTCTGGCATTGAAAAAGGTCATTCCGTTTTTATCGGCAAATTCTTTTATCGAATTTCTAATAGCGTTAGAAGGGTCTTCTTGTAGCCAACATTTATTGATGTCTAAGATTTTGTCCCACATTTTAGGAACGTGAAATCCTAGGGCATTTTTCTTGCTTAAGTTTTCTTCACTAGATTGAATTTGGGTGTCGGTCAACCAACGCGTATCTGAAAAACCAAATTCCATTTTGTTTCTGTAGAACAATTGTTTTTCGGAGCCTAAAATGGGTTCAAACTCTGGTAAATCAATTTTACCAATGCGTTTTAGGTTATTGAACACTTCGTTGTTTTTGTAAAACAATTGTTGTTCGTATTTCATGTTTTGCCATTTGCAACCACCACAAGCGCCAAAATGCTCGCATACTGGTTCTATACGATTTTCGGAGTAGCTGTGGAATTTTATCGCTTTTCCTTCAAAATAGGATTTACGTTTTTTAAAGGTTTGCACGTCTACTACATCACCTGGTACAACGTTAGGTATAAATATTACTTGTCCTTCTGGCGCTTTGGCTACTGAAACGCCTTTGGCACCAGCATCGAGCACGGTAACGTTTTCAAATATAATTCGGTCGGTTTTTCTTTTTCCCATGAGGCAAAAATAAGGTTTTGAAATGTTTTTTGGATTGGCTTTGGGAAAAATTTATTCTTTTTTGTTTTTAATTTTTTGGATTATAATCAATAGGCATGGATTTGTAATTAATACCTTTTAGTCTATATTTAATAACTCTGAGTTTATAATTAATACCTTTTAGTCTATATTTAATAATTCTGAGTCTATAATTAATACCTATTAGCTTATAATTAATAATTCTGAGTTTATAATTAACACCTTTTAGTCTATAATTAATGATTCTGAGTCTATAATTAAAACCTTTGAGGTTATTTATAAAATTATTTGTAAACTTAATTATTGAAAAAGGCTTAATAAGGAAATTAGTATATTTGAAGAAATTATTGCTATGAAACACCTTGCTCTTCTCCGCGGCATCAACGTCTCGGGACATAATATGATTAAAATGGATGTCTTAAAAACTATGTTAGAAGCTATTGGGTTTGCTAATGTGGTGACGTATATTCAGAGTGGTAATGTGTTTGTAGAAACTGAAGACGAGAGTGCTTTTGGGGTAGGTTTTAAGATCAAACAAGAAATCTTCAAGCAATTGGGCTATGATGTACCTACGATTGTGATTAACAAAAACGACTTAGAGTTGTGTTTGACTAATAATCCGTTTTTGAAGGATAGTGCTGTAGATACAACAAAACTGTATGTGGCGTTTATTTCCAAAGAACTGCCCAGTTCGGCTATTAACGAATTAAAAATTAGCCAATTCAAACCCGATGAAGCGGTGATTGATGGCAACAGAATCTTTATCAAATATCATGTTGGCGCAGGCAAAACGCGTTTGGATCAGAAGTATATTGAGAAAAAGTTGAATGTTACGGCTACCATGCGCAATTGGAATACGGTGAATAAGTTGTTGGAGATGTTTTAGAGAAGCAAGAAGCAAGAAGTGAGAGAATGATTTTGCTTGTGTGATCTCTCCTTCGTCGAAATGACAAAATGTAGTTAATTGGTGAAGGAGTGAGAAGTTGCTTTTGGTTATGTGATTTCTCCTTCGTCGAAATGACAAGAGAAACATTATTTTAAATGTTTTACAATTTCTGAAATTAGTTGTAACTTAGTGTCAAATAAAAGAAGTGAGAAAAACGAATAAACTTCAACGTTTTTGGAAAATACTTGGGCCCGGATTGATAACTGGTGCCAGTGATGATGATCCTTCTGGGATTGCAACGTATTCTCAAGCTGGTGCAGCTTACGGCCTTTCAACTTTGTGGACTTCTATAGTTGCTTTTCCGTTGATGGCTGCCATTCAGCAAATGTGTGCCAAAATAGGATTGGTTACTTCGCAAGGACTAACTGGCGCTTTGAAAAAGCATTACCCTAAGCCAGTTTTATATTTGATGTTGCTGTTTAGTTTTCCTGCTATAGTGATGAATATTGGTGCCGATATTGCCGGAATGGGTGCGGTGGGTAATCTTTTGTTTCCTAAAATTGAAGCCACTTATTTTAGTGTAGTTTTTACCATTATTTTATTGTTTCTTATTGTTTATTTGCCGTATCAAAAGATTGCCGCCACTTTAAAATACCTTTGTATTGTGCTGCTGGTGTATCTTGTTGTGCCTTTTTTATACCAGCAAGATTGGCTGGATATTGCCAAAAATACTTTTGTTCCGTCTGTTGAATTTAATAAAGATTACATTGCTGTTTTGGTAGGTATTTTGGGAACTACTATTTCGCCTTACTTGTTTTTTTGGCAAGCTTCGATGGAAGTTGAAGAAATGGAACAAAAGAAAAAACATTTGATCGTGAATAAAAAAATCATTCATGATATGGAACAAGATGTAGATTTTGGGATGTCTTTTTCTGGAGTTGTGATGTTTTTTATCATTCTAACCACTGGAACAGTTTTGTTTAAGGGCGGAATTCATCAAATAGATACTGTAGAACAAGCGGCAATGGCTTTGAAACCGTTGGCAGGTAACTTTGCCTATTTGCTTTTTGCAGTAGGAGTGATAGGTACTGGTTTGTTGGCCATTCCGGTTTTGAGCGGTTCGTTATCCTATATCATTACTGAAACTTTTGGTTGGGAGCAAGGTTTGGATAAGAAATTTCACGAAGCCAAAGCATTTTATATCGTAATGGCTATTTCATTAATCTTGGGATTGTCATTAAATTACATCGGGATTTCGCCTGTAAAAGCATTAATTTATACCGCAATACTATATGGATTGACGGCTCCAGTATTGATTGCGATAATTCTTCATATTTCCAATAATAAAGAGGTTATGGGCAGATTTACCAATACCAAAAAGGCAAACATACTCGGTTTTACAGCTCTAATAATTATGACTGTTGCTGCTGTAGTTTTGATTTATCTGCAATTGAAAACATAAATTGGTTGGAGTAAACCTTTTTTTATACTTTTGTTCGTTATACGGATGATTTCTCTCCACAAGAAGGAATTGCTATTTTAGAATAACCCATAACGAGTTTGGGTAAATAAATAAAAAATTATGTCGGTTTTAGAAAAAATGTCCCGAAGCGTCGGGACTGCAGAAGCAATTGCTTTAGAAGATAAATACGGAGCTCACAATTACCATCCGCTACCTGTAGTGTTGAGTAAAGGAGAAGGAGTTTTTGTTTGGGATGTTGAAGGAAAAAAATATTATGATTTTCTTTCGGCTTACTCGGCAGTCAATCAAGGGCATTGTCATCCAAAGATTGTGGACGCCATGGTGCAACAAGCACAAACATTAACGTTAACTTCAAGAGCGTTTTACAACGATAAACTAGGGGTTTATGAAGAATTTATAACTCAATATTTTGGATTTGATAAGGTGCTTCCGATGAATACCGGTGCTGAAGCTGTAGAAACTGCTTTGAAGTTGTGTAGAAAATGGGCGTATGAGAAAAAAGGAATCCACGAAAATGAAGCTCAGATTATAGTTTGTGATGGAAATTTTCACGGAAGAACGACTACGATTATTTCGTTTTCTAATGATGAAAATGCTAGAAAGAATTTCGGACCTTATACGGCTGGATTTATCAAAATTCCTTACAACGATATCGAAGCGTTAGAAAACGCGCTAAAATCGTCTAAAAACATCGCTGGTTTTCTTGTAGAACCCATTCAGGGAGAAGCAGGAGTGTATGTTCCGGCAGAAGATTATTTAGCCAAAGCTAAAGCACTTTGTGAAGCCAATAACGTATTGTTTATTGCGGATGAAGTGCAAACCGGTATTGCTAGAACTGGTTCTGTTTTGGCGGTTTGTGGGAATTGTACTTGTGAAAAAGCATGCGAGAAACAAGCTACTTATGTAACTCCAGATATTTTAATCTTAGGTAAAGCCTTGTCTGGTGGTGCTTATCCGGTATCGGCAGTTTTAGCCAATGATGCAATCATGAATGTCATTAAGCCAGGACAACATGGTTCTACTTTTGGAGGAAATCCAATTGCTGGTGCTGTGGCTATTGCAGCTTTGACTGTTGTTAATGATGAAGATTTATCACAAAATGCACGTCGATTGGGTGCTATTTTTAGAGAAAAAATAGGAGAGTACATCAAAACATCTACTATCGCAACTTTAGTGCGTGGTAAAGGGTTGTTGAATGCCATTGTGATTAATGATACCGAAGAAAGTGATACTGCCTGGAATATTTGTATGAAACTAGCCGAAAATGGTTTGTTGGCAAAACCAACTCACGGAAATATTATTCGTTTTGCGCCACCATTAGTTATGAACGAAGAGCAATTGTTAGATTGTATTTCAATAATTATTTCGACACTAAAACAATTTGAAAACTAAATTATACTAACCAAACCCAATTAATTATTTATGGAAAACCAAAACGAAATCAATTTAAACGAACAAGCTGTAGATGCTTTAAGAGAAAGTGCTAAGTGGTCTACTTTTCTAGCCATTTTAGGATTTGTAGGAATAGGATTTATGGTGCTTGCGGCACTTTTTATGGGGTCGGTAACCTCGTTGATGCCCGATACCAATCCGTATGGTGGAGCTAGTCCTTTTGGTGCTATGAGAGGAATGGTTTCTGTTTTTTATGCTGTTATGGCAGCTATTTACTTTATGCCCGTGTATTATTTATATAAATATGCTTCGGATATGAAAAACGCTTTAATGTCAAGAAATTCTGAGATGGTTTCTAACGCTTTGGTGCATTTAAAGTCACATCATAAATTTCTAGGAATTATGATGATTGTTTTGATTTCGCTATACATTCTTTTGATTATTGGAATGATTGTATTCTTTGCTTCAATGTCTAAAGGACTTTAATTAGAAAATAAAGAATAAATAAAAAACCGCCTTTATCGAGGCGGTTTTTTTGTGGTTTATTGTCCGAAGTAGTCTTGCATACGCTCTCGAGCTAATGCTTCATTTCCAAGTGCATCCATACCTACAACACTGATTACCCAAATGACCATTAAGATCATGATGACACTAAGTACAATTCCGATTATAGATAGAATTCTACCGATGTTGAGGTTTTGGTAATTGGTAAAGTTTTCGGGAGCTGCACGGTATAATTTCAAGTCGCTAGCGGCTAAAAAGAGTGCTATAGCTCCAAAAATCAATCCGCCTCCATAACATATACAGGTTAAAATTGATAAGATTCCGAGTACTAATACGGCTGTTGCATTGGGTAGTTTTTGGTTTTCCATTATTGTTTGTTTTTAGTTTAGAAAGTAAAATCTCATTTTATAAGTATACGAAATGATCATAATTGTTACATTGATGACCGCTAAAGCAATTACTATTTTGTGGTAACTTCTTTTTTTATCGACAAGATAAAGGGTTAATGATAGGCAAAAAAGGATAGAAGTGTAAATTGCCGGAAACATGTGAAACGCTTTTCCAAATTCGCCATGAAGTAAGAAATTTAAAGAACGTTGCATGCCACATCCGATACAATCGAATCCGAACATTTTTTTGAACATACAAGGCAGCATATATTCTTCCATTTGCTTTAAATCTTTTCACAATTTTACAAATAAAAAATTAAAATCCGTCTATCTAATTTAAGTTTTCTATTTTTGATTTTTAAAATAATGTCCATGAGAAAGTTTATAATTCCGATGATGATTGTTGCCATTTTTGTTGCTTTTTATCAGCAAAAAACAGGGCATCCTAACGTGATTGTTACGGTAATATGTGTAGCGATTTTTATGTTAGGAATGATGCAATTATCCTCAAAAATACCACCTAAAAATAACGACGATGACAACGAAAAAATTTGAAATAGGAGATAAGGTGTCGGTGCTTGATGAAGCCATTGATGGAGTAGTAATTGCGATTAAAAATAACGAAATTACTATCGAAACAACGGACAAATTTGTGATGACATATTTTGTCAATGAATTGATTAAAATAAACAATACCAATGATTTAAAATCAATTATAAGAAGTGAAACTTTACTTAGAAAAAGTATTGACATTCAGCCTCAAAAAAAGCAAAATATTCCAAGATTTAAGTCGGATAAAGTTGAAAAAGGCGTTCCAGAATTTGATTTGCATATTGAAAAATTAGTCAAAAATCCGAAAGGTATGAACAACTTTGACATCTTAACCATTCAAACAGAAACCGCCAAAAGACACATCGAATTTGCGATCAAGAATCGCATTCCAAAAATTGTTTTTATACACGGTGTTGGTGAAGGTGTTTTAAAAGCCGAATTGGATTTTATGTTGAAACGATATGAAAATATTTCGTTCCAAGATGCCAATTATCAAAAATATGGTTTGGGTGCCACAGAAGTTTATTTCAAACAAAATGTAAAATAATAGCACTCGAAATTTATAACTTTGCTGCTCAAAATTTTCTATGAAAAAGATATACCTTGACAACGCTGCCACAACTCCTCTTCGTGAAGAAGTAATAACCGAAATGATTCAAGTGCTTCAAAACGATTTCGGAAATCCGTCGTCTACCCATAGTTTTGGTAGAAGTGCTAAAACCATTATAGAAACTTCAAGAAAGACTATTGCTAAATTAATGGGCTGTAATGCGCAAGAAATTATTTTTACTTCTAACGCTACCGAAGCAACGAATTGGATTCTTAGAAGCGCTGTAAACGACTTACACGTTCAAAGAATCATTACGAGTAAGATAGAGCATCATGCTACTTTGTATACCGTTAAGTATTTGCAACAACAATTTGGGATAGCAGTTGATTTTGTGAATATTCTTCCTTCGGGCGCTATTGATATGACGCATTTGGTGGATTTACTTTCTAAAGAAGGCAAAACTTTGGTTACCCTGATGCATGTGAATAATGAGATAGGAACGGTACTTGACATTGAAAAAGTGGGTAGAATATGCCATCAACATCATGCTTTGTTTCATTGCGACACGGTGCAGTCGGTTGGGAAAACAGCATTTAATTTACACGAACTTCCTGTGGATTTTGTAGTGGCTAGCGCCCATAAATTTCACGGACCGAAAGGCGTTGGTTTTGCGTACGTAAAGAAAGGAATCGTATTGCAACCATTTCTTTTTGGAGGCGAGCAAGAAAAAGGATTGCGTGCGGGTACAGAAGCGGTGCATCAAGTGGCTGGCATGGCTAAGGCATTGGAAATGGCCTATGCGCATTTGCATGAAGAGCAAAACGAAATAGCTGCGTTAAAAGCTTATTGTGAAGCACAACTTAAAGCTAATTTCCCTCAAATTAAAATTAATGGTGAGGCTACTTTTTATAACATTTTAAATGTTTTGTTGCCTTTTTCAGAAGAAAAAACAGCGATGATTTTATTCAATTTGGATATGAAAGGAATTGCCGTTTCTCGCGGAAGTGCTTGTCAAAGTGGAAGTGTTAAGCCTTCGCATGTTTTGACTGAAATTCTTGCTGAAGAAGATTTAAACAAGCCTAGCTTGCGAATCTCATTCAGTCATTACAATACAAAAGAAGATATTGATGCTTTGATTGATGCCTTGAAAGGAATTTGATTCTTTTCCTGAGTAAGATATTTAGTTAGAATTAGTTTTTGCCTTTTCAGCTTTGGCTTTGGCTTTTTCTTGTTTTTTAAAATAACCTCTGAATAAAAAGTTGTGTTTTAGCGCTTCTAAATTTTCATTTAATTTACTGCTAGCCTGATTGATATTAGTCATTGTTGAATCTATTTGTTTAACTAATTTAGGGTCGTTTGATAGATAATTTAAAGCGCCTTTACCTTCTTTAATATTGGTTATTGTTCCGTTTAAATTGGTTACCACTTTGTCTATTTGGCTGCTTGATTTTTCTAAGTTGGCAATAGTTTTTTTAATGTTATTGGCTACAGCAGTGTCTTTAATAACTCCTATCACGTTGTTTTTGTTGTTTAATGAGGTAATAATATTATTTAAATTATTGATTGATTCTGCTGCTCCTTTGCTTGTTATTTTGAGGTAACTGAGGGTTTGTTTTAAATCGGCACCCATGATGGTGTCGTTGAGTAATAAACCTACCGTTCCTTTTCCTTGATTCATTTGTGTGGTTATTTTGGATAAGTTTTCGGTAATTGTTTTAATGTTATTCGTTGAAGAGTTTAAGGTTTTCATTATTTTTTCTGTAAACATTCTAGTTTCAGACAAAATCATATCGCCTTCTTTAACTGGTGCAGCATTTCCTGTCCCTGGAGCAATATTGACCACCATGTTTCCAACAAAACCATCTGTTGCAATAGTTGCTACCGCATCTTTTTTGATGTAAGGCAATACTTTTTGTTCTATCATCATGTCTACTCTTATGGTAGAGTCGTTAACAATCACAATATCTTTTACAGTGCCCACATTAATCCCAGAAAAACGAATGTTGTTGCCAGGTTGTAACCCATTAATATTGCTAAAAGTTGCGCTTATTAATGTGGTTTTGTTGAACATATTCTGCTTGTTACCAATAAAATAAATGGCAACTATAAAAAATAATGATCCTAGTAGTACAAAAATGCCTAATCTTATTTTTTGATTGGTTGATTTTTCCATAGTAATTTTTATTTAAAAAATGCTTCAATTTTTGGATCATTTGAAGAGGCTAATTCTTCAAAAGTTCCTTCAATATAATTTATGCCATCAATTAATAAAATCAT
The DNA here is from genome assembly GCA_964577105.1 of uncultured Flavobacterium sp. GTDB lineage: Bacteria > Bacteroidota > Bacteroidia > Flavobacteriales > Flavobacteriaceae > Flavobacterium. The sequence continues at coordinate 23,020 of CAZNWY010000013.1, forward strand.
CCGATTGGCAATAACTCTTGCACAATCGATGTCGTGTGTGATAATAATCGATGAGGTTTTGTATTTTTCTTGCACAGATTTCATTAATAAGATTATTTCTTTTGATGTGATTGGGTCTAAACCAGTTGTGGGTTCATCATACAAAATAATTTTTGGTTTTAAAATAAGGGTTCTGGCTAATGCAATTCTTCGTTTCATACCACCAGATAGTTCGTTAGGCATCAACGACATGGTGTTGGCTAAACCTACACTTTCTAGGGCTTCTAAAACCAATGGTGTAGTATCTTTAATTTCTCCAAATTTTTTGGTGTGTCTTCGTAAAGGAAATTCGAGATTTTCGCGTACCGACATCGAATCGTACAAGGCACTTCCTTGAAAAAGAAACCCTACTTCTGTTCTGATTTCGTCTAATTCGTCATGATTTAATTCGTTGATGTTCTTGTCCATGATAATGATTTCGCCACTATCGGGTTCTTCTAAACCGATAAGACATTTAATCATCACCGATTTTCCAGATCCAGATTTTCCCATTACAACCAGATTTTCACCTTCGTTTAAGTGCATGTTAAAACCATCTAATACGTGATTGTTCCCAAAACTTTTGTACAAGTTTTTGATTTCAATAATTGGTTTTATGGTGTTCGTTGGGCTCATAAATCATAAAAAATATTGGTTACAAAAACGGCAACAAAGTCAATTATAAACAACAACATTGAAGTGTATACAACGGCAGCATTGGCGGCTTTACCAACGCCAGCGGTTCCTTTTTTACAATTATAGCCTTTATAACAACCTACAATTCCGATGGCAAAACCAAAGAAAAAACTTTTGATTGTAGAAGGAATGATGTCGCTAAATTCAAGCACATGATTCACTTGGTTAAAGTAGAGTACTATAGAAACGTCGGCTTTAAGGTTTTCTACTAAATAGGAACCATAAATACCAATAATATCGCCAAAAAACACCAATAATGGAAGCATTAATGTGGTAGCCAAAACTCTAGTAACCACTAAATATTTATAGGGATTAGTGCCAGATACTTCCATTGCATCAATTTGTTCGGTAACGCGCATTGAACCGAGCTCAGCGCCAATTCCAGAACCAATTCTTCCAGCACAAATTAGCGCTGTTATGATAGGTCCGATTTCTCTAATTATAGAAACACTAACCATTGACGGAATCCATGAAGCGGCTCCGAATTCTTCTAATGTTGGGCGAGATTGCAAGGTAAATACCAATCCGATGATGAACCCAGTTACACCAACTAATAATAGAGAACGATTCCCCATATAGAAGCATTGGCGCAGGAATTCTTTAAACTCGAAAGGTCGTTTAAAAACTTCTTTAAAAAACTTTCCAGTAAAATAAGAAAGCTCTCCTACTTCGAGTAAGAAAGATTTCAGAGCGTCCGGTAGCTTTTCAAGAATCTTCATGGTTAGATATATTTTATACGAAATCGCTTACTCAAATTTAAGAAATTTTATTGGATTTTTTGAGTTTTTTAATAGCTATTGTTTAAATCCATAGTTTAAAAAATAAAAATCCGTCTTGTTGTAGTAACAAGACGGATTAAACGTAGTATTATGAGTTTATTTAATCATTATTTTTTCTTTATAAGTGTTTTCACCATCGTAAATTTTTATGAAATAAACACCTTCTTTTTGAGGTTCAAAATATATTTGATTAGTTACCTTTTGATCATAGTTTACCGTTTCAAAAACCTTTTGACCTAGGAAGTTATAAATTTCAATTTGCAATTTTTCTTTAGGTTCTTTAATGTCAAAATAGAAAGAACCGTCATTAGGATTTGGATAAACTACAATGTTTTTGGTATTATTTTCAAATTCATTTACCGCAAGATTATCAGAACGAACTAAGTTTGCTGAATTTCCTGTATTACAGGAAGACATATCAACGCCAACTTGACCAGTTAACAAATTAGTAGAACCATTATAGTATCCCCAGATTGAAAATTCGTGCCATCCATCGGTTGATTCACCAGTTCTAAAATGGCCTATAAAAACACCTAAATCAGCATAAGCTCTTCCGGTTACAGGACCAGTCAATCCTGTTGCGGAAATTACTTGTCCATTAGTATCAATATTGATGACAACATTTCTTTGGCTACAGCCGGTAATTAAAGTTCCTGAGATTTTATCTTTTAAAGCACCCGGATTTGCAACTTTATGGAATTTCCAAGTTATTCCACCTATAGAGCCTATTCCTTCAGTAGTAGAAGTTAGTAGTCCTCCAATAGAAAAACTTTCACTGCCATTGGTTAAATTTCCTGAAATAACTCCACTTCCAGTTACTGTATAATTTCCAAACCAAGGACCACCAAAACCATTCATATCAATGATGTTGCCATTTCCATCAAACACGAAGTAATTCAAATTGTCATTATAAGGATCGATAGGAGTTATATCAGCATACATTATCCAAGGACCATTTAGAGTAGCATTGGTGTATGTTCCAGCTGGATTATAAAAATATCGTGCAATTAAACCAGGATAATCGGTTCCATTTTGATTATAAGAATCGGATGCAGCCCAACCATTATTAGCATCCCAAAAATCCATACAAAATGTTTTACTATAAAATGGAAGAGTTTGTTCTGTCCACGACATTCCACCATTTGTGGTATGTATTATTATTGGATTAGAGCCTTGAACGTGAGAAGATATCCAACCAACATTACTGTTTAAAAAATGTACTTTATTGCTGTCATAATTAGGGTTGTATATAGATAAATTCCAAGTTGCTCCACCATTACTTGTTTTAAAAAATTTACCATTTGCACCTACTGCCCAACCATTATTTACATCTGTAAATTGTAAATCTTTAATTTCGCCAGAAGTTGAATCGGTATATTGAGGTGTCCAAGTTGTACCACCATCAGTAGTTTTATAAATAGTGTAAGGAGGTAGTTGGTTAGGGCCAGCAGAAAAGGCATAACCTGTAGTTGCGTTTACATAGCAAAATATTCCGCCACCATTTGTAGTTGTCCAAGTTGTTCCTCCATTGGTGGTTTTTAAAAATGTAGGTGTGCCTGTAGACATATTGTATATTAAAACCCAACCATTATTAGCATCCACAAATTGTACTTGAATTGCTGCATCACCAATGGTTGATGAAAGAACTGTTCTACTCCAAGTGGAACCTCCGTTTGTAGTTTTGTATAAAACGGCACCTAATGGAGAATTATTTGATCCTAAAGTTTTGAAAGCCCAACCTGTAGTTGTACTTATAAAACTTATTCTAGAACCAGGAGCATCCATTCCGTCTGTAACATCTGTTGAATTTGGGGTAACAACGCTCCAAGTTGTACCTGCATTTGTGGTATGTAATAATTGATTGGATTTTAGACCAATCCATCCTTCAGTTGCACTTACAAATTGCATTGACTCACCAGGATCTGTTGTAGGATTCGTTTGCAAAAACCAAGCGCCTTGGCCGAAAGCACTATTGCATATTAAGCCAATAAATGCTATCGCAAAATATAACATAATTTTTTTCATGATAACTTAATTTATTTCCTACTCTTAAGGTTTTTCGGTTTAACCCCGTTTTTTAAATTGGTTTCTGGATTCCAAATAACAGATTAAAGTTAGTATGGTTTACAATTAAAATCCTATGATAATTATCATGATATTAGTTTGTTATAGTAAAATATAAACAAAAAATTGAATTGTGTTTTGTAGTGTGTATAGAAAATAGGATGGTTTTTAAATTAAGGAATCACATCTTTATTTGAGATTAGATTTGTTGAAAGGTGTAATTTCTTGGATGGGTTAAAATAAAAAATCCGTTTTGTGAAAACAAAACGGATTTTTAGTATTATAAAATGATTTCTTATAAGTGAATCACTTCTCCATAAGCATCGGCAACTGCTTCCATCACCGCTTCACTCATGGTAGGATGTGGATGTACCGCTTTTAGAATTTCATGCCCAGTAGTTTCTAATTTTCTTGCTACCACTGCTTCTGCAATCATGTCGGTAACACCAGCGCCAATCATATGACAGCCCAACCATTCACCATATTTAGCATCGAAAATTACTTTTACAAAACCATCTGAAGCTCCAGCAGCTTTAGCTTTTCCAGAAGCCGAAAATGGGAATTTACCAATTTTTAATTCGTATCCTTTTTCTTTAGCTTGTTTTTCAGTCAAACCAACCGAAGCAATTTCTGGAGTAGCATAAGTACAACCTGGAATATTACCATAATCGATAGGTTCTACATGTAAACCTGCAATTTTCTCCACACAATTAATTCCTTCAGCAGAAGCTACGTGAGCTAACGCTTGACCTGGAGTAATATCACCGATAGCATAATAGCCAGGAACGTTAGTTTGATTGTAGGCATTCACTAAGATTTTGTCTCTATCAGTAGCAATTCCTACTTCTTCTAATCCAATATTTTCTATGTTAGTTTTGATACCAACTGCTGATAGTAAAATATCTGCTTCAAGAATTTCTTCACCTTTAGCCGTTTTTACATACGCTTTTACACCAGCGCCAGAAGTATCGATGCGTTCTACAGATGAATTGGTCATGATGTTAACACCAGCTTTTTTCATAGAACGTTCCATTTGTTTAGAAATGTCTTCATCTTCAACAGGAACAATATTTGGCATAAATTCTACTATAGTTACCTCAGTTCCCATAGAATTGTAGAAATGAGCAAACTCAACACCAATAGCTCCCGAACCTACTACAATCATTTTCTTAGGTTGGGTTGGTAAAGTCATTGCTTGACGATAACCAATTACTTTAACTCCGTCTTGTGGTAAGTTTGGCAATTCTCTTGAACGAGCACCAGTAGCAATGATGATGTGATCTGCCGAATATTCAGTTACTTTTCCATCAGCTGCAGTAACATCAACTTTTTTACCTGGTTTTATTTTGCCAAAACCATCAATAACATCGATTTTATTTTTTTTCATTAAGAATTGAACACCTTTGCTCATTCCGTCTGCCACCGATCTTGAACGAGCAATCACAGCGTTGAAATCTTTGTCATATTCTTTAATGGTCAATCCATAATCGGAAGCATGTTTTAGGTAATCAAAAACTTGAGCCGATTTTAAAAGTGCTTTAGTCGGAATACAACCCCAGTTAAGGCATATACCACCTAAGTTTTCTTTTTCAATAACAGCTACTTTAAAGCCCAATTGAGAAGCACGGATTGCCGTAACATAACCGCCTGGACCACTTCCTAAAACAATAATATCGTATTTCATTTTTCGAGAGTTTATTTATTATTTGTGAAAAATGCAGTCGCGTGCGCTCGTGTCATTTTTCGAGAGTTTATTTATTATTTGTGAAAAATGCAGTCGCATACGCTCGTGTCATTTTCAAATGATTTTCTAAATTAATTGAGTTGCAAATTTAGAAAAAACTTTATAAGTTTTCGGCTTTAGACTTTAAAAGTTTACGACAAGTTGAGAGTCGATTTTTTAGGTTAAAAAGTATAATTAAATCCTAACATGTAGCCGCCTTGTACTTTATTAAATGAAACATCAATTTTGGTTTTGGCGTAAGGTTTTGTGAACAAATAAGAAGTGCCTATACCGATAGTAGCACCAGCCAATACATCCCAACCATCGTGTTTTTTGGCTTGAATTCGGGTGTAACCAACATAGGAAGCGAGTAAATAAGAAGGTATTCCGTATTTCCAGCCATAGCGTTTTTGAATAAAAGCAGCACCAGTAAAGGCACTCGTGGTATGCCCTGATGGAAAGGAATAATTATCGGAACCATCAGGTCTTGGTTTTTGAACGATATGTTTTAAGGATTCTTCTAGTACAATTGCTGTTCCATAAGCCTTTAGAAATTGCCAAGTAGGTTTGGTGTTATCGTCATTCCAAATAAAAGTAGAACTTAGAGCTGCTGCAGGAAGAAATGTTTGGAGTATATCACCACTCAAAGTAATGGATTTGTTTTGCGAGTTTCCTTCAAAGAATAACAACAGTATGATGCTTGAGTAAATTAGTTTTTTCATGAATTGAAAATGAGAGGTTTAAGACTTTCTTGCATTGAAAGTTTATCAATCAGTTAACATGCTAATATACCAAGATTATTGACGGTAAATCTTAATTTAAACTTAAATCGGATTTTATCTAGGCGTTAACAGAAAATTGAGAATCATAAAGATTTTTATAATAACCTTTTTCTTTGGTTACTAATTCTTGATGTGTTCCCATTTCAACAATTTGTCCTTTGTGCATTACAATTATTTTATCAGCATTTATAATAGTTGCCAGTCGATGTGCAATTATAATGGAAGTTCTGTCTTTTGTAATGGTTTCGGTAGCACGTTGTATTAATTCTTCCGAATACGTATCGATAGAAGAGGTAGCTTCATCCAAAATCAGAATGCTCGGATTACTCACATAAGCGCGTAAAAATGCTATCAATTGTCGCTGACCAGACGAAAGCATGACGCCTCGTTCTTTTACGTTGTAGTCATAATTTTCGGGCAGACTCATTATAAAATCATGAACACCAATTTTTTTAGCAGCAATGACTACATCTTCTCGAGAAATAGAATCGTTATTTAACGTGATATTGTTTAAAATGGTATCGGCAAAAAGAAAAACATCTTGCAGTACAATAGCAATTTGGGTACGCAAACTTTCTAAGGTAAAAGAATCTATGTTTTGATTGTCAATATAAATAGCACCCGAATCAATTTCGTAAAAACGATTTAGTAAATTAATAATAGTCGATTTTCCTGCGCCAGTTGAACCTACAATAGCAATAGTTTCACCAGATTTTACATCCAATGAAATGCCTTTCAATACTTCTTCGTTTTTGATATAACTGAAACGAACGTTTTCAAATCGTATGTTTCCAACAAAATGACTGGCAGTTATAGTGCCATTTTGTTGCACTTCTTCTGAGGTATCTAAAATATCGAAAACACGATTAGCAGCAATCATTCCCATTTGCATTTCGTTGAATTTATCGGCAATTTGTCGCAACGGATTGAACAACATTCCGATGAACATAGTATACGAAAACAAATCGCCAAAAGTGGTAAATTTATCACCATCAATGATATGAAAACCTCCATAAAGCACTACAAATCCTAGTGAAAGCGATGAAATAATATCAGCAATAGGGAAGAAAATGGAGTTGTATAAAATAGTTTTTATCCAAGCTACGTTATGTTTTTGGTTGATGTCTTTAAACTTTTCGTACTCAATAGCTTCGCGGTTGAACAATTGCACGATTTTCATTCCGGTTACGCGTTCTTGAACAAACGTATTTAAATTGGCTACTTGATTGCGGACTTCCTCAAAAGCGACTTGCATTTTGCGTTGGAAAATTCGAGTAATGTAAACCAAAACAGGCATGGCGGCTACCACAATCCAGGTTAGTTTCCAATTCATGTAAAACATAAAAAGTAATACGACCAGCATTTTCATCAAATCACTGATGATCATGAACAAACCTTGACTAAAGATGCGAGCAATTTGTTCAATATCCGAAACAGAACGCGTCACCAACTGGCCTACAGGAGCAATGTCGAAGTATTTCATTCTGAAGCTCAGCATGTGTTGAAATAGTTTAGTTCTAATGTCTTTGATGATTTCTTGTCCGAGTAAATTGGCCCAAAACACAAAGAAATATTGCGAAATTCCTTCCATCAATAAAACGATACCCATAAGAGAAACATAAAGCAATAGGCCGTTTTCATCCTTGGGTTTGATGTAACTATCTACCGTTTGTTTTAATAAAAAGGGACGAAGTGCTGCAAAAACTGACAATAACACTGCCGTAGTAATTACTCCGTAGAACAGTAATTTATAAGGTTTTGTGTATTGTAATATTCGTTTGAATAATCGTATGTCGAATGCTTTTGCTTTCATGAGTTACTTAAAAAAGGATATTCCACTTTGGTCAAATACAATCCGTGTGCAGGCACCGAGAACCCAGCTTTACCACGGTCTTTACTTTCTATAATTTTTGTAAAATCCTCAATAGTTATTTTTTCTAAACCGATATTAATCATAGTTCCTACTATGGCGCGAACCATATTTCTGAGGAAACGATCGGCCGAAATGGTAAAAACCAATTGGTTGTTGTTTTGTTGCCAAAATGCCTCATTGATGATGCAATTGAACGTATTCACATCGGTATGTGTTTTCGAAAAACATTCAAAATCAGTATGATGAAACAGTATTTTGCATGCTTCGTTCATTTTGGAAACATTCAAAGGGTTTTGATACAACCAAGAATCGTCGCTTTCAAAAGCATTTTTTTGCGTGTGGATATGGTATTCGTACGTTCTTTTGGAAGCATCAAATCGGGCATGTGCGTCATCTGCTACGAGATGAATGTTGAGAATGGCGATGTCTTTGGGTAAAAACGAATTCAGTTTGTGAATGTAAAACGGAATGTCAATAGCATCTTCCAAATCGAAGTGCGCAAACATTTGCTTGGCATGAACTCCGGCATCGGTTCTGCCAGCACCTACCACATCAATTTCTTTTCGGAATAAAGTGCTCAGCGCCTTATTCAAGGTTTCTTGAACAGAAATAGCATTAGGCTGGTATTGCCAACCATGATAGCGCGTTCCTTTGTATGCAAATTCGATGAAGTATCTCAACTTTTTTGGTTCTAAGATTCAAAGGTGCAAAGGTACAAAGGTTTTTAAATAGGATGTTTAAAGTTATCATAATTTCATTTACTATCTTTACCTACTCAAAATATCAGAACTTTAGTCACTTTTTAAATTGAAAAAAATCCTTTTACTTTCCGATACTCACAGTCATATTGACGATGTTATCCTAAAATATGTGCAGCAAGCAGATGAGGTTTGGCATGCCGGTGATATTGGCAATTTGGTAGTAACCGATACGATTAAAAAGCTAAAACCACTTCGAGCTGTTTATGGCAATATTGACGATGCTCAAGCTCGAATGGAATTTCCGTTGCATAATAGATTTATGTGTGAAGGTGTCGATGTATGGATTACACATATTGGGGGTTATCCCGGAAAATACAATCAAGCGATCCGAGAGGAATTGAAAACCAATCCACCAAAGCTTTTTATTTGTGGTCATTCACACATTTTAAAAGTGCAGTTTGACAAAAGTTTGAATTTGTTGCATATGAATCCGGGTGCTTGTGGAATATCTGGTTTTCATCAAATACGCACTATGTTGCGGTTTGAAATTGAGGGTGACAAAATTCAGAATTTGGAAGTTGTTGAGCTAGGGAAGAAGTAGTTTCAGTTGCAGTATACGGGTTGAAGCCCACATTGCAATGGAACGTTTTTTATTGTTGCCTTCGAGAACCTCAGACAACAACCAAAAAAATGCAATGAAAAGCTGGAATTGCTGCTAACAAAAAAATCCCAAACTTTCGTTCAGGATTTTCTTCGCACTAATAAACTAAGTTTATAGGTTTATCTCAATCGGTCTACAGATTTTACGAGATCTTCATCCTTCTTGATAGCTTTGTTGGCCAAAACTAAGAAAACGATAGAAATGATAGGAAGAAACATCCCAATACCCTTCTCTGAAACTGCTGGAGTTCCTCCGGATAGATTTAGTGAGCGATATACAAATAATCCTAATAAAATTAAATTTAATATCATGTTCAATCTGTTTAAAACAAATTGTTGTTGTCTTTTTTTGAACGAAATAATACTCATTACGGTTAATGCAGTACTCAAGCCAAACAAAATCACATAACTTATTTCTCGGTTGAACATAAACTCTTTGCCACTAATTTTCCATAAAGGGAAAACATAAGGAAGCACCGCCACTGCTATGAACACGATTGTTAAGTAGATTGTTTGAATTCTTTGTAACATGATTGTTATTTTGTGTAGCAAAAATATATTTTCTTTTTTTAAAAAACTATTGCTTGAACGAAATTTATTTGTATTATTGCATGGTAAATCCGTAAGTACTTCAAAACACGGATGTTCTATTAGAAAAAATCACCACACATTTTGTATTGTCACCCAATCATTAAAAATATTTATATAAACATTTATGTTTGATAGTTCAGCATTAAAAGGTATGAAGCTGCCTGAGCTTCAGGAAATTGCCAAATTGGCAAAAACCATAAAGGTTGCCGGAGTAAAAAAAGAAGTCTTAATTGAACAGATTTTAGCACATCAAACGGCTACAACCAACGAAACTTCTGATAAAAAAGAAGCTCCAAAAGAAGAAAAAGTAAAGAGAGCACGAATTGCTCCTGACGCCAAGATAAAAAAGCAAAAAGAGTCTAATGATTTATTCTCTGAAGCACCAACCGAAAAAGTGATACCTGTTACATCGGAAGAAACTGCTCCAGTGCCACAAGAATCTTTTGTTAAGAAAGATAAATTTCAAAAGAAGCAAAAGTTTGTAAAACAAGTCAAATCATCGTCAGAAGAACCTACAGCTGAAGCTTCAAATTCAGAAAAAACAGTTGAAGAAAACGCGGTAGAAAATACCGATAATCCTGAAAATAATTCGGAAAAGAACCATCCCGAAGCTTCGGGACCGAATCAGAAGCACAAGCACCAAAACCCAAATCAGAATCCGAACCAAAACGGAAATGGGAATCAGAATCCAAACCAAAACCCAAATTTCAAAAACAAAAAGAATCCTAATTTCCGTGATGCCGATTATGAATTTGACGGAATCATAGAAAGTGAAGGCGTTTTAGAAATGATGCCTGATGGATACGGATTTTTGCGTTCGTCGGATTATAATTACTTGGCTTCACCAGATGATATTTATTTGTCTACTTCGCAAATTCGTTTATTCGGATTAAAAACAGGCGATACCGTTAAAGGAGTAGTGCGCCCACCAAAAGAAGGAGAGAAGTTCTTTCCATTAGTGAGAGTTTTAAAAATAAATGGTCACGACCCGCAAGTGGTTCGCGATAGAGTTTCTTTTGATCATTTAACACCTATATTTCCACAAGAAAAATTCAGAATTGCCGAAAAACAAGCCAGCGTTTCTACACGTATTATGGATTTGTTTTCACCAATTGGAAAAGGACAACGCGGTATGATTGTGGCGCAACCTAAAACAGGTAAAACGATGTTGTTAAAAGACATTGCCAATGCCATTGCTGCCAATCATCCAGAAGTATATTTGATTGTATTATTGATTGACGAACGTCCAGAAGAGGTAACCGATATGCAACGTAGTGTGCGTGGCGAAGTTATTGCTTCAACTTTTGATCGTGAACCAATGGAGCACGTGAAAATTGCCAACATTGTTCTTGAAAAATCAAAACGTTTGGTAGAATGTGGTCACGATGTAGTGATTTTATTAGATTCTATTACGCGTTTAGCAAGAGCTTATAATACTGTGCAACCAGCTTCAGGAAAAGTACTTTCGGGTGGAGTAGATGCTAATGCGTTACAAAAACCAAAACGTTTCTTTGGTGCCGCTCGTAATGTAGAAAATGGAGGTTCGTTGAGTATAATTGCTACGGCATTGACCGAAACAGGTTCTAAAATGGATGAGGTGATTTTTGAAGAGTTCAAAGGAACGGGTAACATGGAATTACAATTAGATAGAAAAATTGCTAATCGTAGAATTTTCCCTGCTATTGATTTAACATCATCAAGTACACGACGTGACGATTTATTGTTGGATGACAGTACGCTAAAACGCATGTGGATTTTACGTAAATTCTTGGCCGATATGAACCCGGTAGAAGCCATGGATACCATCAATGATAAAATCAAAAAGACACGAAATAATGAAGAATTTTTGATTTCTATGAATGATTAATTTTCAAGTATCTAATATATATAAACCGGACAGCAATGTTCGGTTTTTTTATTTTTTGAAGCGAGTGGCTTGGGAGTTTATGGTTTCCATCTTCCTGCTATCCATTACAATCTTTTTTTGTTGCCTTCGAGAACCTCAGGCAACAAAAGAAAAGATTTTCACTCCTATCAGGGCTAGACAGTGAACTATAAATACTAAGTTCGGTTTTAAAAAGACCTTTTTGCTAAATAAAAAAAGCCACTCCAATATTAGGAATGGCTTTTCTAATTTATGATAATTTGTGAAATCTGTGTTTAAGACTTATAGCTTAAAATCTTTATGATAATTTACTCTTTAGAAGCCAAATAGCGTTCGGCATCCAAAGCCGCCATACAGCCTGTTCCTGCCGCAGTGATAGCTTGTCTGTATACGTGATCAGCTGCGTCTCCACCAACAAATACACCTGGTACATTGGTTTTAGCCGTTCCTGGCACATTTACAATATAACCCGTTTCGTCTAACGTTAAATAGTCTTTAAAAATATCAGTATTTGGTTTGTGTCCGATTGCGACAAAGAATCCAGTTGCAGGAATTTCTTTGGTTTCACCAGTTACTCTGTTTTTTACTCTAACAGCAGTAACCACTTGTCCGTCACCCAAAACTTCATCGGTTTCGGTATTCAATAGAATCTCAATGTTTTCGGTTTTGCGAACACGTTCTGCCATAATTTTAGAAGCTCTAAATTGTTCGCTTCTCACTAACATGGTTACTTTTTTACACAATTTAGATAGGTAATGTGCTTCTTCACAAGCCGAATCTCCAGCACCCACAATTACCACTTCTTGGTTTCTGTAGAAAAATCCGTCGCAAACAGCACAGGCCGAAACACCACCACCCATATTTAGGTAATGTTGCTCAGAGGGTAATCCTAAATATTTAGCAGAAGCACCTGTAGATATGATAACAGTTTCGCAATGAATTTCTTTGGTATCATTTACCCATACTTTGTGAATATCCCCAGAGAAATCTACTTTGGTAACCCATCCATCACGAACATCAGTTCCAAAACGTTGCGCTTGTTCTTGAAGGTTCATCATCATTTGCGGACCAGTGATTCCTTCTGGATTGCCAGGAAAATTTTCTACTTCGTTTGTAGTGGTCAATTGGCCGCCAGGTTGTGTTCCTTGGTATAAAACCGGATTCATATTGGCTCTTGAGGCATAAATTGCAGCAGTATAACCTGCAGGACCAGAACCTATTATTAGGCATTTTACTTTTTCTATTGTATCGGACATTATTTATTTATTTTAAGTGATGCAAATGTATGTTTTTATTAAAATAAATTTATAGAAACTAATTAGAAAAAACTATTATAAAATAAAATGTAATTATTCTTAGAAAAGATTTTGAGAACTAATTTTTAATTATATATTTGCACTCGCTTTCGGGGTGTAGCGTAGCCCGGTTATCGCGCCTGCTTTGGGAGCAGGAGGCCGCAGGTTCGAATCCTGCCACCCCGACTTTTACAGTCAATGGTCTCATAGCTCAGCTGGATAGAGCAACTGCCTTCTAAGCAGTAGGTCTTAGGTTCGAATCCTAATGGGATCACATTAAAAACCTTCTTGAAAAAGAAGGTTTTTTTGTTTTATATAATTTCTTATATTGTCAATGAAATTAAAATCACATGACAATTACAAAGTTTATTTCTGTTTTATTTCTTGTTCTTCTGTTGGTATCATGTAAATCTACAGAATCTTCGATGACCAAAAAAGGTCAATTGCAAAACAATTATTTAAATGGTAATTCCATCGCTATGTATAATGGAATCAATGATACTACATTTGTTAAATTAAAAGATTTTAGCAATGAGTTTGTATTTGACATGAAATATGCTACCGAGGATAATTTTCTTAAGAAGAAGGTATACGATTGTGATGAATGTTATTTGCGTCTAAAAACGATTAAAGATTTAATCGAGGCTAATAGAGAATTTGAAGCTAAAGGCTATCGAATTAAGTTGTTTGACTGTTACCGCCCAATCGATATTCAAAAGAAAATGTGGGAAATTGTTCCTAATGCAGATTATGTAGCCGACCCCAAGAAAGGCTCCATTCACAATAGAGGAGGAGCGGTCGATATTACTCTAGTAGATCAAGATGGAAAGGAATTGGATATGGGAACTACCTTCGATTTTTTTGGACCAGAAGCCAGTCATAACTACCAAAATTTCTCAAGAAAAATCAGAAAAAATAGAGCCTATTTAAAAGAAATAATGCTAAAACATCACTTTAAATCATTTGATTCGGAATGGTGGCATTATAATTTAATGGATAGTTATAAAGACAAACTGGCAAACTTTAAATGGGATTGTAATTGATTATTCAACACATTTTAAGTAATCCATAAAGAAACGATTTGGATTGTACGTTTTTTTATCAATCTCAGAATTTAATTCGCTTTTTGCTACATAATCAACGGTCTCACCAGCATATTTAATTCGGATAATTGAAATTGGTGATTGTTTTAAATTTTCAAAAGTATCTTTCATAAATAGAAAATAACCATTTAGAATTCGGTTATTGATATTCTCATTTCTCAAAGTTGTTCCGCAAGTTTCTTGTTCTAAACCTAATACGGTTATTATTTTACCATTGTCCAATTGAAAATATATTCTTGAATTTTTATCAAAACATTTGGCTGAAATAAAATCTGGACTTTTCTGTAAGATTTGAACATTTAGCGACGGTAAGCCATCGGCATTTACTAAAGAAAAATATATCGAAGTCTGACTATTACCAAATACACGTTCGTAGACCACATAATCTTTAGTGGATTTATATGTTCCTAGACTGTCTTTAACATTGGTGCTGTATTCGCACTCTTTTTGTCCCAATGCCGATAATGAAAACAGGAGAATGATTATAGCGTATATTTTTTTCATTGAGAATTAATTTTTGTGCAAATTAACACTATTTTCTGCTCATTTACATTGGTTGTAAAAAAACAATATTGATTTCCGCCGTCTTTTATTTTCCATCTTTTTCGAATATCTTCAACGGCTTCGTTAAAATTACGAGTGGTAATATTACATTGTTTGCCTGCAAGATTCGAATTCATTTCTTTTTTGTTATAATCGATGATTTTTTCAATTTTGAAGATTCTACCCGGAAAATTAATTAAATCATTAGAAGTGTAAAGATGTGAATTAGAATTTAATTTTTGTATCGAAAAATAGTGACTGATTTCATTAAAACCGCCCGATTTCATTATGGCGCTATTCGGTTCATAAAGATATTCTTTCGGCATTCCATAGCTTGCAGTTTCATTATTATGTAGGCTGAATTCAAATAGTTCTTGTTTTTCTTTAGTAAAGTTAATAGTTTTAATGATGGGTTGACTTTCAAAATCTTTTTCTACTATCCAAAGTAATTCTTTTACTTCATTGTCAATGGCAACAATGTGTATGGCTTTAACATTCTTTAATTCCGACAAACCTGCAGTAATATCAAGAATAGGAGCGGTTTTTATAAGAATATTGTTTGAATAGTTAAAATAAAAATCTTGTAAATCGGGCACGTTAGGCAGACAATCTTTCAGCATGAAAACTTTACCTTTAGCCTCATTTCTTCTTGACGGATCGATGTAAATCCAGTCGTATTTTTGATTTAATTGATTTAAAATGGATTCGCTATCACCTGTTTCACAAGAAATATTTTCTGCTTTTAATTGCTTGACATTATGAGTTACAATTTGAGATAACTCGGATTTAATTTCACAATGAATTACTTTGGAAAACTTTTTAGAAAAATAATAAGCATCAACGCCAAATCCTCCAGACAAATCAATGATATTTTTGCCCGAAATGATTTCCGATTTATATCGAGCTGTAATTTCTGAGGAAGTTTGTTCTACAGAAATTTTGCTTGGATATATAATTTTTGAGGTATTAAACCAAGTTGCAAGTTTGTTTTTACTTTTTGTACGAGCTTCAATCTGATTTAAAATAATTTTAAAATCAATTTCTGGAAACGGATTTTTTTGGAAGGCTAATTTGGAAATATCTGAACCTGTTTTATCAATGATGTATTGCTGAACTTCGGGCTTTAAAATTTCATTTAAATTCATTTCAAAAAATAAAGGTTAAATGTTTTTTGTTAAAATTTTAATCACTTTGTTTTCAGGAAAGAATTCTTTGCCAATTACTTTTAGAATAGTGTAAAAAGGTACTGCTATGATCATTCCGGTGATTCCAAATAAGATACCGATTATCAATATCACTAAAAATATTTCCAATGGATGTGAGTTGACACTTTTAGAGAATATTAAAGGAGAAGAAACATTGTTGTCAATCATTTGAACAATAAAAAAGCCAATGATCACATAAATAGTCGTTGGCAAAATGACTGTTTGAAAATCACTACCAATATTACTTAGCATGGTTAAAACTCCTGCTAAAATAGAAGCGATAAATGGTCCGATATACGGTATAATATTTAGTAATCCACAAAGGAAAGCGATAACAAATGCATTTTCTACCCCAAAAATTAATAAAACAATTAGGTATAAAATTGTTATGATCGTAAGTTGTATCAACAGCCCAATAAAATAACGAGTTAATAGTAATCTTGTTTTATCAACAGAATTTAAAATTTGTTCTTCATGATCGTCGGGTATAATTTTTTTCATTCCGATGATGAATTGTACTTTATCTTTCAGAAAAAAGAAACTGATGAAAAAGACGGTTACCAATCCGACACCCAGGCTACTTACCATTCCTACAATAGAATTGAAAAAATCAGTAAAAAAATTAAAATTCAATTTTGAGGTTATGTTTGTTTCTTTTGAAATTTTTGAGATATCGATGTTGTGTTGGTCAAGATAAGCATCTAACTGGTTGTAAAGTTCGATGCATTTTACCTCAATTGATTTGGTGTCTAATAATGATAAATTGGTACTTTGCGATGTAATGAGAGGAACAAAAAGCATAATCAATCCGAAAATTAATAATAGAAACAGTCCCAAAGTAGTGGTTACAGCAATAGTATTAGAGAATTTTAATTTTTTTCTTAAAAATTCTACTATCGGATTGGCTATCATCGAAAAAATTACAGCAATAATTAAATAGATAATTACAGTTTGAATTAAATAAATGAAATACAATATCAAACAAATCAATGTGAGTACACCGATGGCTCTCAATATCCCGTTTGCTATGGTTTTAGATGTGATCATAGTTTAATTATTAAAAACGTAATTTAATATATTGGCACCCATTTTTAACGCTTTTTCTCTTACTTCTTTAGGGTCATTGTGAACTTCGGCATCTTCCCATCCATCGCCTAAATCACATTCATAAGTATAGAGTAATACCAAACGGTTTTCAATAAAAATTCCGAAAGCTTGTGGGCGTTTACCATTATGTTCGTGAATTTTTGGCAATCCACCAGGAAAGCTAAATGGTTTTTGAAAAATAGGATGATTAGCTGGGATTTCAACCAAATTGTTATTAGGAAAAATTCGTTTTATTTCTCGTCTTAGGTACTCATCTAAACCATAATTATCATCAAAATGCATGAATCCACCTGACATCATGTAGTTTCTAAGATTTTGTATTTCGGCATCACTAAACACAATATTTCCATGTCCAGTAGCATGAACAAAGGGATATGAAAAAATATCTGGGCTACCTGGTTCAACAGTTGCAGGTTTGTTGGCAATAGTAGTATTGATGTTGAGATTGCTGAATCTGATTAAATTTGGGAGCGAAGTTGGGTTGGCATACCAATCGCCACCACCATTGTATTTCAGAAGCGCAATTTCTTGTGAAAAACAATTCAATGAAATGACTAAAAAGAAAAGGTAAAGAAATTTAGTTTTCATTGCGTTTTGATTTAATTTCTGTAATTAATTTGTCAATTTCATCGGTTTTCCAACCAAAATTGGTAGCCGTTGTTTTACCTTTTTCGGCAAATTCTAATGCGCTATTATATTCTTTTTCTTTTAGATATAGTTTAGAAATTATGATATACTTTTCGATAGATTCGCCTAACGAAAGTGCTTGTTTAGTCCAATTAATAGCACTATTAATGCCATTTTTGTCATTTATGAAAGCTAAAAAGTTAGAACCAATTTCAATAAGGGTATTTGAATCTTTCCAAGCGAATTTTTCAACATTTGCAAGAGCAACCGTTTCGTATTTTTTCCAATTTGTAGTTCGTTCAGCAATCATTAAGTCAAATCGAAATAATAATGAATCTACTTTTCTAATCTTAAAAGAAGCTGCAATCGGTCTTTTTTTATTGTAATTGATAGTATCACCCAATTCGGCATAACTTTTTAAATTGTCTGAAGCGATGAATACTAATTTTTTTTCTACTCTTGTTGGCGATGAAACTTTAGCAAATTCCGATTGATTAGCAGCAATTAACTTTATTTCGTCAGCCTCAATATCGTTGATGCCGTTGGCCATAATACGCCAATTCAATTCGCTAAATAATTCTTCTTTGGTTTTCGTTTTTAAATATTTCTGTGTGATTGGAGTAGCGTCAAAACCTGCTTTTCTTGCTATGGTTATGAACTTCAAACAATTATCAGGATTGGAAACATCCGCATTAAATTTGCTTTTTACGTTGTTGAATTGGTTATCAGGAATTAAGGCATTTTTACCTTCGTTGATGAATTCGTCTTTTTTAAATTCGCCAGAAATACAACTCAATAAATTTTCGTTACTATCAATGAATGTAAAAGTAGGATAAGATTTTACTTTAAATTTACTCTGAAATCGGTTTTTTAAGTTGGTTCCTTCAGCAGATTCAGCATCAACAGCCATGCAAATGAAATTGCTGTTATAGAAGTTTATGACGTCAGCATCAACAAAAATATCGTTTTTCATTTTGTTGCAATGCACACACCAAGTAGCATAATACATCACTACGATAGGCTTTTTTTCGATTTTAGATTGCTTTATAACTTCATCAAGATTTTTGTCAAGAAACAAGGTTTGTTTTTGAGCAAATCCGAAATGGATAAAAGAAATAAAAAATAAAAAGACAAACTTCTTCATAGATTATTCGTTTAATAAAACAAAAGTATGACAAGCAACTACAGCAGCTGTCTCGGTTCTGAGCCTAGTCTCACCCAAAGATACTGGAATAAATGTATTGTCCAATGCCATTTGAATTTCTTTAACAGAAAAATCACCTTCGGGTCCAATCAAGATTAAAACATTTTGGCTGGTTTTCAGTTCTTTTTTCAAAGATTTTTTATCGGTTTCTTCGCAATGGGCAATGAATTTTTGACCCGAAAAATCTTTTTTAACAAACTCTTTATAAGAAATGGGTTCGTTTAATTTTGGGATATAATAATGTAATGATTGCTTCATAGCCGATTCAATTATTTTTTGAAATCGATCGGTTTTAATCACTTTTCGTTCTGAATGTTCACAGATTATTGGTGTGATTTCATGTATTCCAATTTCGGTAGCTTTCTCTAAAAACCATTCGTATCGTTCGTTCATTTTAGTTGGTGCTACGGCTAAATGCAAATGAAATTTAGCAGCTTCTTGTTTCTCAAATGAAAGAATGTTTACGGTACATTTTGAATCTGAAGCAAGTGCAATTTCTGTTTTAAATAAATAACCTAATCCATTGGTAACGTATAGTATATCGCTTTCTTTCTTGCGTAATACTTTAATAATATGTTTGCTTTCTTCTTTGTCAAAAACAAAAGTTTTTTCAGCTTCAGTAATGGATGGATTGTAGAACAATTGCATATTAAAATTCGATTCGTGCTTTAGAAACTACTCCAGCATCATTAAATTTATTTTCTAAAAACTTTTGATAACCTACAATACCAATCATTGCAGCATTATCGGTAGTGTATTCAAATTTCGGAATGAATGTTTTCCAACCATATTTTGTTTCAGCTGCTTTGAGCGTGTTACGAATTCCTGAATTTGCAGAAACTCCGCCACCAATAGCGACTTGTGTAATACCTGTTTCGGCAACAGCCATTTTTAATTTTTCCATTAATATTTCGATAATGGTATGTTGGATAGAGGCACAAATGTCGGCTTTATTTTCTTCAATAAAATTTGGATTAGTGGCGACATTCTTCTGGATGAAATACAAAATTTGGGTTTTCAAACCCGAAAAACTAAAGTTCAATCCGTCTACTTTAGGTTTGGTAAAAGGAAATCTTTTTGGATTACCTTCTTTGGCAAATTTATCGATTAGCGGACCACCAGGATAAGGAAGTCCCATTATTTTAGCCGATTTATCAAAAGCTTCACCAACGGCATCATCTGTAGTTTCTCCAATAATTTCCATATTAAAAAAGCTATTTACTTTAACAATTTGGGTATGACCACCCGAAATAGTTAGCGCCAAAAATGGAAATTCAGGTTTGTCAAATCCTTCTTCATCAATAAAATGTGCTAAAATGTGTGCGTGCATGTGATTAACGGCAATTAAAGGAATGTCTAAAGCCATCGAAAGCGATTTTGCAAACGACGTTCCTACAAGTAAAGAACCCATTAATCCCGGACCTTGTGTAAAGGCAATTGCAGACAATTGATTTTTGCTAACATTAGCTCTTTTTAAAGCGCTATCTATCACAGGTACAATGTTTTGTTGGTGTGCTCTTGAAGCTAATTCTGGAACAACTCCGCCGTATTCTTCGTGGATCTTTTGTCCAGCAACTACGTTAGAAAGTACAACATCATTTTTCAAAACAGCAGCAGCTGTGTCATCGCAAGAACTTTCAATTGCTAAAATAAAAACGTCATGGTTTGCCATTGGGCACAATTTTTGAATTATATTTGATAAACCGCTATAAAACGATTATTTTTACAACGATTACAAAAGTAAGGATTTTCAAGGTTTCTTATCTACAGCCTAATTAAATTTTGGAAGAAAAAAAATCAAATACGCGTTTCAAAAAAATCAGAAAAATAATTTTACGAACTTTTCTGGCTTTACTAGTTCTTATACTAGCCATAGCGATAGCGCTTTCTTTGCCTGTAGTTCAAACTAAAATTGCTCATTATGTAACCGAAAAATTGAATAAAGATTTCGGAACCGATATTTATGTTGATGAAGTTGAAGTTAATGTTTTTGGTGGTGTTCAACTGAAAAAAGTATTGGTTAAAGACGAGAAAAAAGACACACTAATCTTCGCTAATCGCATTATAACGAGTATTCTTGATACCAAAAAACTGCTCAATGGTAGTTTAATTTTTGGCAAAATGACCGCCGATGAATTGACTTTAAATGTAAAAACTTACAAAGGCGATAAAGATACCAATCTTGATAAATTTGTAGCTGCTTTTGATGATGGAAAACCAGCATCGGGCAAGTTTTTAATGACTTCGGACAAAATCATACTTAAAAATTGCCGTTTTAGAGAAATTGACTACAACAGAGAGATTCCTTTGGATGTAGATTTTACCAAATTAAACGCGGTTGTAACCGATTTTAAAATTAAAGGTCCAAACGTTTACACCAATATTGATGCAATGTCTTTCATGGATCATAGAGGTTTATTTGTTGAGGATTTACAATCCAAATTTACTTATACCAAAAAGAACATTAGATTAGAACAACTCAATTTAAAAACAGCAGAATCTAAATTTAAAGGTGCCGTTATTTTAAAATATAATCGAAAAGATTTTAAAGATTTCAACAACAAGGTAATTTTTGATGTAACTACGAATTCTGCAAAAATTTCTTCGAATGATATTTGGCATTTCTATAAAGAAATTGGTAAAAACCAAATGTTTGATTTGCGCGGTAAAATAGACGGAACCCTAAATAATTTTACGGCAAAGCGACTACGATTGAAAGATACTAAAAACTCTGAAATTGTAGGTAATGTCAATTTTAGAAATCTTTTTGCTAAAAAAGGGCAAGGTGAATTTTATATGAAAGGTTCTTTTCAAAAAGTAACTTCTAATTATGAAAACCTAACCACACTTTTACCAAATGTTTTAGGAAAAAAACTACCATCATCTTTGAAAAAACTAGGTCAATTTACTTTAAAAGGTGATGCAGAAGTGACTACTACATCTATTGATGCTGATTTTAATTTACAAACCAAGTTGGGTAATGTAACTTCAAAACTAGTAATGACCCATATTGACAACATTGATAATGCTACCTATGTTGGAAATATTGTTTTGGATGATTTCGATTTAGGGACTTTTTTAAATCGTAAAGATGTTGGAAAAACTAGTTTGAATGTTGACGTAGACGGAAAAGGTTTTGTCGAAAAATATTTAGATACCAAATTTTCAGGCGAAGTAAGTAGTGTTACCTATAATGGCTATACCTACAAAAATATATTAGCAGACGGTAGTTTTAAAAAACCTATTTTTAAAGGAAAAGTTAACGTCAATGATCCTAATTTATTTTTTGATTTTGATGGGATTGTTGATTTGAGCAAAAAAGAAAGTATTTATGATTTTCATGCTAAAGTAGATTATGCTAATCTAAAACGATTGAATTTCATTAACGACGATATTGCTGTTTTTAAAGGCGATGTGGTTATGAAACTTTCAGGTAATTCGATAAATAACATGAAAGGAGATGTAATTCTTTCTAATGCATCGTACCAAAACTCAAAAGATATTTATTTCTTTGATAATCTTACGGTTAATTCAAGTTTTGATGAGAATAACGAACACACGATTTCATTACATTCTCCGAGTCAAATCAGCGGAAAAATACAAGGAAAATTTGAGTTCAGTCAGATTCAAAAAATGATTCAAAATTCGTTAGGAAGTTTATATACGAATTACAAACCAAATACGCTTAAAAAAGGGCAGTATTTAAAATTCAATTTTTCTAATTTTAATGAAATTATCGAAATATTGAACCCTAAAGTTTCGTTCCATAAAGATGCCATTGTAACAGGCTCTATTAAAGGCGACGACAACGATTTCAAACTTAAATTTACTTCCAAAACCATTGATGCTTTTGAGGTTCATTTGGATAATGTACAACTTGAAGTAGACAATAAAAATCCACTGTACAATACCTATGTTCAATTGGATAGCATTAAAACCAAGTACTATAAAGTTCGAGATTTTTCTCTTATTAATGCTACTTCCAAAGATACGTTGTCTTTCCGTGCAGAGTTTAAAGGCGGCGAAAAAGGGAATGATTTTTATAACTTAAATATGTATCATACTATTGATAAAGACAACCAAAATATTATTGGTTTTAATCAATCGGAAATGATGTTTAAAGATTATTTATGGTACATTAATAAGGATGAAAATGATAAAAACAAAATCATTTTTGACAAAGATTTAAAGCATTTTTCTTTTGATGATGTAATTGTATCTCACGAAAATCAATCCATTCAATTGAAAGGATCGATAGACGGAAAAAGCAATAAAGATTTACAATTGACTTTTCACGATGTAAATCTAAACAAGGTCACACCCGATGTGAAACAATTTAAATTTGACGGAAATCTAAATGGTGAAGTTTATTTAAAACAAAATAATGCTGTATATAAACCTACGGCTGCCTTGGAAATATCGCAACTTCAGATCAATGACAATTTATTGGGGAATCTAAATTTAGACATCAGTGGAAATAACGATTTTTCGAGATTCGGAATTGTATCTAAAATTGAAAATGATAATTTCAAATCTTTCACGGCAGACGGCGACTTAGAGATTGTTAATGATGCCACTTTATTAGACTTGAATTTGAATTTTCAGAAGTTTAATTTAGGAGTTTTAAGTAATTTAGGAGGCGAAGTACTTTCTAACATTAGAGGTTTTGTCTCAGGAAATGCTCGACTTAATGGTAATGTAAATAATATTGATTATAACGGACGCTTGTTTGTTGATGGTGCTGGAGTAACCATTCCGTATTTGAATGTTGATTATAAAATTAAAGAACATTCTGTTGTAGACGTTACTCAAAATAAATTCATCATTCAAAAAACGAAAGTTTACGATTCAAAATTCAATACCGAAGGAAACATTCAAGGGTTTATAAAACACAAACAATTTGGAGATTGGGAGTTAGATTTGGCTATAGATTCCGATAGAATTCTGGCTCTAAATACTAAAGATCATGAAGATGTTGCCTATTTTGGAACCGCATTTATAAATGGAGCAGCTACCATTAAAGGCCCAACCGATGGATTAGAAATTAATGTGAATGCCAAATCAAGCAAAGGAACCGATGTTAAAATTCCTATCAATGATGCTGAATCAGTAAGTGAGAATAATTTCATTCATTTTTTAACCAAAAACGAAAAATACGGTATTGGCAAAAAAGAAACCGAATTTATAAGAAATTATAATGGGCTTCAAATGAACTTTGAATTTGATATTACCACAGATGCTAATATAGAAGTAATCTTAAACAGAGAATCTGGTCACGGAATGAAAGGAAAAGGACGTGGTACGCTTAATATGAATATCAATACTTTAGGAAAATTTGAAATGTATGGTGACTTTACCGTTTGGGAAGGATCGTATAATTTCAAATATGGAGGTTTGATTGATAAAAAATTTGAAGTAAAAAAATTCGGTTCTATTGTTTGGGATGGAAATCCATACAACGCGACCTTAAATTTAGAAGCGGTTTCCAAAAATATTATGGCTAATCCTGCAGTTTTAGTTGACAATGCTTCCTTCAATAAAAAAATTCCTGTAGAAGTAGTTATCGGATTAAAAGGAACTATTACTAATCCAGAGCCTGATTTCAATATTAATTTTCCAAACGTGAGTTCGGTAATGAAATCGGAAATTGAAACCAAATTAGCCGATAGTGATACCCGTCAAAAACAAGCACTATATTTATTGTCTACAGGCGGATTTTTAAGTGCAGAAGGGTTGAGTCAATCTCAAGTAACTAATAGTTTCTACGAAAAAGCAGGAGCTTTATTTGGAGATTTATTTAACGATGAAGGAAATAAAGTTAATATAGACGTTACCTATTCAGCGGCTAACAAAACAGCGTTAAGTCCTACCGAATCGGGTAGAGTAGTAGCCACCGTAACTACACAAATAAACGACCGAATTACCATAAATGGTAGAGTAGGTGTGCCTACAGGAGGAGTTTCAGAAACTGCAATTGTTGGAAATTTCGAAGCGCAGTATCGTGTAAACGAAGACGGAACACTGAATTTAAGAGTGTTCAATAGAGAAAATGACATCAATTATATTGGTCAAGGTATCGGATATACGCAAGGCGCTGGAGTTTCTTACGAAGTTGATTTTGATACTTTTAAAGAATTAGTCAATAAAATATTCAAAAAGAAAGTGATCGATACAGTCGATAAAAAAACAGATGTTGTTGATGATAATGCAATACTTCCAGAGCATATTAAAATGAATTCTGAAAAAAAGAAAAAAAAGAAATCCGTAGCAACACCTCAAAATAATAATGAAGCAAAACCTGAAGATGATTAATTCAGGTTTTTTTATGGAATTCATTATTTTTTATACTCACAACTTAAAACTTATCAACGAAAACGATTGAATTTTGTCAATTTTGTGATATATATAATTATATCCTATTTTGTATAGGTATTCTTTGCTAAATTTACATTTTAAAACATAAAAATATGTCAAAAACGATAAAAAAAATAGGTGTTCTAACATCAGGTGGAGATTCGCCAGGTATGAATGCAGCTATTCGATCTGTGGTTCGAACATGTGCTTATCATAATGTTGAGTGTGTGGGAATCTACAGAGGTTATCAAGGTATGATTGAAGGAGATTTTAAAGAAATGGGACCACGTTCTGTTAACAATATAGTGAACAAAGGAGGAACTATTTTAAAATCGGCTCGTTCTAAAGAATTTATGACTGTAGAAGGTCGTAAAAAAGCACATGAAAATTTGGTAGCTGCCGGAATAGATGCTTTAGTAGTTATTGGTGGTGATGGATCTTTCACAGGTGCAGAAGTCTTTAATAAAGAATTTGGATATCCAGTTATGGGAATTCCAGGTACAATCGATAATGATATTTATGGAACAAGCCACACGCTCGGTTTTGATACGGCACTAAATACGGTGGTTGATTGTATTGATAAAATTCGTGATACTGCCAGTTCGCACAACCGACTATTTTTAGTGGAAGTTATGGGGCGAGATGCCGGCCATATTGCACTAAATGCTGGAATTGGTGCTGGTGCTGAAGAAATTCTTATTCCTGAAGAAGATTTAGGATTAGAACGACTTTTAGATTCTTTAAGAAGAAGTAAGGCTTCTGGTAAATCTTCGAGTATCGTGGTTATTGCCGAAGGTGATAAAATTGGTAAAAACGTATTCGAATTGAAAGATTATATCGAAGAAAATTTCCCAGAATATGATATTCGAGTATCGGTTTTAGGTCACATGCAACGAGGTGGATCGCCATCATGTTTTGATAGAGTTTTAGCCAGTAGATTAGGAGTAAAAGCGGTTGAATCTATTCTGGAAGGAAAATCGAACTATATGGTTGGAATGTTAAGCGATAAAGTGGCGTTAACGCCATTAGAACAAGCTATTAAAGGTCATTCAGAAATTGATAGAGAATTGTTGCGAGTATCCGATATAATGACCACTTAATCATCCATCAATTCAAAAAAAATATTAATAAAATTAATTAAAAAATAAAATGTCAAAAGTAAAATTAGGAATCAACGGTTTCGGAAGAATTGGAAGAATTGTTTTCAGAGAAACATTTAACAGAGATAACGTAGAAGTTGTTGCTATCAACGATTTATTAGACGTTGATCACTTAGCTTATTTATTAAAATATGATTCTGTTCACGGACGTTTCAATGGAAAAGTAGAAGTGAAAGAAGGAAAATTATATGTAAACGATAGATACATCAGAGTTACTGCAGAAAGAGATCCAAAATTGATTAAATGGGATGAAGTTTCTGTTGATGTGGTTGCCGAATGTACTGGTATTTTTACCACAATTGAAACTGCGAATGCTCACATTGAAGGTGGTGCCAAAAAAGTAGTTATTTCTGCACCATCTGCAGATGCTCCAATGTTTGTTATGGGAGTAAATCACTTAACAGCAAAAGCAACTGATCTTGTTGTTTCTAATGCCTCATGTACTACCAATTGCTTGGCTCCACTAGCTAAAGTTATTCATGATAATTTTGGAATAGTTGAAGGTTTAATGACAACTGTTCACGCATCAACTTCCACTCAAATGGTAGCTGATGGCCCTTCTAAAAAAGATTGGAGAGGCGGTCGTGCTGCTAGCGTAAACATTATTCCTTCTTCAACAGGTGCAGCAAAAGCGGTTGGAAAAGTAATCCCTGAATTGAATGGTAAATTAACAGGTATGTCTTTCCGGGTTCCTACTGTTGACGTTTCAGTGGTAGATTTAACTGTAAAAGTAGCCAAAGAAACTTCTTATGACGAAATTATGGCTGTTTTGAAAAATGCTTCTGAAAATGAATTAAAAGGAATTTTAGGATATACCGAAGACCAAGTGGTATCTCAAGATTTTGTTTCCGATTCAAGAACATCTATTGTAGATGCCAAAGCTGGTATCGGATTGAACTCAACATTCTTTAAAATTGTATCTTGGTATGATAATGAATACGGATATTCAAGTAAATTAATTGACTTATCTGTTCACGTAGCAGGATTATAATATGCAATAAAATCCCGATGATTAAGGAGTAGTCATCGGGATTTTGTATTAATCAAACCAACCAAACCAATGAAATTATTAGTTGATAGTGGATCTACGAAAGCCGATTGGATAGCAATTGATGAAAACGGAAAAGTATTATTCACCACACAAACTTTAGGATTGAATCCAGAAGTTTTAGATAAAGAGGAAATAATTAATCGTCTGGAAGATAAATTTGATATTTCCCACAACAAAGACAAAGCAACACACTTGTTCTTTTATGGTGCAGGATGTGGAACTGATAGAATGAAAGATTTTCTTACGATTGTTTTTCAAGAATATTTTAGAAATGCAGCTATTTCGGTTCATGAGGATACCTATGCTGCAGTTTACGCCACCACTCCAAAAGATGAAGAAGCTATTGTTTGTATACTAGGTACGGGTTCTAATTGTAGCTATTTTGATGGAAAAGTGTTGCATCAAAAAGTGCAATCTTTAGGCTATATCGCTATGGATGATTGTTCGGGAAATCGTTTTGGACGTCATTTATTGCGTGGATATTATTTCAATAAAATGCCTAAAGAGTTGGCATTAGAATTTGAAGAAGAATACAATGTTGAACCTGATGCAGTAAAGCATAATTTGTATAAAGAACCTAATCCTAATGCTTATTTAGCCACTTTTGCTAAGTTCTTAATTAAACATAAAGATACCGAATTTTGTAGAAAATTCATTTTTGCAGAATTGGAAGATTTTATAGAAAATTACATCAAACAATTTGATAATTGTACCCAAATTCCTGTCCATTTTGTTGGTTCCATTGCTTTTTATTTGAAAGAGGAATTAGAAGAAACATTATCCAAACACGGAATTAAAGTAGGAAATGTGCTAAGACGACCTATAGACGGATTGATTGCCTATCACATTTTAAATAAATAATTAATTAAGAAGCCTGAAAGTAGTTTTTTCAGGCTTTTTTTATAAACTTTGCTTTTTAAAAATTACATCAATGGAAATTGCCATTATTGCACACGACGGAAAAAAAGCTGACATGGTTCAGTTTTTAAATAAAAATAAAGAAATTCTTCACAAAGAAAACATCAAATTAATTGCTACAGGCACTACAGGTGGCAAAGCAGAAGCAGCTGGTTTTAAAGTAAAAAAAATGCTGTCGGGTCCGTTAGGTGGTGATGCTCAAATTGCTGCTCGTGTCGCCGAAGGAAAAACCAAAATGGTATTGTTTTTCAAAGATCCAATGTCTAATCATCCACACGAAGTAGATATCAATATGTTGATTAGAGTTTGCGATGTGCATAATGTACCATTGGCGACTAATGAAGCTACAGCACAATTATTGTTACAAGCTATTGCTAATATCTAATGGCTTTAAATTAAAAAATCCTCAAATAAATTATATCTGAGGATTTTTTTATGAGCTTTCTAAAAAAGAAATTATTTAATAGCAATCATAGAAATTTCGACGTTTACATTTTTAGGTAAACAAGCCACTTGAACGGTCTCTCTAGCAGGTGCCGTTTTTTCGTCAAAATAACTTCCATAAACCGAGTTAATTCTGGCAAAATCCCCCATATTCATAATGAATATTGTTGTTTTTACAACATTATCAAAATTCATATCCGCTGCTTCTAAAACAGCTTTCATGTTCTCCATCACTTGTTTGGTTTCGGTTTCAATATCGTCTAGAACCAATTCCATCGTAACTGGATGTAAAGCAATTTGTCCAGAAGTGTATAACGTATTTCCAACTAAAACGGCTTGGTTATATGGACCAATAGGCGCTGGAGCTTTTTCAGTAAAAATAATTTTTTTCATATATAATTTTTTTATCTAAGAGTTCGGTCGGGTTGTGTGCGTTTATCCCACTTGATGTCTTTAAGAACACCAGCTTTGATTCCTATAAAAAATCCCCAATAAGAATTCGTTCCAAAAGGATTCCAATTGAAACTCATGTTCCAACTCAATAAATCTCTGTTCAAACGAATTTGAGTAAACGTCACACCGTGTTTTACAAAATCATATCCAGTAGAAACACCTATTTTCCATTTCGGAGTCAAATCGGTGTTGGCAGAAATCATAACCGAGTTACTGGAAATTTTTCTTTCGTTGGCAATATTGGAGTAGGTCAAGGAATAAGCAAAGTTAATGTCCCAGGGTATGACGGCATTGTAAAACCCTGTAAATTTGTCGTCGTCACTATCTTTTTTAATATTCTGACTTTCCCGACTATCATTCAACTCGGTGTTACTACCAAACAAATCATCTTCTCGACCTCCATTTCTAGAACCTTGTACGTTTTTTTTGCTTTTATCGTCTTTAGAGCTCGAAACCGAATAGTTAATTGTCATATTAGCACTAGTCATTCTAAACAGACTTCCTCCATTATCTATATTGAAGGTATTGATTCGGGTATTATTTTTTCCAAGAGCATAAGGGTCAAGAGTGGCTGCAAAATTTACATTCATTTTTTGTTTGAATAATAAAGTTCCACCACTTACCCTCATTGGTGCCCATCGAAGTGAATCTGCTGCCAAATCATAACTGGTCGCAATATTTAAATTATTTAAAAGCATTATTTTTTTTGGAGCCGTAGCAGTAGAATCTTTGTCTCTAACTTTAGCTTCAAAAGTATTGCTTAATGTAAAACCAATATTATTGGAATAGGTTTTACTCGGCACTCCATAAATCCCTCCCTCAAATCGAGTGTATTCAGCTCTATTACCACTAGCATCCATAGCATAAGTGTCGTAATATTTCGAAAAACTTGGAGCATAACTATGAGAAATCGATGGTCTCATGACATGTCTAATAGCTTGAATTTTGTTTTTTTCTCCAAAATTAAAAGTACCATAAATAGTGGTTCCGATACTATTTGAAAAGGAATAAGTTCTAAAAGCATCAAAACCATTTACATCTGTTGAAACAGCAGTACCTGAAGCTGTTGCTGGAGGTAAAGAAGTTACTTGAAAATCTTTTCTAATGGTTTTTAAATACCATACTTCGTTGTAATTAACCGACGTTGAGGCACTAAAATATTTGAAAATTTTAAAGTTGGTGCTTAAAGGTATGGTATGTTGAAATCCAGCTTTAGCGGTGGTAAACATTTCTTTTTTAAAGAAAAAATCGTCAGTAGTTTGTATCTGATTTTCTCCTTTAAAATTGTACTGTAAATTGATGTTTTTCACAAATCCTTTTTTGATTCCATCTTTAGGTGCAAAAGGATAAATTCTGTCTACACTCAATTGCATATTAGGCAATGTCATGTTGATGCTTTTTGTTTGGGTATTTTGTGAGTGTGTTGCTGCAATTGACATATTGACAATTGGAACACTATTAAAAGTTTTAGAAAAAGATACCGAGGAGTTAAGTGTATTATTGAGGGTAGAACCAATGTTTGCCAAATTAACTGATTGCTTGAAATATTGACTACTACCAAGGTTTACTGATGCTGAAAAACGTGAATTAGGATTGGATTTAGCATCCTTAGTATGTGACCATTGAATATTATATATTTTAAATTTTTCATAATCTGGATATCCTTTTTCACTGGTAATTAAATTTTCAAAACGTATATTGATGTTACCGTTATATTTGTATTTGTTGGCATAAGTCGATTCGAAACGCGTTGCATAACTACCGTTGGTGTAGTAGTCGCCCATGACAGCCAAATCATATTTATCGCTTAAAGCAAAATAATAACCTCCATTTTGTAGCGCATATCCTCGAGTATTGTTTTGACCAAAACTAGGAGGTATGATTCCTGAATGACTTTTTTCTGTCATTGGAAAAAAAGCGAAAGGCAGAGCAATTGGTGTTGGAACATTTGCGATATACATATTGGTGGTTCCAATTACTGCTTTTTTACCCGGTACAAACTTCATTTTTCGTACGTAAAAATAGTATTCAGGATCTTCAATATCTTTAGCTGTTGTTAATCGAGCTCCTTTCATGAAGTAAACCGAATCATTTTCTTTTTTAGAAATTGCCGCTTTGATATTGAGTTCTTGTTGTGAAGTTCTAGAGTTCCAAACTAAGGCTTTTTTGGTTTTGTAGTTAAAACGTATCGAATCGGGTTCGATAACACTAGCACCTTGCTTAAAAACGGGTAATTGGGTATAATTTCCAGTAGAATCTTTTAAACGACCAGCGTAAACCTCATTTTTTTCGTAGTCAAAAACAATGATACCTGATTTTAATTCGTAATCCAAATAGTTTAATTCGGCATTATCATACAAAGTAATCAGTTTTTTCTTCTGATCAAATTTAGCGTATTTTTTGGCTCTATATTTTACTTTACCCTCTAAAACGGATTTCATTTTTATGGTATCCTTTTTTTGAGTGGTGCTTTTTACAACGGTTATGTTTTCAGATTTTGTTTTTATTTCGGCATCATTATCAGACTTAATAGCTTGGTTTTTAGCAGGTAGAGTGGTGTCTTTTTTGGGTGATTCTTGGGCAAATAGATTAGTACTTCCTACTGTTAGAAAATATGCTGATAAAACGATATAAAATAAGTTTGTACGCAAAGGTTTAAATACTATTTTTGTAAAAATATGGCTTGATTTTTGACGAGCCAAACTTACATATTATTTTTCGTCAAAAATAGAGAAATAATAATTTTATAACCTTGCAGTTTTAATTAAAATTAACGTTTATCAGTATGATCCTTATAAATAAACTTAAATCTATTTTAATATTAGTACTTTTTGTTTGTACGACTTCGATTCAAGCTCAATCGGCTAAGTTCAAGGTAACGCTTGATGCAGGTCATGGTGATCATGATTTTGGTGCGGTCTACAATGGTCATATCGAAAAGAATATTAACTTAGGAATTACTTTAAAAGTAGGTAAAATTTTAGAAAAAACTCCAGGAATTGAAGTTATCTACACTCGAAAAACAGACGTTTTCATCGATTTGGTAGAACGAGCAAACATTGCTAATAGAGCAGATGCTAATATTTTTGTCTCCATACACTGTAACGCCAATAAAAATACTGCTGCCGATGGAACCGAAACTTATGTAATGGGTATGTCTAAAATTGCTTCTAATCTTGAAGCGGCAAAGCGAGAAAACTCGGTAATTACTTTAGAAAAAGATTATAAACAAAAATATCAAGGTTTCGATCCTAACAAACCAGAAACTATGTTGGGAATGACTATCATGCAAGAAGAATTTGAAGCCAATAGTATTGCTCTAGCGGGTAAAATTCAAGATCGGTTTGTTCAAGATTTAGGGAAAAAGAGTAGAGGCGGAGGTGTAAAACAAGCGCCTTATATGGTGTTGCACAAAGCCTACATGCCTAGAGTATTGATTGAAAACGGATTTATTTCCAATCCAGTTGAGGGTGCAAAATTAGATTCAGAAGACGGACAACAAGAAATTGCAGAAGCTATCGCAAAAGCCATTGTTAGTTATAAAAAGGAATTTTTTGACGGCGAAGAGTCTGATCAAGTGAATGATAGACCATCATTGCACATTGATGATAAACCAATAAAATCGGTACAAACACCAAAAAAAGATTCGATTGTTAAAAAACCTGAAGTCAAAAAAGTAGACGAAAAGCCAATAGCTAAAGGTGTTTCTTTTAAAATTCAAATATCGGCAAGCGGAACAAAATTAGATTTAGTACCAAGTAATTTTAAAGGTTTAAAAAATGTAACTTGTGTTCGTTCTTCGATATATAAATATATGTATGGTGATACAACAAGCTATGAAGAGGCCAAAAAACTTTTACAAGAAGCCAAATCTAAAGGATATGATTCTGCTTATATCTTAGCTTTTAAAGATGGTAAAAGTGTAGATGTTAAAGACGTTATCAAATAATATACTATTTTTGTAAAATTAAAATCCATTATTTTGAAATTATCAAGAGAAAATAAAACGGCTATATTAGTAATTGCTTCAATCCTTTTATTTATTTGGGGATATAGCTTTTTAAAAGGAAAAGATCTTTTTGTAAATTATAAAACGTTATATGTTGAATATGCTAATGTAGAAGGCTTAACAGTTTCTGCACCAGTTACAATCAATGGTTTAGTAGTTGGAAAAGTTAGTAAAATTACACTAGACAATACTACAGCCAAGATTAAGGTTGAAATGCAAATCAAATCAGATTTTCCAATCAAAAAAACTAGTGTTGCAGAAATATATGCACCAAGTCCAATCGGTGGTAAAGAAATTGCAATTATTCCACAAAAAGAAGGCGAAAATGCTGTTGATGGCGACTTTTTGGTTTCTTCTAGTAAATTAGGATTGACAGACGAATTAGCCAAACAAATTGAGCCTTTAAAAGATAAAATTACAAAGTTGTTAGATAATGCCAATGTAATGTTGGAAAATGTCAATCAAGTATTGGATACCAAATCTAAAGAAAATCTTCGAAAAAGTTTAGCAGATTTGAGCGAAACCATAGCTGAGTTTAAAGCTACAGCAACCGATATGAAATCGATGGTAGCTCAAAATAAATCTAAAATTAATGGAACAATGGCCAATGTAGAAAAAGCTTCTGCTAATTTTTCTAAAGTTTCTGATTCTATTGCGAAAGTTAATATTGGGCAAACTATTAAAACCCTAGAAAAAACCTTGGCTAATGTAGATAAAATGATGAGTGATATGCAAGCAGGAAAAGGAACTATGGGTAAATTAATGAAAGACGATGCATTGTACACAAATTTTACTAAGACTTCTAAAGAATTAGAATTGTTGTTACAAGACTTACGATTAAACCCAACGCGCTATGTAAATGTTTCGCTTTTTGGAAAGAAAAACAAACCCTATGTAGAACCTACAAACGATACTATTAAAAAGTAAAACCTAAATTTATATGAACTTTTTAGATAATATTTTCTTCGCAATAATTTTGATTATTGGCTTCGGTTATTTTACGTTGAATGTCAAAAAACTGATACGTAATATAAAATTAGGTAAAGAAGTAAACCGATCTGACAATTCATCTGCACGATGGAAAAATATGGCGATGATTGCACTTGGACAATCCAAAATGGTAAAACGTCCTGTTGCCGGATTGCTTCATATTGTGGTTTATATTGGCTTCGTAATCATAAATTTAGAATTATTAGAAATTATAATTGACGGACTTTTTGGTACTCATAGAGTGTTCTCATTTATGGGAAGTTTTTATAGTTTCTTAATAGGTTCATTCGAAATTTTAGCCGTACTAGTTTTAGTGGCTGTTGTTGTATTATGGACCAGAAGAAACATCGTCAAATTAAAACGTTTCATTAGTAAAGATTTAGAGGGAAGTCCAAAGAAAGACGCCAACATTATTCTCTATTTTGAAATTGTTTTGATGTCGTTATTTTTATTGATGAACGCTTCCGATTTTTGGTTACAGCAAGCAGGCGTTTCACATTACATTCAGGCTGGTTCTTTTCCAATAAGTCACTTTATTTCTCCTGTTTTTAACGGATTGAATGAAGGTACCGTTATGATGTTGGAGCGTACTTTTTGGTGGATGCACATTATCGGAATTTTATGTTTCTTGAACTATTTATATTTTTCTAAACACCTTCACATTTTGTTGGCTTTCCCAAATACGTACTTTGCTGATTTGAATCCGAAAGGGCAATTTGATAATTTAGAAAGTGTTACCAAAGAGGTAAAATTAATGATGGATCCAAATGCTGATCCATTTGCTGCTCAACCAGTAGATGAAAATTCGGTTCCAACTAAGTTTGGTGCTAGTGATGTAATGGATTTAAACTGGGTTCAGTTATTGAATGCCTACACGTGTACAGAATGCGGACGTTGTACTTCATCTTGTCCAGCCAATCAAACCGGTAAAAAGTTGTCTCCACGTAAAATTATGATGGACACAAGAGATAGACTTGAAGAAGTAGGTAGAAATATCGATAAAAATAAAGGCGTTTTTATCCCAGATAACATTTCGTTACTTAATAATTATATAACTACCGAAGAACTTTGGGCATGTACTTCATGTAATGCATGTGTAGAAGAATGTCCGGTTAATATTAGTCCATTATCGATTATTATGGATATGAGACGTTATTTGGTTATGGAACAAAGTGCGGCACCACAATCGTTAAATGCTATGATGACAAACATCGAAAATAATGGTGCTCCATGGCAATACAACCAAATGGACCGATTGAATTGGAAAGATGAATAATTAAAATAAAATGATAATTTCCCATATTGTGAGGCTTGGGAATTTGTCTGTATGAATGTGAAATAATAAATTTTTAAAAAAAATGAAAGCGGAAGACATTGACAAAACCTTGCAAACAGTTACTCAGAATGGACAACATTTAAGTCCCATTTTACCAGAAGGAGTAAAGAATTATTTAATTGATATTGACGGAACTGTTTGTGATGATATTCCAAACGAAGAACCGGAAAGAATGCTAACAGCAGAAGTGTATCCTGATGCATTAGCAACCTTAAATAAATGGTATGACGAAGGACATATTATATTCTTTTTTACTTCAAGAACTGAAGCACACAGAGAATATACAGAACGTTGGTTAAAGCAACACGGATTCAAATATCACGGAATTCTTTTTGGTAAACCACGTGGTGGAAATTACCATTGGATTGATAATCATTTGGTGAAAGCGACTCGTTATAGAGGAAAATTTACCGATTTAATTGAAAAAGAAGTAACCATCGAAGTTTTTGACGATGGACAACATGAATAAACATATTAGATTAAGGAGTAAATCTATTAATCTAACAATCTAAAAATCTAAATAAATGTCAGAAAATTTAGTTGTGCCTACAATGGCCGAAATGTTAGCTCAAGGCAAACAACCCGAAGTGTTATTTTGGGTAGGTTGTGCAGGTAGTTTTGACGACAGAGCGAAAAGGATTACTAAAGCATTTGTTCGAATTTTAAATCGTGCCAATGTAGAGTTTGCAGTACTTGGTACCGAAGAAAGTTGTACCGGTGATCCTGCCAAACGTGCTGGAAATGAATTTCTATTTCAAATGCAAGCCATGATGAATATCGAGGTTCTAAATGCCTATGAAGCTAAGAAAATTGT
This sequence comes from uncultured Flavobacterium sp., assembly GCA_964577105.1. Classification (GTDB taxonomy): domain Bacteria; phylum Bacteroidota; class Bacteroidia; order Flavobacteriales; family Flavobacteriaceae; genus Flavobacterium. Next base: position 59,405 of record CAZNWY010000013.1, read on the forward strand.
AACGGCTTGTCCGCATTGCTTTAACACACTAAAAAATGAATATCCAGAATTAGGCGGAAAATACGAAGTAGTGCATCATACCGAGTTTTTAAAATCACTTTTAGATACAGGTAGATTAACTATCGAAGGTGGGCAATTTAAAGGAAAACGCATCACGTTTCACGATCCGTGTTATCTAGGAAGAGCCAATAATGTTTATGAAGCTCCAAGAGATTTGATTCAAAAATTGGATGCAGAATTGGTTGAAATGAAACGTTCCAAAGCTAACGGACTTTGTTGTGGAGCTGGTGGTGCGCAAATGTTCAAAGAACCCGAAGCGGGTAATAAAGACATCAATGTAGAAAGAACAGAAGATGCTTTAGAAACTAAACCTGAAATCATTGCAGCTGGATGCCCATTCTGTAATACTATGATGACTGACGGAGTAAAAGCCAAAGAAAAAGAATCCGAAATTAAAGTACTAGATATTGCAGAACTAATTGCTAACGCCAATGACTTATAAAATGAAAAAAATTACTTTTATTGTATTATTATTACTTGTATTTACCAATGTAAATGCTCAAGATATTTTAGAAACCGTTACCAAAGAAGTTTGTTCTTGTATAGAATCTAAAAAAGAAAAATTAGATGAGTTAACTCCAGATAAACTAAAAGTGCAACTAGGATTATGTATTCTTTCCAGCTACACCGCTCATGAAAAGCAAATCAAAGCTAAGTATGGAGATGTTATGGAAGATGAAGCGGCCATGGATAAATTTGGTGGTGATATCGGAGTAAAAATGGTAACAGTATGTCCAGAAACACTTATGGCAATTGCAGGCGCAGCTGGTGATGATACAGAAGAGTTACCATTAGTTAAACCAGAAGTCTTAACTGTTGAAGGCAAGATTACCGAAATAAAAGATGATCAGTTCACCACTATATTAGTAAAAGATAAAAACGCTAGAGTTTATACGTTCTTTGTTTTAAACTATTTTGAAACCTCTAGTGCGTTGACCAGTAGTGAAATTAAAAAAGGTGATACTGTTTCAATCAGTTATTCTGAAGTGGAATTGTATGACAATAAAACTAAGGAATTCCGTTTTTACAAAGTCATTTCAGGGATTGTAAAAAAATAATTTTCTCTTTTTAAAAACAAAATAGCGTATTTTAAAAGAATAAATTTTATCAAATAATCAATTAAAAACCGAAGTGATTCCAATTTAAATCGGAAAAACAAACGGTTTTTTTATTAAATAATATTTTTAAAGATTAGCATTATGTATATACCATTTGATGAATTACCAGAAAATTCCAGAATATGGATTTATCAATCAAGCAGAAAATTCACAGATGAAGAAGTTGCAGATATTGAAAAAGATTTAATCGAGTTTTTAAACAATTGGAGCGCTCATGGAGCTTCGTTAGAATCTTCGTTTCAAATTAAATACAATCGATTCATTATCATTGCAGTAAATCAAGAAGTTCAAGCGGCTACAGGTTGTTCCATTGATGCTTCGGTCGTTTTTATTCAAAATTTAGAACAAAAATACAACATCGATTTATTAGACAAAATGAATGTAGCCTTCAAACAAGGAGAATACATTACCTATAAAACCTTATTAGAATTCAAAAAGTTAGCTAAAGATAAATCGGTTTCAGAAAATACCATTGTATTCAATAACCTAGTTAATACAATCGAAGAATGGAAAGAAAGTTGGGAAGTTCCAGCTAGCGATAGTTGGCATAGCCGTTTTTTCTAATCTTTTAATTTATGTATGAAAAAAATAATCAAAATAATAACCTTAGTCACGCTTCTAACTTTTGTAACCAATTGTAGTTCTACAAAAGGCAAGCCGACTATTGGAACCATTCAAAAACCCGAAATGGCTTACGATGATGATGAAGTTTATGTTCCTGTTCTCAAATCGGAACGCAAAAACTTCTTCAAAGATTCCGATGCCGAAACCAAATGGGTGGATAGTATTTACAATCAAATGTCTTTTGACGAAAAAGTAGGACAATTGTTTATGGTTGCTGCTTATTCCAATAAAGATTCAATTCATTTTAAAGAAATTGATAAGTTAATTACAGAAAATAAAATCGGAGGATTGATTTTCTTTCAAGGCGGACCAGTGCGTCAAGCAACTTTAACCAATCGTTTTCAAGCAAAAGCAAAAGTACCTTTATTTATTGGGATTGATGCCGAATGGGGATTGAGCATGCGTCTCGATTCAACCTATAAATATCCATGGAATACTACTCTTGGAGCTATTAGAGATTTAAAACTAATTGAACAAGTTGGTGTTAATATGGCTCAAGAAACCAAACGAATTGGGGCTCAGTTTAATTTTGTTCCAGTTTTAGATATTAATACCAATCCTAAAAATCCAATTATCGGTCATCGTTCTTTTGGAGAAGATAAACTCAATGTAACAGAACACGCCATCGCTTTGATGAAAGGCATTCAAGGACAAGGCGTTTTTTGTACAGGTAAACATTTTCCTGGCCATGGTGATACGGCTTTAGATTCACACTATGCTTTGCCAGTTGTTAATTTTTCTAAAGATAGATTAGAAAAGGTAGAACTCTATCCCTACAAAAGAATGTTTGATGAAGGATTAGTTTCTGTAATGGTAGCACACCTAAATGTACCGAGTTTAGAGCCAAGAGAAAACTATCCAACTTCGGTTTCTTATAATGTTGTAACCGATTTACTTCAAGGTGAACTCGGATTTGATGGTCTGATTTTTACAGATGCTTTAAATATGAAGGCAGCCAGTAAGTTTATGAAACCTGGCGACATCGACTTAGAGGCTTTTTTAGCAGGAAATGATGTTCTTTTATTTGCAGAAAATGTTCCTGTGGCTTATAACAAAATTCTTGGTGCTTATCAAACAGGATTGATTACTGATGAAAGAATCGCTAGATCGGTTAAGAAAATTTTGCACTACAAATACAAAGCTGGATTAAATCATTACAAACCTGTAGATACAAAAAATCTATCCAATGATTTGAATACTACCTACAAGGATGCTTTGCAATACCAATTGTATGAGCATGCTACAACGGTATTAAAAAATAAAAATAACATACTTCCAATAAAAGATTTGAACCAAAAAATTGCCTACGTTAAATTGGGTGATGATGTAAATTCAACCTTTGTTGCTACTTTAAAAAAATATACTGAAGTAAACGAAATTTCTGCAACTTCAATCGATTCACTTTTAGTAAAATTAAAAGACTACAAAACCGTTATTGTGGGTTTTCATAAATCGGATAGAGCATGGAAAAAACACGATTTTACGGAAACCGAATTACTATGGTTGCAAGAAATAGCCAAAAATAATAATGTCATTTTAGATGCTTTTACAAAACCGTATTCATTATCGGCTATAGCCAATTTTGACGATATTGAAGGAGTCATCATGTCTTATCAAAATAGTGATATTTCTCAAGTAGTTTCGGCTGAGTTACTTTTCGGAGCTATTGAAGCACAAGGAAAACTTCCTGTTTCAATCAATGAAGATTTCAAAGATGGTTTCGGATTGACAACCGATAAACTCAACCGACTCGGTTTTACAGCACCTGAAAACGTCGGAATGAGTCCAAAAGTTTTGTCTAAAATTGATGCTATTGCTCAAAAAGCTATAGATTCCAAAATGATGCCTGGAGCTCAAATTCTTGTGGCTCGAAGAGGAAAAGTTATTTTCCAAAAATCGTATGGTTATCACACCTATGACAATGCAACCAAAGTTCAAAACTCTGATATATATGACGTTGCTTCTGTAACCAAAATGGTTTCAACATTACCTAATGTAATGCAACAATACGATCAAGGTAAAGTAAACTTAGACAGTAAGTTAGGTGATATGCTTCCATATTTTAAAGGTACCAATAAAGAGGATATTCCTTTCAAAGATTTGTTATCGCATTATGCTCGTTTACAATCTTGGATTCCGTTTTATAAAGCTACTTTAGATGCTGAAAAATGCACATCTGACAGATACTACAGCACCATCAGTAAGCCCGGATTTACAACTCAAGTTTCTAAAGATTTGTTCCTTCGAAATGATTACCAAGACAGCATCATGAAGCAAATTGCAGACAGCAAGTTGTTGGATAAAAAAGAGTATAAGTACAGCGATTTAACGTTCATTATTCTAAAAGAATATTTAGAAAAAACAACCGGAAAATCGTTAGACGAACTAAGCACAAATAATTTCTACAACATGTTAGGAATGAATAATACGCTATACAATCCTTTGAGAAAGTTCACTCCAAATGTTATTCCGCCAACAGAAAACGACGAGTATTTTAGATATAGCACCATTCAAGGTTATGTTCACGATATGGCAGCCGCAATGCAAGGCGGAATTGCTGGTCATGCCGGAATTTTTTCAAACAGCATGGACATCGCCAAAATCATGCAAATGTACCTTCAAAAAGGGAATTATGGCGACATTCAATATTTTTCTCCAGCTACATTCGATGCCTTTAATACGTGTTATTTCTGCTCCGAAGGCAACCGTCGTGGCTTAGGATTTGACAAACCACAATTGGGCAAAGAAGGTCCTACTTGCGGCTGTGTTTCTATGAGTAGTTTTGGTCATACAGGCTTTACAGGCACAATGGCTTGGGCAGATCCACAAACCGAAATCATTTATGTTTTCCTATCTAATAGAACCTTTCCAGGAACCGATGCTACCAATCGACTCTCAAAAGAAAACATTCGAGAAGATATTCAAAAAGTAATTCAAGATGCCATTTTAGATAAATAAAATTAGAAGCGAATGGCTCGGGCATTTTTGCCAACCATTTTCCCGCTTTTCATTACAATAAAAAAGTCACACATGCTGTGACTTTTTTATTTTCATTGCAATCGGGGCTAAGGTGTGGTCCTTTTTTGTATCAGAAAGGTTTCTTAAAAATGAAATCAAAATCAAAATTTCTGTATCTTCGTAGTTCTAAAAAATAGCAATGAAAATAGCAATAGTATGTTATCCAACCTTTGGTGGAAGTGGAGTAGTAGCAACCGAATTGGGATTAGAATTAGCCCATCGCGGACACGAAATTCATTTTATAACCTACAGACAACCCGTTCGTTTAGCCTTATTAAATTCTAACGTTCACTACCACGAAGTTAATGTTCCAGAATATCCTTTATTTCATTATCAACCCTATGAATTAGCACTTTCTAGCAAATTGGTTGATATTATAAAATTGTATAAAATCGAATTACTTCATGTGCATTATGCCATTCCTCATGCCTATGCAGGTTATATGGCCAAGCAAATGCTAAAAGATCAAGGAATCATTATTCCTATGGTAACAACGCTCCACGGAACCGATATTACTTTGGTTGGAAATCATCCTAATTATAAAACGGCAGTCAGTTTTAGTATCAATAAATCGGATGTGGTTACTTCTGTTTCTCAAAGCTTGAAAGATGACACTTATAAGTTGTTCAATATCAAAAATGAGATTCATGTTATTCCCAATTTCATCGAATTAGACAAACACCGAAACGAACCTTTGATCTCTTGTAAACGTTCTGTAATGGCACAAAAAGAAGAACGTATCATAACTCACATTAGTAATTTCAGAAAAGTAAAGAGAATTCCAGATGTTATTAAAATTTTCTATAAAATTCAGCAAGCAATCCCAGCCAAATTAATGATGGTAGGTGATGGCCCTGAAAAAGAAAAAGCAGAGCGTTTGTGCGAAGAACTCGGAATTTTTGACAAGGTAATTTTCTTCGGAAACAGCAATGAAATTGACAGCATTCTTTCATATTCAGATTTATTTTTACTACCCTCAGAAACCGAAAGTTTTGGTCTAGCAGCACTAGAAGCAATGGCTTGGAGCGTTCCTGTAATTTCGAGTAATTCGGGTGGATTGCCAGAAGTTAATTTTGATGGAGTTTCAGGTTATCTTAGTGATGTCGGAAATATTGATGAAATGGCAGATAATGCAATCAAGATATTAGGCAATAATGACACATTAAATACGTTTAAAGAAAATGCTCTTTCGGTTGCCAAACAATTTGATATAAAAAATATTTTGCCTTTATACGAATCATTGTACCAAGAAGCTATAAATCACTCTAAACAAACTATTTAATCATGATAAAAAAGATTGCGTTAGCCTCATTATTCTTGGTGTTATTTTCATGTTCTTCAACTAAACAACCTATTGTTTCTGCAGTAAAATATGATATCCTCTTCGGAAGTGATTACGGCGGAGCTTCTTTTCAATTTTATGAAATAATTTCAGAGAAAGACGAATTTAATATTTTATTAACCGATGACATGATTAAGCCTTATGTCAAAAAAAATGATATAGAAACTTGTAATTTCATCTTGGTTAACATGGGTGAAAAAACCAAAGAAGGTTATACTTTGAAAGTTCAAAAAGTAGAGGAATTACCCGATAAAATTTTGGTTACTCTAAAAGAAATTGAGCCAAGAGGAAATGTAGCTCAAGTAACCACAAAACCTTGTTATGTGATAAAAATTAAATCAAAAAAACCGATAGAAATCAAATAAAAAAGTATACAATTCAAAATAATATCAGAAGCGAATGGCTTAAGCTTTGTTGTAATCCGTATTCCTGCTGTTCGTTCTATCTTT
>CAZNWY010000014.1:0-65113 GCA_964577105.1 uncultured Flavobacterium sp.
AAAATAGTATGATGAGCAACTCAGAATTTGGAAGCATATCATTTGATTTACCAAAAAATCAATCAAATGTTATTAAAGTTATCGGAGTTGGTGGCGGTGGAAGCAACGCAATCAACCACATGTTTAAACAAGGAATCAAAGGTGTAGACTTCATCGTTTGTAATACCGATTCTCAGGCATTACAAAACAGTCCTGTACCCAACAAAATTCAGTTAGGAGTGAACTTAACAGAAGGTTTGGGTGCTGGAGCAAATCCTGATGTTGGACAACAATCGGCTATCGAAAGTGTTGCCGACATTGAAAAAATGTTAGACAGTAACACCAAAATGGTTTTCATCACGGCAGGAATGGGTGGTGGAACTGGTACCGGTGCAGCTCCTGTTATTGCTCAATTAGCTAAAGAAAGGGATATACTAACGGTTGGTATTGTTACAATTCCGTTTCAGTTTGAAGGAAAAGTACGTCAAGATCAAGCATTAGCTGGTGTAGAACGATTGAGAAAACAAGTAGATTCTTTAATCGTTATCAACAACAATAAATTAAGAGAAGTTTACGGTAATCTAGGTTTCAAAGCAGGTTTCTCTAAAGCAGACGAAGTTTTGGCTACTGCTTCTCGCGGAATTGCAGAAGTAATTACTCACCACTATACTCAAAACATCGATTTAAAAGATGCTAAAACAGTTTTGGCTAACAGCGGAACTGCTATTATGGGTTCAGCTATTGCTAGTGGCGAGAATAGAGCTAAAGAAGCTATTGTTTCAGCTTTAGATTCACCATTATTGAATGACAATAAAATTTCAGGTGCTAAAAACGTATTGTTGCTTATCGTTTCGGGTACTTCAGAAATTACTATTGATGAAATTGGTGAAATCAACGACCATATTCAAGCAGAAGCTGGATATAATGCTAACATCATTATGGGAGTTGGTGAAGACGAAGCTCACGGAGACGCTATTGCAGTTACCATCATCGCTACTGGTTTTAATGTAGAACAACAATCTGAAATTGTAAATGTTGAACCAAAGAAAATTATTCATTCGTTAGAAGATGAACAAAAATTGGTTCGTGATTTGACTCAAAAACCAGTTGATTTTTTTCAGTCAAAGGTAGAAACTCCAATTGAAGTTACTGCCGAAGTAGTAGAAGAAAAAATCGTTTTTGAATTAATCGAAGATGAAGTAAAGGCTGAGCCTGTTGTGGCTAAAGTAGATAACGATTTAATTGCCATGAACGAATTCATCCGTAACCTAGATGTTACTTTCGAAATTGTTTCTCCAATTAAAGACATCGATTTTCAATTTACAACTCCATCAGCACCAGCTGTAAATGAGATTAAAGTTGTAGAGCCACAATTCATTGCAAAAGAAGAAGAGCAAATCACTTTTTCATTCGACTTGCCAATTTCAAAACCAGTTGAAACCAGAGAAGAAGAACGAGTAATTTTCGACTTATCTGCCGAAACTAAAGATATTAAAGTAAACGAACACGTAGAATTTGTTCCGGTAACCGAATTAAACGAAAACGGCGTAATCAAATATTCTCTAGAAGAATATATGGAAATAGAAAACGATTTGTTAGGATCTAAGCCAGTAGCTGAGAAAGTGGAAGAGCCAATTGAAGAAGCTCTAAACTTTACTATGAAAGTGGCAGAACCAACAAAACCAACCTACGCGACACATTCTGACGATATTTCTCCTGTAGAAATGACTATCGAAGAAACGTTGAAATTGCGCGCAGACGAAAGAAGACGTAAGTTGAAAGATTTCAATTATAAATTCCACAACAATCCATCTCGTGTGGAAGAATTAGAAAAAGAACCAGCTTACAAAAGATTGGGCGTTGACTTAACTGAAAACAGAAATCTAAATAATAACTCAAGAATGTCTTTAGGAACAGACAGCAATGACGATTTACAATTGCGTTCCAACAATTCCTTCTTACACGATAATGTAGATTAAATCATCAAGTTAATTAAAAATGAGTAGCCCGAAAGTTCAATAGAAATTTCGGGTTATTTTTTTTACCTTTGCCTAGCTTTTTAGAAGCGAATGGTTCGGGCATTTTCAATCAGCCATTTTCCTGCTATTCGTTTCAATCTTTATCTTGTTGACTTCGAGTGCCTCAGCCAACAAAATAAAGTATTTCCACTACTATCAGGGCTAGAAAGCAAACCATTTACACAAAAATTAAAATTTATAATTTAATATAAAATTAGTATGAGCTTACAAACCAAAATAATGGACGTTATGAAAGATGCCATGCGTTCTAAAGACACCGTGGCATTAGAAGCACTAAGAGCTATCAAATCAGAATTATTATTAGCACAAACCGCTACAGGTTCTAAAGAAGAAATCTCAGAAGCAGACGAAATCAAAATATTACAACGATTGGTTAAAATGCGTAAGGATAGCGCCGAAATTTTTACAGCACAAAATCGTCCTGATTTAGCAGAACCAGAATTGGCTCAAATTGCAGTAATCGAACAATTTTTACCAGCTCAATTATCAGAAGCAGAAATTGAAGCTATTGTGGCTAAAATCATTGCAGAAACTGGAGCATCAGGAATAGCATCTATGGGTAAAGTTATGGGATTAGCTTCGGCTCAAATCGGCGGACAAGCGGAAGGAAAAACCATTTCAGCTATCGTTAAGAAACTATTAGTATAGATCACTTAGAATTTTAGACATCTTAGATATTTAGATTATAGTCTAACAATCTAATATGTCTAACAATCTAAAAAATGGCTGCGTAGTTCAACTGGATAGAATATCAGATTTCGGCTCTGAGGGTTGGGGGTTCGAATCCCTTCGCGGTCACGGATAAATAAAAAGGCTCAAAAGAAATTAAAGTTTATTTTAAAATTTCTTTTGAGCCTTTTTATTTTCAAAGCGGAGCTTTAGGGATCAATGAAATTGAATCCCTTCGCAGTGATAAGTAAAGACAAATCTTCGTCAGGAGTTTTGTCTTTTTTATTTAATGATTTTCAAAAAGCATCATAATGATACTTGCAATTGATGAAGTTAAAGTAAAATTCTTCAGTGTTTTCGGCTTTCATTAACGCCACAAATTCATCCAACGGAACATCAAAATATTGATGAACTACATTAAGTTTGAATTCTATTTCAAGTATTTGATCCACTTCATTATAACCGATGTAAAGAATATTAGATGATTGTATAGGATAGGTGTTCATAGCTTGGTGTTTTTATAACTTCTTTTATCAAAGTATAAAAATAAAAAGTTTCTTTTTTTTGTATATGCGTAGTTTTACGTGTTTTTTATCCAAATTAAAAATAAAAGTATAGGCTTATAAATTAATTGATTAATTTTGGTTAAAAATCAATTGTTATGAAAATTCGTACCATTATCAGCCTTGTTTTATTTGTAAGTTGTTTGGCTAATGCAGCCGTTGTTTCTAATCCTATATTGCCTACTTTATTTGATTTAGGTGCTTGTGATAGTAATTCTGATGGCTTTGCAACTTTTGATCTCACACAGCAAACACCAATTATTTTGGCAGCACAATCTACAGCTGCTTCCGATTACACTGTCAATTACTACACCTCTCAAATGGACGCCAATTTAGGTTTTAATGCCATTTCCAATGCTAATTCCTATTACAATATTGCCAATCTACAAACCATTTATGTTAGAGTGACTAATCTAATCACTAATGAATATAGTGTAGGTACTTTTAATTTAAATGCTTATCCACCAACAATTCCTACTTTTACACCTATAGCTCCAATTTGTCAATATACAACGCCACCAGTGTTACCAATAGTTTCAACTAATGGAATATCAGGCACATGGTCTCCGTCAACTATAGATACATCCGTTATAGGAACTTCCGTTTTTACTTTTACCCCTGATGCGGTTCAATGTGCTACTCCAGTAACTATTACTATTACCTTTACAGCTGCTTCAACTCTTACTTTAGTTTCGGCAATTCCTACAACCAACCAAACGGGCTGTATAAATCAACCAATTACTGATATTGTCTATCAATTTGGAGGAGTGGCAACTGGTGCAACAGTGACAGGTTTGCCAGCATCATTTTCTGCAACAATGACTGGATCTACTGTTACCATTTCAGGCTTCGGAAGCGTTATAGGTGTTTATCCATATACCATAACAGCAATCGGTGGATGCAATCAATCTTTAACGGGTACAATAACTGTGGGCGCTGCACCTACTTTAACATTAATTTCAGCACCATCAACAACCAATCAAACGCTTTGTTGGAATACTCCAATAACTGATATAGTGTATCAAATAGGTGGAGGAGCGACTGGAGCAAACGTTTCTGGTTTGCCACCTGGTGTTACAACTTCAGTACAAGGCTCGGTAGTTACTATATCTGGTGCTCCTGCAGTTTCAGGCTTGTTTCCTTTTACTGTTACAACTATAGGTGGGTGTATTACACAAATCTTGACGGGAACTATTAATGTAACGGCTCCACAAGTTTATGTTCCTGCCTATTTTGTAACATGTGATGATGATGGGGCTAATGATGGGTATTACTCGTATCCATTAGATGTATTGATTCCATCTATTTTAGGAAGTCAAAATCCATCTGATTTTACAGTAAATTTTTATAATGATCAAGCAAGTGCTAACAATGATACAAACGTAATTACTGATCTTGCGAATTATCAAACCTATACTCACAGTATTTGGTTTAGAGTGACTAATAATGCATCAGGATGTTATAGAATTTCATTTTTTAATACACAAATTGAGCAAAAGCCGCAGCCCTCAATAACCGCAAGTTCTAATGCCATTTGCGTAGATTTTAATTCTAATAGTGTTCTTAATGGAATCGTTTTAACGGCGGTAAATACAACTAATTATATGCCTCAGAGTAGTTCAAATTATACTTATCAGTGGTATGATAACGAAGTGCCAATAATTGGTGCGACAAGTTCGACTTATTTTGTCAATTTTGTTTTTCAAGATTCAATATCAAATAATTTTTCTGTTGTTATGACTAGTACTTCGGCTTTAGGATGTGTAAATTCTTCGTCTAATTTTACAATACTACAATCAGGTTCAGCATCTCCAATCGGTATTGGGTACTCCATTGTAAATAATGCTGGAAATCAAACAATAACGGTTGATGTTCAAGGGTATGGGACATATGAATACAGTCTTGATGGAGGAGCTCTGCAAACAAATAATGTTTTTTCAAATGTATCTCTCGGATTGCACACTATAACTGTTTCAGATATAGAAGGAAACTGTGATTCACTTGTGCTTTCTAATATAGATGTTAATTTAACTTCAACACCTCCACCAACCGGAAATACATCACAATCATTCAGCTATGGAGCTACTTTGGGAGATGTAGTGGTATCGGGTCAAAATATCCAATGGTATTCAGGTGCCAATAAAAATTCGGCTTCTATGCCGTTACCATTAAGTACAGTTTTGGTTAACGGAACAACCTATTATGCCTCTCAAAAAATTGGTGGATATGAGAGTACTACACGTTTACCAGTAACCGTTCAAGTAAGTTTGAATACTGCCGAATTTGAATTAACCGGATTGACATATGCACCTAATCCAGTGGCTTCTCAGCTGCATTTAAAAGGAAATGAAATAATAGACAATATAGCTGTTTACAATCTTTTAGGACAATTAGTTTATAATCAAAAAGCCTTGAGTACAGAGTTAGAAGTCGATTTGTCAGAATTAAAATCGGGTAATTATTTTGTTAAAGTAAGTTCGGGAACAAAAACCAGTACCTTAAAGATAGTAAAAGAATAATAGCATTTAATGAGTTTATTTGTAGTATTAACGCTGGCTTTAGCGTTCTTTATTTTGTTGGTGATTTTAGATTATGCATTTGTATTAACCGAGTACAATTACAGCCTGCTGTCTAACAAACCATTTTATGTTCATTATTATTTTAAGATTAAAAAATTACCACCAAGTCAGTTTGAAATTTTAAATAATCAATTTTTATTTTACAAAACGTTATCGATACGAAAGAAAAAATACTTCGAACATCGTGTAGCTTCTTTTATTGAACATTATGAATTTATTGGTAACGAAGGTTTTGTAATTACCGATGAAGTTAAGGTTTTAGTGGCATCCACATCGGTTATGTTGACTTTCGGAATGCGTGATTATTTGTTTGATATCATCGATAAAATCATAGTATATCCTTCGGTTTATTATTCTACAATTAACCAAGTGTATCACAAAGGAGAATTCAATCCGCAACTTCGAGTGGTGGTTTTTTCTTGGGAAGATTTTAAATCGGGTTATCAAATTGACAATGATAATCTCAATCTTGGCATACATGAATTTTGTCATGTAGTACATTTTAATGCTACTAAAAACAACAATGTTAGTGATGCTATTTTTTCAAGAATGTTTCAACAAATTCAAAATGATTTGCTTAATCCAGATAATAGAGAGCGCTTAATTCAGTCAGATTATTTTAGGGTTTATGCTTATACCAATCAGTACGAATTTTTAGCAGTTATAGTTGAGCATTATTTTGAATCTCCAAAGCAATTCAAACAAGAGTTTCCCGAACTCTATAAAAATGTGAGTTTGATGCTCAATCATAAACAATGAATTAAATGATTTGGTTGCTGATTTTTATCATATTTCTATAGCTTTTGTAATCGTAACTTTAATGTCGTATTAAATGATTAAGTTATGAAACAAAAAGTTCCAGTGTCATCCATAATGACCAAAGATGTAATAAAATTAAATTTGAGTGATGATTTAACTAAAGCAGAGAAGTTGTTCAAGAAACATCACATTCGTCATATTCCTGTTGTTAAAGGCAATAAAATTGTTGGGATGTTGAGTTACACCGATTTGTTGAGAATCTCCTTTGCAGATGCTGTAGATGAGGATGAAATGGATATTGATGTAACCGTTTATAATATGTTTTCTGTAGAACAAGTGATGGCTAGAAATCTAGTTAAAGTAGCTCCCGAAACAACAATTAGAGAAGTAGCTGAAATTCTTTCAAAACGAGAATTCCACGCACTTCCAGTGGTAGAAGATGAATTGCTTGTAGGAATAGTAACTACAACCGATTTAATAAAATATTTAATCGACCAATACTAAAAAGAAATGCTCCACAAAGGAGCATTTTTTATAAAGCAGTAATTTTCTTTAGATTACTTATGGTGTCTATTGGGTTTTCAGCTTTAAAAACATAACTTCCAGCAACCAATACATCAGCGCCAGCTTCAACCAATTGCAGAGCGTTTTTATTAGTAACTCCGCCATCAATTTCTATGATTGTTGAAGCATTGTTTCTTTCGATAATTGTTCTTAATTCTTTAATTTTCTTATATGTATTTTCAATAAATGATTGGCCACCAAAGCCAGGATTTACACTCATAATGCAAACCATATCAATATCACCAATAATATCTTCTAGTAAGTTGACATTGGTATGTGGATTTAGAGCGACTCCTGCTTTCATTCCTTCCGCTTTTATAGCTTGTAAAGTTCTGTGAAGGTGCGTGCAAGCTTCGTAATGAACAGTGAGTATGTTGGAACCTAAATCTGCAAAAGTTTTAATGTAGCGATCAGGATCTATTATCATTAAATGAACATCAATTGTTTTTTTAGCATGTTTAGCAATAGCTTCTAAAACAGGCATTCCAAAAGAAATATTCGGAACAAAAACGCCATCCATAATATCAATATGAAACCAATCGGCCTCAGAATTGTTAATCATTTCGATGTCGCGTTGTAAATTGGCAAAATCTGCTGCAAGAACTGACGGTGCGATAAGTGTGTTTTTCATTTTGTAGATTGTGTTGTGTTGTAGATTTCAAAATTCGTTTTTCAACATTGAATATTCAACATTTTTTTAAATTTCTTTTGCAAAGGTACGTTTTTTTTAATGTTGAATATTCAACAAGGAATTTTCAATTTTGAAGTTTTTATTAAAAACAAAACTCTGGAAACCCGGGCGAAGCGAACAGACCGGAGTTTTGTTTGCCTTGCAAAAAACAAAACTCCGGTAATCAGCCGGAGTTTCAATCATCAATCAAAAAACGAACAGTTTTGAAACTGTTGTTGCGTTTATAGGATTAACCTAAATACGTTTTCAAGATTTTACTTCTTGAAGTATGTTTTAATCTACGAATAGCTTTTTCTTTAATTTGACGAACACGCTCACGAGTTAAATCGAAAGTCTCGCCAATTTCTTCTAAGGTCATTGGATGTTGGTCACCTAATCCGAAATACAAACGAACTACATCTGCTTCTCTTGGAGTTAAAGTTTCTAATGAACGCTCAATTTCTGTACGCAATGATTCATGAATCAATTCTCTATCAGGATTTGGAGATTCACCCGAACGCAATACGTCATAAAGGTTAGAATCTTCACCTTCTACAAGCGGTGCATCCATTGATAAATGACGACCAGAATTTTTCATAGATTCTTTTACGTCATTAACAGTCATGTCAAGTTCTTTTGCAATTTCTTCAGCAGAAGGTGGTCTTTCATTAGATTGCTCTAATAAAGCATACATTTTGTTGATTTTATTGATAGAACCAATTTTGTTTAATGGCAAACGAACGATACGAGATTGTTCTGCAAGTGCTTGAAGAATCGATTGACGAATCCACCAAACGGCATACGAAATGAATTTAAAACCACGAGTTTCATCAAAACGTTGGGCTGCTTTAATCAAACCTAAGTTTCCTTCATTAATCAAATCAGGAAGCGTTAAACCTTGGTTTTGATATTGTTTAGCAACAGATACCACGAAACGTAAATTAGCTTTTGTTAATTTCTCTAAAGCACGTTGGTCACCTGCTTTTATGCGTTGTGCTAACTCTACTTCTTCGTCGGCAGTAATTAAGTCAACTTTTCCAATTTCTTGTAGGTATTTGTCTAAGGAAGCAGTTTCACGATTAGTTACCTGCTTGGTGATTTTGAGCTGTCTCATTTATTTTTCTCCCTTTCTTTAAAGTGTTCGGGTTGTTATACGTTATGAGTTGCAAAAAAGTTACAATAAAAGTATTTTTTTTAAAAAACAGCTATTTTACTTCAAAAAAGTCTTTGATGGTAATTGGTGTTCCTTCCAACGTAAATCCTTCTACGACAATTTCAAAAATCCCTTTTTTGTCGGAAGTATAAAATGAAAATTGAGTATTATCCATCAAATCGGGCATCCATAGTAATTGGTGTCGGTAATCTGGAATTCTTTCAAAAAATGCATTTGAATAATCTGGTTTGAAATAATTTTTCTTTGCTAAAGGTGTCGAAATGGAGGTTTTGATAATATAACTACCAATAAGATTGGTGTTGTATTCATATTTTTTGGTAATAAAACTTATTACTCCATTAAAAATTTTGTTACCATAAGAATAGCCTTGATTGATGATACAAATTTTATAAATATTTACCGCTTTGTATTCTAAAAGTTCATTAATGTCTTGAACCAAAAGTCCGTCTATCAATACCAATGGTGGCTCCTCAATTTCAGTGTTTGGATCGTAATCACTTAGATACAAAGAATAAACATTGTTTTTGTTGTAGTAATGCATCTCTTTTACTACTTCTGTTATAGTTTCCTTAATGGTAGGGAAACGAGTGTAATTATCTAAAATATATTCTTTAGCAGTTGGTTCATAAAATAATGCTTCAGGAATTGTTCTAGCTAATGTATCTGCTTTTTTCTCAAAATAAGTATTCTCAATTTGGCTGGCTACAGAATGTTCTTCAATAATTGATTTTAGCTCGGAAGATAATTTAGCATCGTTTTCAATCGTAATTGATGATGTGTCAAATGTTGTTGGATTGTCTAATGTAATGGTGTAATCCTCTTTGTAATTACTTAAAACTTGGATGATGCAATTGGGTTCGTAATAGGCTTTGTCTAAATTGAAAATAAATTTTCCATCTTTGTTAGTCTTGACAAGTTTAAATTCAAATGCCTTTCCAGGAATTGAAAGTGCTACAGCAATATTGTTTATTGGAGCCTCATTTTTGGATGTTATAGTTCCAGAAACAATTTCACCTCGAAGTTCTGGCAAAACAGCAATCGATGAATTTGGTATGTTATCATAGTTTTCTTTTTTTGAAAACTCAACGGCATTCCAACTTTTAATCCTAGGTAAATCTTCAATTTTTCTCACAGAAAGTGAGTAATTTCCTTTGGACAGGTTGTTGATTTTTAAGTCAACTTTTTCTCTAGTGGAATAGTTTTTTTTGTTTAATTCAACTACATTTTCAGCACCTAGCTTTTCTATGTTGCTATCTTTTAAGCTTTTTGAACTTATTTTGTTGTCATTTTCTGTTTGAAATGGATTGATAATCGTTATATCGCTTTCAAATGATTTTGAATTTGTTTTGTTTAACATCCATTTAGTGTAGCCTATCAATTTATAAGTCCCAGTTGGAATAGATGCCGTAATGAAAAAATCACCTTGTCCAGATGCTTTTTCTAAGAACAATTTATGATTAAAAATAATTTTTTTATGGTCGTCGATTAGCTCAACATAAGCAACTTTACTGATGTTACTAGCAGTGAAACCATTTGGATTTAAACAATACAGCTTGTAATATATGGTTTCTCCAGTCACAAAAGAAGTGGCGTTTAAATGTATATAAACAGATTCGCTTGTGTTTACTGAAATATCTTTTTGAGCCCAAGTAAATGAACTAAAAGAAATCAAAAAAAGAGCTATTATTTTATTTAATCTATCCAAAATGAAGGTACTATATTAGATGAAAATGATGTGCAATCTCCGCATTGTATTTCGTAAACTTCATAAACGTCGCTTACGTTATCGTAATAACAAATCTGGTTGTTTTGTAATCCACTTATTAATTGTGAGCCTCTACAATTGAGTGATAATCCGAAGCAAAGTTTAAAAAAGTGTTCAGGATCATCGTTTGGATGAAATGGATCAACTTCGCATTTATAAGGGTATTTTGGAGTAATGTCATTAGGAAAAACCTGATTGTAATTGAAAAATATTCTTTTAGAGGAAACCGACGAAACTTCAAAAAAACCAATAACTTTCTCATTAGGATCCTCAACACGTTTAATGTTTCCTGCAAAAAAACCTGGCTGATTTTGAGATAATATATTATCAGAACTAGATAATTCTTTTAGAGTTTTGTAGTAGGTATAAGAAGCTAAATTTTGAACATATTGTTTTACAAATATACTGTATCGATTGGCAATTGTATAATCGGTACTTTTAATAAAACGTACTGGAAAAATGACACGGTCTTCTAATAAATCATTGGTACTTGTAATAATAATTTTATCAGATTTTTTGGTATTAAAACAAACTCTAGCTTCAGTGGTTCTTGGAACTAAATTAATACTTCCTGTTAGACCCCCATTAGGAGTTGTTGAAAAAATTCCGATTCCTTTTACTGGAACCCATTTAGGTGCAATAATCTTATTTGTTTCTTCATATTCATACCGATAATATTTAGAACTATTGGTTGGGTCAAAACTGTTCACCACCATTTCAACTCCTTTAATACCTTCTTTAGTTACAACAGTAGGAACCACATCTTGAATAGGGTTGACGTGCGTTAATGTTTCGTTGGAAGAAGTGTAAGTTTTACCATCATCAGTAATGATTTTAAGATGATATTCTACATTGGGTTGAGCCTGAAATTCATTAACGGATACATAAACTCCATTTAATTCTGCAAAAGGATAGTCATTGCCAAAATTGTCATAAACAGTAACCACCGCATCTGAAACGACTGTTGGAGCTGTGTCTTCTAGACGATAGGTTTTTGTTAATCTTATTTCTTGATGCTTCAATTCATTGGTAATGGTAGCCTCCACAACAATCGCTTCTTCATAATTAGTAGTTCTCAATACATAAGGATCTGTACAACTAGTAAGTATTGAAGTTACTACCAAAAAAAGAATATAGTATTTTAAATTTTTCATAATAACTAAAATTTAAAGTTATAGGTTATCGTAGGAATTGGAATCGCAAAAATGGATGTTTTATACGCTTTTATCTGACCATTTTCTGTGACAAAATAAATGGAATACGGATTGTTTCTTCCTAAAACATTATAAATTGATATGTTCCAAAAGCCGTGAGCTAATTTTTTAATTTTATGATTTCCTTCAACATTAAATCCAATGTCTAATCGGTAATAGTCTGGAATTCTGTATTGATTTCTATCACTATATAAAGTGTATTCTGCATTGCCGTAGGTATAACGACCAATAGGGTATGTTATAGGTCTTCCTGTTTGATAGATAAAATTGCTCGAAAAACTATAACGTTTTGTGAAACGATAATTTAATACGATGCTTACGTCATGTGGTTTGTCAAAATTAGCTGGAAAATAGTTGCCATTGTTTACGCGTTCATCGCTAAATTGACTGTCTAATTTTACAAAGGTTCTAGAATAAGTATATCCAATCCATCCGTTCAATCTGCCGCTATTTTTCTTGATAAGAAATTCTAGACCATAAGCTTTACCTTTTCCTTGTAGCAATTGGGTTTCAATGTTTTCGTTTAGTAGCAATTGAGCAGCTACTTTGTAATCTAAAAAGTTGCTAGATGTTTTATAATATCCTTCTAAACTTAATTCGATATCGTGTTTTGGAATGTTTTTATACAATCCTAACGAAAATTGTTGCGCCAGTTGGGGTTTTACGTTCAAATCGGAAAGTTTCCAAGTGTCAGTAGGTGATTGTGTAGTATTGCTTGATAATAAGTGAATGTATTGGTAGGTTTTGTCATAACTTCCTTTTAGCGAAAGGTTGTCTCCAATAATATATCGAGCAGAAAAACGCGGTTCAAATCCACCATAGGTTTTAATGACTTCATTGTTATTGTAATTTCTTGTTTCAATAACCGTAGCATCACTTAAAGGAACATTTTCTTGATATACTCTTTGGGATGATGCTCCTAAAGCTGAAAAACTCGAATAGCGCAATCCCAAATCAAGCAACAATTTCGAATTTACTTTAAACGTATCCGAGAAATAGGCAGCCGATTCAATACCTCGTTCTTTTTCAATTGAAACAGGAATTATAGCCGATGCTGGGTTTCTCGGATTCAAATATCCAGGATTTATTCCGTATAGTTTGCTTGAAAGACCATAGTTAAATTTGTGTTTCTCATTATAAGTATGGCTTAATTTTAAAATTGCCTGACTTTCGTTTACTTTATATCCAAAGTCAAAAGCTTTGAGTTCGCTACCATTGTAATCAATAAAAAATTTGTACTCACTATTGGTGAAAATCAACGATCCTTTGTTCTTTTCGTTAAATGTATGATCCCATTTTAGAGAAATTAATCGATTGCTGTATTTGTACAATGAATCGGAGGAAATACTAAAAGCGTCGTGACTGTAGTAAAAAGTAGATTCTAAATTGTTTTTCTCATTAATTTTATGATTGTATTTTAGAATTGCATCATAAAAAGAAGCCTGACTATTTTTTAGTGATTTATTCTTTAATGAACGTAAAATCCAGCCCGAGTAGGTTCCTCTAACACCAACTAATAAACTTGATTTATCTTTTACGATTGGAGTACTAAGTGATAAATTACTGGTAACGGGTCCGATACCGCCTTCACCAGAAAATTTTGTCGGATTTCCGTTTTTGGTGGTAATATCAAAAACCGAAGATAATCTTCCGCCAAATTCAGCTGGAATACTTCCTTTGTAGATGTTTGCTTTTTTTGTGGTAAACGGATTTACCGAAGAGAAAAAACCAAAAAAATGTGCTGGATTATAAATCAATCCGTTATCGAGTAGAATTAAATTTTGATCTTCTTTACCTCCACGAACATTATAACCTGCAGAACCTTCGCCGGTTTGCTTCACCCCTGGAAGTATGGTAGCCACTTTAAAAATATCGCGTTCTCCCAATACTAATGGAATGTTTTTTATTCCTTCAATATTGATTGATGTAACACCAGTAACAGCCGATTTTACATTCTCACTTTTCTTGGCACTAATCACTACTTCGTCCAGTAGATTTACTTTTTCTTCAAGTTTTAGGTTTAGTGTTCCATCGTTATAAAGTACTACTTTTTTTACCAATCGGTTATGACTTATGTACTCTGTTTCAATGTAATTTACACCTACAGGAACAGTCAGTTTGTAATATCCGTCGCTATCTGTTAGGGTGCTAATTTTTTTATTTTGAACTTTTACTAATACATTTGATAATGGCTGCCCAGTTTTCGCGTCTATTAAATGACCCGAAAGAAGGCAAGTTTTTTTCTCCGATTTTTTACTTTCTTTACCAATAACAGTCACTTTATCTAATCTTTTCGAACTAGTGATTAAAGAATCATTGTCTTTGTAGAAAATAGGCATATTGTCTAAAGACTTGTTTTTTGGATCTACTTGTTTTTCAAAAAAATCATCGGGTAATTTTTCACGAATGATGTTGTGTTTTGATAAAATTATTTTGTTTTTATCAATGAAATAATTGATGTCTGTTTGGTTCAGAATCTGATTTAGAACTTCATCAATAGTTTTGTTTTTAAGACTAATATTTAAAATTGATTTGTTTTCTATAAGCCATTCTTCTTCAAAATAAAATTTGAAATTTGTAGATTTTTCAATCGTTTCAAGAGCTGTTTTAATAGTAACATCATTAAAGTCAAATGAGAACGTGTCTTGCTTGTCTTGTGCAAAAACAGCGACTTGAAATAAAAGAAGGAAGGAGAGTAAAAATTTTCTCATTTGATTTTTATTTACCAGATAGTGAGGTTAAAAAACTGAATAGATTTGAAAAAAAACGAACTTTATCAATTTTTATCAAATAATCATTGTTGGAGTAAAATTCATTGATAGATTTTTTATACTCAGGAAAGATTGATACAATGCTTTTTTTAGAACTTATCGAATAAAATTCATTTTTATACAAAACGACAAAGCTCATCTTCTCGGTAAAATCATCATAGGGTTTGTCATTATAAATTCTTTCGGTTCTGGTTTTATAATGTTTTACATAAAAACTAACAAAATTCCCAACGAATCCTTCTTCATAAAAACCACTAACAAATTCAGGGTTTTTAGATTCGGAGTAATTCAAATTGACATATTTTTTTTGCTCGTAGGTAAAAGACTGAACTTTTTCTTTTGGGAGTATGATAGGAGTTTTATCATTCTCACCCATTGGTTTTATAATCAGGTCGTCTTTGAAAATGTCGTAATTTAAAGTTATGTTGTTGTAAATCTGCCCTTCATAAAGAACAGAACCCGAAACATAATTTTTAAAATAAAATCGGTCATTATTCTCAAAAACCCTGTCATAATTCAATAAAAGCTTCCCATTATTTATGGATAAATTTTCTTTTCCAATTTTTGAATCGAACCAATCATGTATAGAATTGGACTCATTATTTTGACTATGTAAAGTAATGCTACAAAACAAAATAAGCGTTAAATTAATAAGATTCTTGAAAGGTTTGTTTTGTAAAAGCATTGAAAATCAATTTTTTATGTATAAAAAAGAAGAATGTTCCTACGTAAAAGTATTTCTTTTTTTCTGATAAATAGTGTTAAAATTGAATTTTAACTTTTAGAAAAAAGAATTCGCCGTTTTCAAAACAAAGCAAATTAGCACGTTCTACAATCTACTCAAATCGATCTTTATACTTCTTAAACAAACTATTCATTACCAATAAAACAACACCAACGCCCAGTAAAACCATAGCTCTAATCAAGAAATCGGCATTAGATAAATCAAAGAACATTAATCGGATGATGCACAAACCAACCAATGAAAGTGAAACATATCGGAAATATTTCTCTTTGAGTAAAATCCCTAAAATTAATAAGCCTAAAGCTTCTAAAATCCAGAAGAACGTCAAGATGCCTTTGTCGAATGTTAAGTATAAAAAGCAACCAATACTCAATGTTGCAGGATAAATCAAGAAACTGTTTTTGTGTTTGAAGATTTCCATCCATTTGTAGGCCAAGTAAATGTAAACTGCCAACAAAGCAAAGATTAATAGGTAAATGGCTAGAAATTTAGATTCATAAAAATTGAAACTCAAAAATCCTAAATGAAGATTCGCCAATAAATAGTAAGTTAAACTAATATTTTTCTCTTGGCTGATTTTTCTGAAATACAGATACAAGTTCAAAATGGCAGTTGAAGCCCAAAAAACAGGTAACCATTTGTGAGGCAATTGCGAAAACATAATCAAAGAAAGCCAAACGTTGAGTGTGATTTGATAATAATATTTCAATGATTCTTCTTGTTCTTTCTTATTGATAAAAACGGTTAACATTAATCCTAAAGCAACACTACTTAGTTGCAAAATCCAATCGATGGTATTGAAATGGTTGAGTTTGTCGAAACTGTAATAGACAGAAAGAACGATGGCTAAAAAAGCAATTATTGGTACAAAATGAAATTCGATTTTAATTTTATTATTTGCAATTAGCCAGAAATTAACTAACGCCAAAACCATCAAGATCATTGGCATATAACTCAAATCTACTTGAATTAGCAGTAACAATACAATCCAAACATTCTGTATGTAAGTAAGTGCGACAGTAAAACGTTTTCCTTTCTCTTCTTGGCTTTGAAATTGCAAATAAGAATAGCCAACAGAAATCAGAATGGCAGCCACTTGAGTTAAGTAAACTACAGTTTTTTCTTTTTCATAGTAATTATCAAAGGCTATAAAAATGGTCATAATTGCACTAACAATTAGTAGTACAAACGAATAATTGTTGAATCGTTTGAATTCGATAAATTTTTGAAATCCAACAAAAGTTATGATGGAGAAAATTCCGAAAGAAACAGCAATATATTCTTCTTGCAAGCATGAAAAGCTAAATAAAACGATGTTGTAAAGAAGTAATTCGGAATTCAATAAGTTGAATTTATTCCATTCATTCGTAATTTCTTCTGAATGGTTTCTGATTCGTTTCGCAAATAAAACATACAATTCAATAGCCGAAATTCCGATGCAGGTTAGTCCAATTTCAGTAGTTGAAAAGTCGGAGCTATGGTATAAAAATAGAACACTTCCTATAACGGCAAATAAATAATAGAAAAAGTATAATAAGGTTTGATTATCATTGGTAAGACTATTTCTTTTGTGATTAATCCAAAGAAATTCATGATTGCACAAAGCGATTCCAAACAAACTAAAAATTTGGATAATTTGATAATGAGGCAAATATTTGTAAACCAATAGAAGTAGCAAAGCGTTCATCCCAATAATTGCCAAAAAGCGTATGATGAAATCGGTTTTGTAGAAATCTTTAACCATCCAATTGAATACTATTACGGCAAATAATCCGACAGCAAACATAAAATCGAAATAAGATTTATCTTGAATTTTAATGACAAAAACTCCAACGAAAATACTAAGAGTTAAGAAAAACAATCTTCCAATATCAAAGGTATTATTTTCGAATTTCATTCTTAGAGAACACCAAATAATAGCGATTCCATAAACGACTACAACAAATAAATTATGGGTTAAAACATCGTTGCTTTTCAAAATCACAAATATCGAAAAGACTATGGCTAATAATCCGTTTAAACTAAGTTTTTTAGCTCCAAAAAAAGCATCAACAGTTTCAAAATCCTTTTTTATAGAAGAATACATTGGTACCGCAATGGCAAGAATAGATAGTGCAATAGTAGAAGCTAAAGCATTGGTAATGTTTTTAATGTCTAATGAATCGCTCACCATTAAAGCACAGAAAATAATAAGTGCAACGGATACAACATGATTGATTCCAAGAAAAATTTTGTACAACAAAGTTTCTTTTTCTCTGTAAACCACAAATAGGCAAACCAGTACGATAGCATATAAAATGCAGGCAATTATATCCAAACCAACATTCCAATCGTTGAGCATGATGACGCTCAGTGCTAGCAAGATAAATGCTACCATTCCGTCTAAATGATATAACCAGTAGATTTTTCTTTTTCTGGCTTTTAAAGCTATGAACAAACAAATAATTGCGCCAAAGAAGAGAATAAAAGTTTTGAATTTGCTTCCGGTAGCATGTAAAATTAAGCCCGTGGCAAATAAAAACCAGTTGGTTAAATGTGTGATAAAAGCGGTTTTGTCAAAAAAAGTATTTTCGTAAAATTTTCGATATTGCATTACCATACAACTTCCTGCAACCGCTATAATTCCTAGAATTGCATAAATATTTTCGGTTAACGAAAGCTTTGTTCCTTGTGCTGTAAACCAAATATCAAAAATGACAAAAGCGGTAATGACAATAAGTAAATGGTATTCCCATTTTTCTTTGTAGGACAATATAATTCCAATAGTTGCTGTAACCGATGCTAAGATAAATGTTGCCAAAATCTTTTCGGGAACGACACATAAAATCAGCATACTCAAAATTACATGGAGCGATAAAAAAGTCTGTTTTTTAATGATATATCCCACATACAGATTCAAAGCGATACCCAATCCAATCAATGAATAGCTGCCAATAGGATTACTGATAAAGGTCAACGCCGGAATTTGAGAAGCGCCAAAACATCCAAATAAAAACAAACTAGCACCAGCACTTCGAAGCCACAAACCTGTAGTGTTCCATTTTTCTTTTTTCTTTAAGATATAGTAAGAACTAACGAGTAATCCAGAGTATAACCATAAGATGCATACACGAAATAGAGGTGCAACTTTCATTGCTGTGTAGATGCTCAAATATCCAATTCCGAGAACCATGATGGCAGTTCCCAAAATTCCAGTCCAATTATCTGCAAATTGTTTTTCGGCTTTTTTAATGAATTTGGAGAAAGCACTTTCTTCGTATACTTTTTCTTCAATCGGAATTTGTTTTACTTCTTTTGGCGAAATTTGATTATCATAAGTATAGATAGGCTCCTCAATAATTGGAGTTGCTATAGGTTGCGTTTCTTCTTGTAAAATTTCATTTGGAATAATTTGTTCTTCAGTAGAAGGTGTGCTTATCGGTGTGTTTTCGATAAAACTTTCTGGAATAATTTCGGGTTCAGGAATTTTAATTTCTTCTCTTTCTATCGTAGGTTCATTTGAAATTACTTTACCTTCAATAGTTTTTTTGAGTTCGGCAATTTCTTTTTTTAGAATAGTACTTTCCTCATTATATTTATCTAGAATTGACTTTATAAAACTATTTTCTTTTTTAATAGTATAAAAGTTGTTGAATAAGATAAAAATACTAACAGCTAAAATAAATATAATGAATTCCATAGTTTTGGTTTTGGTATTTTCAAATGTAAGTATTTAATTTTTTACAAAACAAAAACCCCAATTCATTTTATTGAATTGGGGTTTTCTATGAATTAATTTTAAATCAATTAACCTTGTGGAGCATCTTTTTTCTCTTCTCTTGGAGGTCTTGGTAAAAGTGCTTTTTTAGACACTTTCTCTTTTCTGGTTTTTGGATCAACACCTAAGTATTTAACCATAAATACATCACCCATTTTTACTACATCGGCAACGTTTTCAGTGCGTTCCCAAGCTAATTCAGATACGTGTAATAAAACTTCATTTCCTGGTGCTGCAGTATATTCTACAACCGCTCCAAAATCTAGCATTTTGATTACTTTCACTTCATAAGCTTCACCAACTACTGGTTTAAAAATAATAGAGTCAATTTTAGCCAATACTGCTGCAATTCCGTCTGGATCTGTTCCAAGAATTTCAACAACACCTTGCTCATCAACTTCATTAATTACAATAGTGGTACCTGTAGCTTTTTGTAGTTCTTGAATTACTTTTCCACCAGGACCAATTAAGGCACCAATAAAGTTTCCAGGGATAGTTCTGGTAATGATTTTTGGAGCATGTTTTTTAACATCCGCTCTTGGAGTAGCAATAGTTTCAGTGATTTTTCCTAAAATATGCATACGTCCATCACGAGCTTGACCTAAAGCTTGTTCCATAATGTCATATCGCAATCCTTCAATTTTGATATCCATTTGACAAGCCGTAATTCCGTCTTTCGTTCCAGTTACTTTAAAGTCCATGTCACCTAAATGATCTTCATCACCTAAGATATCAGAAAGCACAGCGAATTTTTCACCATCAGTGATTAATCCCATAGCAATACCAGAAACGGGTTTTACCATTTGAACTCCAGCATCCATCAATGCCATTGTTCCTGCACAAACCGTAGCCATAGAAGAAGAACCATTTGATTCTAATACTTCAGAAACTACACGGATAGTATAAGGACAATCAGCAGGAATCATATTTTTTAAAGCACGTTGCGCCAAGTTTCCGTGACCAACTTCTCTTCTTGAAGTTCCTCTTAAAGGTTTAGCTTCACCAGTTGAGAATGGTGGGAAATTGTAGTGCAAATAGAATTTTTCTTCTCCTTGTTCCGATGGAGAATCAATTTGATTAGCTTCTCTTGAAGTTCCTAGAGTTACTGTTGCCAAGGCTTGAGTTTCTCCACGAGTAAATAAAGAAGAACCATGAACAGAAGGTAAATAATCAGTTTCACACCAAATAGGTCTGATTTCTGTAGTTTTTCTTCCGTCCAAACGAATTCCTAATTCAAGGATTACATTACGAACGGCTTCTTTGTTGGTTTTGTAGAAATATTTTCCAACTAATCCAGCTAAATCGGCATTTTCAGCATATTCTTCTTCTGTAAATAAAGCTTTTACTTCTTCTTTTACAGCAGCAAATTTTTCTCCTCTTTCACTTTTACCTGAAGCCTCTTGAGCAATTGCATAACATTTGTCATAGGCATAAGCTTTTACTTTAGCATAAACAGCTTCGTCTTCTTTCTCACCTTCGTAAGTACGAATTTCTTTTTTGCCAAATGCTTCTTGTAAACGCAATTGAGCGTGAATTTGAACTTTGATAGCTTCATGAGCAAATTTGATAGCTTCTACCATTTCTGCTTCTGAAATTTCTTTCATCTCACCTTCAACCATCGCAACAGAATCTAATGAAGCTCCAATCATCATATCGATATCAGATAATTCTAATTGGGCTCTACTCGGATTGATAACGAATTTTCCGTCAATACGTGCTACACGTACTTCAGAAATTAAGTTGTAGAATGGAATGTCTGAAACAGCCAATGCTGCAGATGCTGCTAATCCAGCTAAAGCATCAGGCATCACATTTTCGTCGTGCGACATTAATTGAATCATTACCTGTGTTTCTGCATGGTAATCATCTGGGAAAAGCGGACGCAATACACGGTCAACCAAACGCATGGTTAATACTTCGCTATCACTTGGACGCGCTTCTCTTTTGAAAAATCCACCAGGAAAACGTCCTGCTGCTGCAAATTTTTCACGGTAATCTACTGTTAAAGGTAAAAAGTCAACTCCTGGATTAGAAGTTCTTGCCGATACAGCTGTAGCTAAAAGCATACAATCTCCGCATCTAACAACAACCGAACCATCGGCTTGTTTTGCTAATTTACCTGTTTCGATTGTGATGCTTCTGCCATCACCTAAATCGATTGTTTCTTGGGTTACTTTTGGAATCATAAAAATTTAATTCGTTTAAACTATTAGGTTAGTTGTGTTGTTGTTGTGTGTGCTAGTAGTTGTTTGTAACCCAATGAAAAACCGAAACTTTTCTTATTTATTTTAAAACAAAAAGAGGCGCGCAAGCACCTCTTTAAGATATGTATTATTTTCTAATACCTAATTCTTTAATGATCTCACGATATCTGTTGATATCTTTTTTCTTTAAGTAGTCTAAAAGACTTCTTCTTTTACCTACCAATTTCACTAACGAACGCTCTGTGTTGTAATCGTGACGATTTGCTTTCAAGTGTCCAGTTAAGTGGTTAATTCTGAATGTGAACAAAGCGATTTGCCCTTCAGCAGAGCCAGTGTTCTCAGCTTTTCCTCCGTGTTTAGCGAAGATTTCAGCTTTTGTTTCTTTAGTTAAATACATTCCAATATTATTTAAATGATTATTATGTATGAAAAAGGATTTTCCTAATTCGTGTGCAAAGATAATCTTCTTTTTTGATTAGACAAATAAAAAAGTATTCTTTAGAATAATTTTGCAACTTCTTGATTTACAAATTCTAAAAAGCGCTCATCTTTTTCAGTAAAAGGATCAATAACGTGACTATCAATGTCTATTTGACCAATATTGATACCGTTTACAAATAATGGCACCACGATCTCCGATTTCACGGTAAAGCTACATGCTATGTAATTGTCTTGTGCCGATACGTCGGGAACTACAAAATTTGCATTCGACTCGGCTACTTGTCCGCAAATGCCTTTTCCAAACGGAATAACGGTATGATCTGTTTCAGCACCAACGTAAGGACCAAGATGCAATGTTTTGGTTTCGTGGTTAGCAAAATAAAATCCAACCCAATTGTAATAATCAATATTGTCTGATAAAAATTGGCAAAGATTTTTTAGTTTCTTATCACGGCTTTTACTTTCGGCTGAAAGTAGACGTATTACTTCGGGTTTTAAATGGTCAAAATTCATATTCAATTTTTTTGCAAAAGTAACCAATGCAATTTCTTACTTTTACCTAAAATTTGTTAAAAATTACATTTTGAAAGAATACTTCATACAGTTTAAACCGTTTCTTATTTTTCTAACAAAATTTGCGGTAACGTATCTAATACTTACGGTTATTTACGAAAAGTATCTAGGTCAGTACAATCAGGCTAATTTTGAAGTTGATGGTTTTACACAAATGGTCGCGAATCAATCTCAAAAAGTACTTTCGGTATTTGACGATCATTCGTATACCATGCCCAATCCGAAGGAAGCTAGTGTTAAATTATTTTATCACGATAAATGGGTTGCCCGAATT
The DNA here is from genome assembly GCA_964577105.1 of uncultured Flavobacterium sp. Lineage (GTDB taxonomy): Bacteria > Bacteroidota > Bacteroidia > Flavobacteriales > Flavobacteriaceae > Flavobacterium. The sequence goes on from CAZNWY010000014.1 coordinate 22,741, forward strand.
ATAGAAGGCTGTAACGCATTGAGTGTGATTATTCTTTTTATTAGTTTTGTAATTGCTTTCACAGGAAAATTCAAGCAGACATTATTTTTTATTGTATCTGGAAGCTTGTTAGTACATGTTTTTAACCTGCTTAGAATAGCACTTCTGTCTATGGCAATTTTCCATTTTCCACAATACGAACATATTTTACATGGTGTGATTTTTCCTCTTTTTATTTATGGAGTTGTATTTCTACTGTGGGTTGTTTGGGTTAATAAATATTCGTTTTATGCTAAAAAAAATACTAAATAATAAGCTAAAATTAGCAGCTGGCTTATTTCTAATCATGCTTCTTATAGCAATTAGAGCTTTTGAAGATTCGCTTTTTTACGATCCTTTTTTGGAGTATTTTAAAACTTCAAATTTTATTAATTTACCGCTGCCAAAGCTGAATGTAATTAAATTGTTTTTCAGTTTAGGATTTCGTTATTACCTCAATTCAATGATTTCACTAGGGCTTTTACGACTCATTTTTAATGATGCTAAAATTGTAAAATTTTCTATTTTTTTGTATTCCGTTCTCGGAATTGTATTGATGATAAGTTTCTTTTTTATCATGATGAAATTTGGGGAAACCAATAAAATGAACTTGTTCTACATCAGAAGATTCATCATCCAACCGATATTTTTAATTCTTTTTATTCCAGCTTTTTATTATCAGAAAAAAATAAAGGTGTAGTTATTTTTCGTAACTTTATGTACGAAAAGTTATCGTTGATGAAAGTTGTAAAACATTCTGGAAATATCGTAGAATTTGAACCAGAAAAACTAAAAAAATCACTCTTAAAATCGGGTGCTGCTACAGATGTGGTAGAGTCTATATTGCAATCCATTAAAGGCGAAATCTACGACGGTATTCCCACCAAGCAAATCTATAAAATGGCTTTTGGATTGCTTAAAAAAGCATCCAATTCTCATGCCGCACAATATAATTTGCGGTCTGCAATTCAAATGCTTGGTCCAGCAGGTTTCTTCTTTGAGAAATACATCGCTCGACTTTTTGCTTCTGAAGATTATAAAACGCAAACCAATTTAATTCTTCAAGGCAAATGTGTGTCACATGAAATTGATGTCGTCATCAAAAAAGACGATGAGATTGGCATGATTGAATGTAAATTTCATGCGGGTAGGGATGTGGTTTCTGATGTAAAAGTACCCATGTATATTTTGTCTCGATTCAATGATTTAAAGGATAGAAAGCAATCTATTTATACCAATAGCGATAAAATTACCAGTTGTTGGATTGTGACCAATAACCGATTCAGTTCTGATGCTATAGCTTTTGGCAACTGTTCCAACATAAATATGTTGAGTTGGGATTATCCTAAAAAAGAAAATTTAAGAGCCAAAATAGATAAAGATAAATTGTATCCTGTAACGTGTTTGACAACACTTTCTTTAGCAGAAAAAGATAAATTATTGGTTTTGGATGTTATCTTAGCCAATGAGTTAATCAATAATTCAGAAAGTTTAGAACGAATCGGTTTGAGTCCGAATAGAATAAAAAACGTGTTGAAAGAAGTTACCGATTTATGTAAATATATCAAGTCATGAAAGTATCATTTATTGGAGGTGCTGGAACAGTAACCGGTTCCAAAACACTTATTGAGAGCAACGGAATTAGAATTTTAGTAGATTGTGGACAATTTCAGGGAATAAAACCTTTGCGCGAACTCAATTGGGAACCCTTGCCAATTCTTCCTTCAACCATCGATTTTGTTTTGTTAACTCACGGACATTTGGACCATTGCGGATGGTTGCCAAGATTAGTCAATCAAGGATTTGAAGGCAAAATTTATGCAACAAGTCCAACGGTAGCAATCTCTAAATTGATTTTGTTGGATAGTGCCAAAATTCAAGAAGAAGAAGCCAATCAAGCCAACGAAGGAAAGTATTCCAAACACGAAATTGCAGAACCTTTGTATAATGTAGCTCAGGCTGAGAGTGTTTTTCCGCATTTCAGAATTATCAAAGAAAAAGAAACGGTGCATTTAGATGCGGAGATTTCGGCTGTTTTTTCTAATGCTGGACACATTTTAGGCGCCTGTTCTATTGCACTGACGCTTGAGGGCAAAACATTAGTTTTTTCGGGCGATATTGGTCGAGACGACGACGTGTTAATGTATGCTCCAACCAAGCCTCAAAAAGCAGATTATATTTTTATTGAAAGCACCTATGGCAATCGCATTCATCCCGATGAAGATGTGAAATTACTATTAGAAACCTACATAAATAATACATATTCCAAAGGAGGAACGGTCATTATTCCGAGTTTTGCCGTAGAGCGTGCCCAAACGATTATGTATTTGTTGTGGCAATTGAAGGAAGAAGGTAAAATTCCAGATATTCCCTATATCATTGATACACCCATGGGAATAAGTGTTTTAGAAATTTTTCAAAACAATAAAAAGTGGCACAAACTATCTGATGAAGATTGTATAGCGATGTGCAAAATGTTTTTTATGGTATCCGATTATCAGGAAACGATCAATACAATTTACGATAAACGTCCTAAAGTTGTCATTGCTGCCAGCGGAATGATCACTGGCGGTAGAGTGTTGAGTTATTTAGAACGATATATCGGTTTGCCAGAAACTACCGTGATTATTGTGGGCTATCAAGCGGAAGGAACACGCGGTAGAAAATTGTTGGAAGGCGCCATCGATATTAAAATTCGAGGAAAATATTATGATGTTAAAGCCAACATTGTTGAAATTGAAAGTTTATCAGCACATGGTGATCAAAGTGATTTGTTGCATTGGCTTTCTGCATTGGAAAACAAACCTACAAAAGTGTTTATCGTACACGGTGAAAACCAACCGGCTGACGAACTTCGAATAAAAATAAACGAACAGTATGGTTTTGATTGCGTTGTTCCAATGCTAGGACAAGAGTTTGAATTGTAATCTTTTAACAAATATTTAAAATTAGTCTGTTTCTATTATTTACCTTTGCAATATGAATTTCAAAAAGCAAATAAGTTTATTTTTAGCGTTCTTCCTATTGGTTTCCAATTTGGGATTGGCTTTTAATGTGCATTATTGCGATAATGAAATTGCATCGGTTTCCATAAATACAAATTCCAATTTTCTAGAAATAGAGAAAGATTGTTGCGGAAAAGTTGAAAAAGAATCCAAATGTTGTAAAAACAAAATCATTAAATCCAACGAAAAATCAGATCAAATTGTAGTCAAGATTTTTTCGGTAGATGCGAATTATAATTTGGTAGACCACCAATGGGAACCATCTGTTTTTACCAATACTATTCACTTCAAAAAAAGAGCTATTCCAGCGTATTATTGCAATGTAAATGCGCCTCCATTATATCTCTTGTACAGCCAATATACCTTTTACGCCTAATTTAATTGTAATTCATTTAGAAACACTATTGAGTAGTTTCCAATATTTTAATGAATAACAATTAAATTTTATTATCATGAAAAAAATAGCATTATTCCTAATGCTGCTCATTTCTGCAAGTGTCTTTTCTCAAGAAAAATTGAAAGAAGTTAAAGTAGAATTGAATAAAAAAGGAATACAAAAATCGCTTACTAAAACAGCCAATACTTCGGTCGTTTCTAGCAAAGAATTGCTCAAAGCGGCTTGTTGTAATTTGGCCGAAAGCTTTGAAACTAATCCGTCTATTGACGTCAATTTTTCGGATGCCTTAACAGGAACTAAGCAAATCAAAATGTTAGGTTTGACTTCGCCTTATTTAATGATAACCGAAGAAAATATCCCTTCGGTACGTGGTGCTTCTCAAGCTTATGGTTTGTCATTCACGCCAGGAACTTGGGTAGAGAGCATTCAAATAACAAAAGGTGCTGGAAGCGTAGTTAATGGTTATGAAAGTATTTCGGGACAAATCAACACCGAATTAATCAAACCGATGAAAGACATTCCGTTTTTTTTAAACGCTTATGGAGCAACCGATTCTCGATTTGAATTGAACACCCATTTCAATACCAAAGTTTCCGATAAATGGGCTACAAGTTTGTACCTTCATGGAAATGCTAGGGTTGCTAAAAACGACATGAATAACGATGGTTTTTTAGACAATCCATTGGGTAAACAGGTGAATGTGGTCAACCGATGGCAGTATACTAATCCAGAAACGGGTTGGGTTTCGTTCATCAATTTCAAATATATGAAAGATGAAAAACAAACTGGTCAATTGAATTTTGATAAAAATAGAGACAAACTAACCACCAATTATTGGGGTTCAGAAATCAATACCAATCGATTTGATTTTACGTCCAAAGTAGGTTATGTTTTTAAAGATATGCCGTATCAAAGCATCGGATTTCAAAATGCCTATAGCAATCACAATCAAGATTCATATTTTGGTTTGAATCAATACAATATTAAGCAACAAAGCTATTATTCCAATTTGATTTTCAATTCCATTATTAGTAATACAATGCACAAATTTGCCACTGGTGTGAATTTTACGTACGATAAATATGATGAGTTTGTCAATCTTTCGGATGTGAGTCGTATTGATAATTCGGTGGGAACGTTCTTTGAATATATCTACGATAACAACGATAAATTCAGTATGATTTTAGGTGGAAGAGTAGATTATCACAATCGACTTGGTGTTTTTGTAACTCCAAGATTACACGTTCGATATAATCCTTGGGAGAAAGCAGTTATTCGTTTTTCTGCAGGTAGAGGAAAACGCGCTGCCAATATTTATGCCGAAAACCAACAGCTTTTTGCTAGTTCCAGAGTTTTTTCGGTTTTGGATTCTAATGGAAAAATCTATGGTTTGAATCCAGAAATCGCATGGAATTATGGGGTTAGTTTTACACAGAATTTTCAGTTATTAGGTAAACCTGCCGATGTTACTTTAGATTTTTACAGAACCGATTTCCAAAATCAAGCCATCGTTGATTTATTTCAATCGCCTCAGCAAGTTTTGTTCTATAACTTAAAAGGAAATTCGTTTGCCAATAGCTTCCAATTGGATTTTAATTATGAGGTCATCAAGCATCTAAATTTGAGAACAGCCTACAAGTATTATGATATTGCTACCGATTATTTGTCAGGAAGTTTTCAGCGACCACTACAGGCAAAACATCGTTTTTTTGGTAATTTAGAATACAGCACACATGTAAAATCTAAAGGTCAGCAATGGAAATTTGATTATACTTTTAATTGGTTAGGAAAACAGCAATTGCCTTATACGGCAAGTAATCCAAGTAATGATCAAATGCCACAATTTTCTAACTCATTTGCAGTAATGAACATGCAAATAACCAAAGTTTTTTCTAAAACATTTGAAGTATATGTTGGTGGAGAAAACATAGGAAACTATAGACAAGAAAAAGCAATTTTAGGGGCAAATAATCCTTTTGGAGCCACTTTTGATACTTCTATAATTTACGCACCAGTTTTTGGTCAAATGTATTACGCAGGTTTACGATTTAAAATAAAATAACAATTAAAATTTGAAATAATGAAAAACATAGTATTCGGAATAATGTTACTAGTTGTAGCATTTTCAACACAAGCACAAGAGAAAAAAAATAAAAATGCCAAATATATCATTGAAGTAAATGGCAATTGCGATTTATGTAAAAAACGAATTGAGAAAGCTGCTTTTTCAGTCGTTGGAGTTAAATCGGCTGTATGGAATGTAGAAACGCATCAGTTAGCTTTAATTTTAAATGAAGAGAAATGTTCTCTTTTAGAAGTTAAAAAAGCCATTGCTAATGTTGGTCACGATACCGATGAGGTAAAAGCCACCAATGAAGATTATGAAAAGCTACACATGTGTTGTCAATATGAAAGAAAATAAACCTCAAAACTCCTTATAAAGCAATTTGTAAGGAGTTTTTCTTTAAAAAATTATTAAATAGTTATTAGGTAAGCGAAATAATAATTACTTTCACAGACTTAAATCATACCAAAGTATTTATGACTCATTTTGACTGGAAACAACTTTTTAATCCTGAATTCTACATCTTATTAGAGTTTGGTGGAATAAAAATTGGATTATATGTAGTGCTGTTTATTGTATTTGCCGAAACCGGATTGTTGGCTGGGTTTTTTCTTCCAGGCGATAGTTTGCTTTTTCTTTGCGGAATTTACAGCGAATCGTTGATGAAAGAGTTTTCTACGGGTAGTGATTTTTGGAATGTTACTTTTCTTTCCGCAGTTATTTCGTTGATGGGAATTTTTGGAAACATGCTGGGATATTGGGTAGGAATGAAAAGCGGTTCTTACTTGTTTAAAAGAGAAGATAGCTTTTTCTTCAAAAAGAAATATCTATTCCAATCGAAAGACTTTTTTGATAAATATGGAACCAAAGCGATCGTTTTTGCTAGATTTTTACCAATTGTACGAACATTTGCTCCAGTAGTTGCTGGAATTGTACAAATGGATAAAAAGAAATTCATGTTCTTTAATATTCTGGGTTCAATTCTATGGTCGTTTACCATGATTTTTGCTGGACATTATTTGTATGAACTATTCAAAAATCAATTTGGAATCGACTTAAAGCATTACATCGAATTTATTGTAATTGGAATTATTGCCATAACAACCATACCCGTTTTATGGAAACTGTTTAAAAAGAGAGTTCATATTGAATAAATTGGTATAGCATAAAAAAACAAAATCCGCTCAATCAATCGATTAAGCGGATTTTTTTAAACTTCGTACTTTGTATTTTAAACTTCGTACTTTAAAATTACATCATTCCTGGCATTCCACCGCCCATTGGCATTCCACCACCAGCGTTTTCTTCTTTGATGTCAATTAATGCACATTCGGTAGTAAGAATCATTCCAGAAACTGAAGCAGCATTTTCTAACGCTACACGAGTTACTTTTTTAGGATCAATAATTCCAGCTTTTAACATGTCAACGTATTCATCTGTTTTGGCATTGTAACCAAAGCTGTCTTTTCCTTCAGAAACTTTTGCTACCACAACTGATCCTTCTAAACCTGCATTTTCAACAATAGTTCTCAATGGAGATTCTACCGCTCTTGACACAATTTGAATTCCAGTTGCCTCGTCTGCATTATCCGCTTTTATGCTTGCTAAAACATTTTTAGCTCTTAGTAAAGCGACTCCACCACCAGCAACAATTCCTTCTTCAACAGCAGCACGAGTTGCATGTAGGGCATCGTCAACTCTATCTTTTTTCTCTTTCATTTCTACTTCAGAAGCAGCACCAACATAAAGAACAGCAACACCACCAGCTAATTTAGCCAAACGTTCTTGCAGTTTTTCTTTGTCATAATCAGAAGTCGTTGTTTCCATTTGACCTTTGATTTGGTTGACTCTATTTTTGATTAAATCAGCATTTCCTGCACCATTAACGATTGTTGTATTGTCTTTGTCAATCGTGATTTTTTCAGCAGTTCCAAGCATCTCTAAAGTGGCATTTTCTAAAGTGTAACCACTTTCTTCAGCAATTACAGTTCCGCCTGTTAGAATAGCAATGTCTTCTAACATAGCTTTTCTTCTGTCTCCAAATCCTGGAGCTTTTACAGCAGCAATTTTTAAAGCACCACGCAATTTATTTACCACTAAAGTTGATAATGCTTCACCATCAACATCTTCAGCGATAATCAGCAATGGTTTTCCAGATTGTGCTACCGGTTCTAAAACAGGAAGCAATTCTTTAAGAGAAGATACTTTTTTATCATACAAAAGAATGTAAGGATTGTCTAACTCTACATTCATTTTTTCTGGATTGGTAACAAAATAAGGAGATAAATATCCTCTATCGAATTGCATTCCTTCTACAACATCTACATAGGTATCAGTTCCTTTAGCTTCTTCAACGGTGATTACACCTTCTTTTCCTACTTTTCCAAAAGCAGTGGCAATTAAATCACCAATTACTTCATCATTATTAGCAGAAATTGAAGCTACTTGTTTAATTTTTTCAGATGACGAACCTACTTCTTGAGCTTGTTTTCCTAAATCAGCTACAATTGCTTCAACTGCTTTGTCAATTCCGCGTTTTAAATCCATTGGATTGGCACCAGCAGCAACATTTTTCAAGCCTTCTTTTACGATTGCTTGTGCTAATACGGTAGCCGTTGTAGTTCCATCTCCAGCCAAATCATTAGTTTTAGAAGCTACTTCTTTCACCATTTGTGCTCCCATATTTTCAAGAGCATCTTTCAATTCAACTTCTTTTGCTACAGAAACTCCATCTTTGGTTACAGTTGGTCCGCCAAAAGATTTCGAAATAATTACATTTCTTCCTTTTGGTCCAAGAGTTACTTTTACTGCATTTGCTAATGCGTCAACACCACGTTTTAAACCATCACGTGCTTCAATATCAAATTTTATATCTTTTGCCATTTTATTGTTTGTTTTTAAATAGTAATTAAATAATTGCTAAAATATCGTCTTCACGCATGATTAGGTAATCTTTTCCGTCGAACTTTAAATCGGTACCAGCGTATTTACCATATAAAACAGTATCGCCAACTTTTACGGTCAATGGTTCGTCTTTTTTGCCATTTCCTACAGCAACAACAGTTCCTTTTTGAGGTTTTTCTTTTGCCGTGTCAGGAATGATAATTCCAGAAGCTGTCTGCGTTTCTGCGGCAGCTGGTTCCACAATAACTCGGTCTGAAAGTGGTTTAATGTTTAATGCCATAATTTGTATATTTTATAATTAATTAAATTTTTAAGTTGCTATTTTGTATTCAGAAATTGTGCCATTAACATAAAACTGACATATTTTCAGTGAAGATAATGAAAGTATAAAAGCGATGGTTATGATTCATTTCAAAAGAAAATCCCAATCTCATTTTATAGAACGAGATTGGGATTTATATTTTTAGAAATGTATTATTTCTTATTTTTTTACAGGAGCAGCAGGCGTTGTTGCAGGTGCTTTCTCATCTGATTTTGGAGCCGCAGGCGTTTCCGTTTTTGGAGCTTCAGATTGTGATGCATCGATAATTTTTTTGTTATCACTCATACCTCCTGAAAAACTCAAGCTTGATAATAATACCAAAATGATTAAAGTTGCTCCTAAAACCCACGTGCTTTTATCTAAAAAGTCGGTTGTTTTTTGAACTCCACCCATTTGAGAAGAGCCACCTAATGAAGATGATAAACCGCCTCCTTTAGGATTTTGTACCATAACCACGATGATTAGTAAAAAACAAACGATTGTGATTAATACTAAAAAAATTGTAAATGTGCTCATTGCTTAACTATTATTGTTTTGTTGTAAATTCTTAATATCTAAAATTCGGTCTGCAAAGAAACTACTTTTTTCTGGATATTTCAAAATTAATATTTCATATGCTTGAATTGCTTTCGAAAATTTTTTCTGTTCCAAATAAACTTTTGCCAAAGTTTCCGTCATTAAGTACGATTTGTCTTCAATTACTGGTGTAACAGTAGGTGCAGTTTGGTCTTTTTTTATGGGTGGAATTTTAGGATTTGCTTCAATAAATTTATCGATTAAATCTAATTTTTTCTTTTTTTCTGGATTTTCTTCGGTTGGAATTTCTTTTCGCTCAATAGGTTTCAATCGAGAAAGTTGTAACCATTCTTGAAACGAATGTTTTTCTTCTTTTGTAAATTCTAATGGCTTTCCAATTTCTAACTTTTCCTCAAGAGCTTCTACTTGTGGATTGGCTTGCGTTATGGAAGAAATGATTGATTGTTCTAATGTGTTTGTTGGTTCTTGAGGTGCATATTCTACAATTTCACTACCAATAACATCGATATTCAACAATTCAGCAATTTTTTGTTCGTAAAGTCCGTTTTGAACGGTAACAAAATTATCAGAAGTGATGAAATCAAACAAAACGCTTCGGTCTGTTGTGTAAGCTGCAGCAACTTTTAAAGCATAATTATATTTAAAACTATCTTGATTATACAAATGTTTCAATCGTAAAACTCGAGCACTTTGGAAATAAGGAAATTCTTCTATAATTCTTTCCAACGCATCGCTTTGACGCTCGTTAATGGCGTCGGGTTTATTGATAAGGTATGTATAATCGGTTAGATTCATTTTACCATTTGGCTAGTGATTCGTTGAAAATATCTTGAGTTATTCTTTCAAATATTACATCTAAAGCAGAAGAAAGACTGGCACCAACCAATTGTTGATCTCCAGGATAATCGTAATAGAAAGAAAATGCTTTTTGGAAGTTATCTTCTTCTTTATTTCGGTTGGTGTAGCGAACGTTTATTGTAATCGTTAGTCGGTTTTGTGCTGCCTTTTGATCAGCTGTAGCGGCCATTGGCGTAATGCTGTAGCCGGTGATTTCGCCTTCATACAACAAATCACCATTGGTGTTAGTCAAATTCAAATTGGTTTGATTTTGAATAATATCTTGAAGCTTTAACGTGAATGTTCGTTCAATTCCGGGTTGTACCAAAGGTGCATTATTTTGAAAATAATTCACTTGGAATGTTTTAGCATCAATTTTTTTGGCACCAGTAAAGTTGTAAAAACCACAACTTGTAAAAGTTAAGGTTACTAAAAAGAGTGCTATGTATTTAAGTTTATTCATTAGAAAGTTAAAACGTCAAAGATATATTTTTTTATTTCACAAAATGTTAATCCTTTCGTAAGGGTTTATAAATCGTATTGTTTAATTTTTCGGTACAAAGTACGTTCTGAAATACCCAATTCGTCAGCTGCAGCTTTTCGTTTTCCTTTGTTTTTTTCTAACGATTTTTTAATCAATTCAATTTCTTTAGCTTCCAAACGCAATGGTTCTTCTTCTTCAACCGTTTCGGCAAAAAGATAATTGTTGTCGTCACCATCATCTTCAAATTCTTCTTGTTCTATGGTAGAATGGGTTGGAATAACTTCTACTCGCGGTTTTTCTTCGAAGAATTTTTCTTCATCCGATTTTCCATACACTTTCTGAATCAAACTCGGATTGATATCTTGCACTTTAGAGCCGTTTTTCATCAGTTCTAAAGTTAGCTTTTTCAAATCGTTTAAGTCACTTTTCATATCAAAAAGAACTTTGTATAAAATGTCACGTTCGTTAGAAAAATCGCTGTCACTTTTTTTGTCTTTAATCACACTTGGCAATTGACTGCCGTCTTGTGGTAGATAGGACATTAATGTTTGAAGTGAAATTTCTCTCTTGGTTTCTAAAACCGAAATTTGTTCGGCCACATTGCGCAATTGACGAATGTTTCCGCCCCAACGATAACTCAATAAGTAAGGTATAGCGTTATCGTCTAATTTGATAGCAGGCATTTTATATTTGTGTGCAAAATCGGAAGCAAATTTTCGGAACAACAAATGAATGTCGTCTTTTCGCTCACGTAATGGAGGTAAAGCAATTTCTACGGTACTCAATCGATAGTATAAATCTTCACGAAATTTCCCTTTTTGAATAGCATCAAACATATTAACGTTGGTTGCTGCTACAATACGCACATTGGTTTTTTGCACTTGTGAAGAACCTACTTTGATGAATTCGCCATTTTCTAGAACACGAAGCAAACGAACTTGAGTGGTTAAAGGCAATTCGCCAACTTCATCTAGAAAAATAGTTCCGCCATCGGCTACTTCAAAATAACCTTCACGAGTACCAGTAGCTCCGGTAAACGAGCCTTTTTCGTGACCAAACAATTCACTATCAATGGTTCCTTCTGGAATAGCACCACAGTTAACTGCAATGTATTTGCCGTGTTTTCGGTGTGATAATGAATGGATGATTTTTGGAATGCTTTCTTTTCCAACACCACTTTCACCAACAACCAATACCGAAATGTCAGTAGGAGCCACCTGAATGGCTTTTTCTACTGCACGATTGAGTTTTGGGTCGTTTCCTATAATCTCAAATCGTTGTTTTATGTTTTGAACTGATTCCATTTTTTATTTATTAGCCACGAATTACACAAATTTTCACAAATTATTATTTTATAAAACTAATCTTTGTGGACTTAATTAATTTGTTTGCATTTCACTATATCCAACTGCTTCACCAATTAGAGTTGCAGTGGTACAATCGTTTACTTTAACTAATACAAAATCACCTACTTTATAATTTTCTTTTGGAAAGACAGCCACAACATTTTCAGAATTTCTTCCACTCCAGTGTGCATTTGACTTTTTCGATTCTTTTTCAATCAGTATTTCAACCGTTTGACCTAAGAAACGTGAAGTGCGTTCTTCGCTCAGTTTTTGCTGTAAATCTACAATTTCTTGTAATCTACGTTTCTTAACTTCTTCGGGAACATCATCTTCCATTTTTCTTGCGGCTAAAGTTCCTGGTCTTTCGGAATAAGCAAACATATAACCAAAATCATATTTTACATATTCCATTAACGATAATGTGTCTTGATGATCTTCCTCAGTTTCAGTTGGAAAACCCGTAATCATATCTTGTGAAATCGAACAATCTGGTATGATACGTTTGATTTTGTCAATCAATTCCATATATTCTTCACGAGTATGTTGACGGTTCATTTCCTTTAAAATTCGAGTGCTTCCACTTTGAACAGGTAAATGAATATAGTTACAAACGTTATGGTATTTGGCAATAACATGTAATACTTCTTCGTGCATGTCTTGCGGATTAGAAGTCGAAAAACGAAAACGCATTTTCGGAAATTGAATCGCACACATTTCTAATAATTGTGCAAAATCAACTGCAGTTGCTTTTTGTATTTCAGTCGCTTTGTCATAGTCTTTTTTCAAACCGCCACCATACCAAAGATAACTATCCACATTTTGACCTAAGAGACAAACTTCTTTAAAACCTTTGTTCCACAAATCTTGAATTTCTTCCATGATACTTTGTGGCTCACGGCTGCGTTCACGACCACGAGTAAACGGTACAACGCAAAACGTACACATATTATCGCAACCACGAGTGATGGAAACAAAAGCGTTTACGCCATTGCTATTTAGACGAACGGGTGCAACATCACCATAGGTTTCTTCTTTGGATAAAATAACATTGATAGCATCTCGGCCTTCTTCAACTTCTTTCAAAAGATTGGGTAAATCTTTGTAAGCATCCGGACCAACAACCATGTCAACAATTTTCTCTTGTTCTAAAAATTGGTCTTTCAAACGCTCTGCCATACAGCCCAAAACTCCAACCTTCATACTTGGGTTGATGCTGCGTTTTACCGCGTTGTATTTTTCTAAACGTTTGCGAATAGTTTGTTCTGCTTTATCTCTAATGGAACAAGTGTTTACTAAAACTAAATCGGCTTCTTCCAAATTTTGAGTCGTGTTGTAACCTTGTTCTGTCAATATAGAAGCTACGATTTCGCTATCTGAAAAGTTCATAGCACAGCCATAACTTTCAATAAAAAGCTTCTTAGAATTTTCTTGTTTTTGTTCTAAAACTAGACTTGTGCCTTGTTTTTCTTCGTTAATTTCCTTTTCCATAAAATAATTTTCACTTTCGAGATTGCAAAGATAATACTAAATTACAAAATATGACAAGATGGCAGATAATGTTTAACATAGTTTTATTGAAATCGAATAGTGCAGTCTTTTTTTGTTCATTTTCTGCTTTTTTCCCATATAGACATGGGTTGTGATGTCATCATAAATTGATACTGATTCACGTTCCTTTTTTATAAAATTCGCTACATATATTAAGGTGTAAATTTGAAATCTAAATTATTTTCAATAACTAAAATATTTTTCAAAAACTTAAAATCTAAAAAAAACCTATACTTTTGCCGAACAAACAAAATCCATTATGGCAAAGAATTTAGTAATCGTTGAGTCACCAGCTAAAGCAAAAACTATTGAAAAATTTCTTGGTTCCGACTATCAAGTGGAATCAAGCTACGGTCATATTGCCGACTTACCATCAAAAGAAATTGGGGTAGATGTTGAGCATGGTTTTAAGCCTAAATATGAAGTTTCTGCTGATAAAAAAGCGTTGGTTACCAAGTTGAAAGGATTAGCTAAAAATGCAGAAATGGTTTGGTTAGCTTCCGATGAGGATCGTGAGGGAGAAGCTATTTCTTGGCATTTATCGGAAGAATTGAAATTAGATCCAAAGAAAACAAAACGCATCGTTTTTCACGAAATTACAAAAACAGCTATTCAAAAAGCTATCGAAAACCCGAGAGGCATCGATTATAATTTGGTCAATGCGCAACAAGCGAGAAGAGTTTTAGATCGATTGGTAGGATATGAATTATCTCCAGTTTTGTGGAAAAAAGTGAAAAGCGGACTTTCAGCAGGTCGTGTGCAATCGGTTTCCGTAAGATTAATTGTTGAAAGAGAAAGAGAAATTCAAAATTTCAAAGCAGATGCATCGTATAGTATATCGGCAGAATTTACCAACGAAGCAGGTAAAACGTTTAAAGCAAAATTGCCAAAGAACTTCGCTACTAAAAAAGAAGCAGAAGATTTTTTAAATAAAAATATTGGTTCGACTTATAAAGTTGGAGATTTAGAAACCAAACCGACTAAAAAAACACCAGCGGCACCATTTACAACTTCTACTTTACAGCAAGAGGCCGCAAGAAAATTGTATTTACCAGTTGGAATTACCATGCAAATTGCACAACGTTTGTATGAAGCTGGATTGATTACTTATATGAGAACCGATAGTGTAAACCTTTCGCAAGAGGCTATGGCTGCGGCTCAAGCTGAAATTACAAGTTACTACGGAAAGGAATTTTCAAAACCGAGAAATTTTAATACCAAATCTAAAGGTGCTCAAGAAGCTCACGAAGCCATTCGTCCAACAGACATGTCTCGTCATACCGTAAATGTTGAAAGAGACCAGGCGCGTTTGTATGAATTGATTTGGAAAAGAACTCTAGCTTCTCAAATGAGTGATGCCGAATTGGAGCGAACTAATGTGAAAATTGAAGCCAACAATCATTCAGAACTATTTACTGCCACTGGAGAAGTAATTAAATTTGAAGGTTTCTTGAAAGTTTATCTTGAAGGTAATGACGAAGATGAAGAAGAACAAGAAGGCATGTTGCCAGCTTTAAAGGTTAATGAAAAATTAACTAACAATTATATTACGGCTACTGAGCGTTTTTCACGTCCGCCAAGTCGATACACAGAAGCTTCTTTGGTTAAAAAATTAGAAGAATTGGGAATTGGAAGACCATCAACTTATGCTCCAACTATTTCTACTATTATTGCTAGAACTTATGTTGAGAAAGGAAGTTTTGAAGGACAAGAACGTAAATACAACCAATTAACTTTAAAAGATGCAGCAGTTAAAGCGCAAGTTTTAACAGAAGTAACAGGTTCAGACAAAGGAAAATTGGTTCCAACAGATATAGGAATTATTGTAAATGATTTTTTGGTCAAAAATTTTAATTCCATTTTAGACTATAATTTTACTGCTAAAGTGGAGCAAGATTTTGACGAGATTGCTGAAGGAAATGTTGATTGGGCTAAAATGATGAATGACTTTTATTCGCGTTTTCATCCTAATGTAGTAGATGTAGAGAAAAATGCAGACAGAGAAAGTGGTGAAAGAATTTTAGGAGTGCATCCTGTTTCTGGTAAACAAGTTTCGGTTCGCTTGGGTAAATTCGGACCTATGGCTCAAATTGGAGATATTGATGAAGAGAACAAACTATTCGCTAGTTTACGACAAGATCAAAATATAGGAAGTATTACTTTGGAAGAAGTATTAGATTTATTTTTACTTCCAAAGCAATTGGGAACTTATCAAGGTGAAGAGATAGAAGTGAATAATGGTCGTTTTGGTCCGTATGTTCGTTTTGGAAAACAATTCATCTCACTGCCAAAAGGCATGGATCCTATGGATGTAACTATAGATATTGCTAAAGGCTTGATTGATGATAAAGCACAAGCGGATGCACCTATTGCTATTTATGAAAATCTACCCGTTCAAAAAGGCGTAGGACGTTTTGGTCCATTTATTAAGTGGAATGGAATGTTTATTAATGTAAGTAAAAAATATAATTTTGATAATTTATCGCAATCAGATATCAACGAACTTATAGAAGTTAAACAACAAAAAGAAGTTGATAAAGTAATTCATGATTGGAAAGAAGAAGGAATCAAGGTTGAAAAAGCCCGTTGGGGTCGTTCAATTATTACTAAAGGTAAGATAAAAATAGAATTGAATAAAGATATTGATGCTTCTAAGTTAACCTTAGCTCAAGTTCAAGAAATGATTGAAAAGAAGACTCCTGCTAAAAAAGCTCCGGCAAAAAAAGCAGCAGCAAAGAAAACAACAACCAAAAAGAAATAATCGATGGAATTTGATTTTTTGGCACCATTAGACACCGATCTAATTATCGATATCAAACAACTGTCATCACAACATTTGTCTAGCAAAGTAGTGTTTCATACCGAACACGATTTTCCAGATATGAGCCAAGTTAATATTGCTATTATCGGAGTGTTGGAAAATAGAGGTGGAGTAGTTGATGTGGAAGGATTTGATTTATCAAATGTAAGAAAACAATTGTACAGCTTGTTTCCTGGCAATTGGAGTCAGTCTATTGCAGATTTAGGAGATATTCTACCAGGAAACTCTCCTGAGGATACTTATTTTGCAGTGCAAAAAGTAATTTCTAAATTAATTAAGAATAAAGTTATTCCTATAGTCATAGGTGGCTCTCAAGATTTAACTTACGCTCTTTATCGCGGTTATGATGATTTAGAGCAAATGGTGAATTTGGTGGCTATTGACAATAAATTTGATTTTGGTAAACAAGATGGTACGGTTTCGGCAGATTCTTATTTGTCTAAAATCATTGTTGAAGAACCTAACAATCTTTTTAATTACAGTAATGTTGGATTTCAAACTTACTATAATTCACAAGAAGAAATAGACTTAATTGAGAAGTTGTATTTTGATGCCTATAGATTGGGTGAAATTTGCAATAATATTTCAATTGCCGAACCTGTATTTCGAGATGCCGATTTGGTAAGTTTGGATTTAAATTCTGTTAAATCATCTGATTCTGGAAATTTTACTAATTTTCAGCCCAACGGATTTAACGGAAAAGAAATATGTGCTCTATCTCGTTATGCTGGTATAAGTGATAAGGTGTCCTGTTTAGGTATCTTTAATCAAGCGGCAACATTACAAGAAGCTGTTTTGATTGCACAAATTATTTGGTATTTTATTGAAGGTGTACATTATCGCTCCAATGAATATCCATTTGGAAGTAAAGAAAATTACATAAAATATACTGTTCCATTTGACGAAGAAGATACAATTGTGTTTTATAAAAGTAATAAAACAGACCGTTGGTGGATTGAAATTCCATTTTTTACAAACACACACAATAAATATAAAAAGAATACGTTATTACCATGTTCGCATGAAGACTATCTAGCTGCGTGTAATAACGAATTTCCAGAGCGTTGGTGGAAAGCTAGGAGAAAAAGTGTTTTGTGAAATGTTAATATATAAAAATCTTATAAAATCTTTTTAAGAGTCATTTTGTAAGAAAAAAGATATTAAATCAGTAAAAAACAACAAATAATCGTTAAATTGTGCGTTTTATCGACAAATTTATTTTGATAGAAAATATATAATTGTATTTTTGGTCAGGAAATGTAAATTTTAAGATATAAATAATTGTTTTTTTGAAAAATAATAGATAGGTTTACGCCCTTAAAAAAAGAATACATAATTAACCCAAATTTATATGAAGAAGTTCATTGCATTTGCATCTGTTTTAACTCTATTAGTGAGCTGTGGAAAGTCTAACGACAAAGGTGAATTAGTAGGGGTTAAAGGTAAAAAATGGCATCCAGAAAAACCATTCGGAATGACTTTAGTTCCTGGTGGTGCATACATCATGGGTAAATCAGATGATGATTTAGCGAACGTGCAAGATGCTCCTACCAAAACAGTAACTGTTAGATCATTCTATATGGATGAGACAGAAATTACTAATAGTGAGTACCGTCAATTCGTAGAATGGGTTAAAGATTCTATCATTAGAGTTCGCTTGGCTATACTTGCTGATGAAGTAGGTCAAAAACCAGGTTCTGGTAAAGGTGGTAAAGGAGGAGGAAGTATTGGTGACTTTGCTTTCGCTGATCAAGATCCTGCTAAAATGACTCCGTACGATAAATATATGTATGAGAATTATTATAGTGTAGGTACTACTGATGATCCATATGCTGGAAGAAGATTAAATAGAAAAGTAAAATTAATTACTGATACTTCTAAATATCCAGATGAATATTATACAGAGGTTATGGATACGATGTATCTTCCTGTTTCTGAATCTTTCAATGGGTTAAGAACTATTGATGTAGATAAATTGAAGTTTCACTATTCTTGGATGGATATTCAAGCTGCTGCTAAAGCTAAAGTAGGTAAGAGAAGTAAGTTTATCAAAACTGAAAATACTAAAGTGTATCCAGATACAACAGTATGGATTAAAGATTTTGCTTACTCATATAATGAGCCAATGCACAATGATTATTTTTGGCACCAAGCTTATGGAGATTATCCTGTAGTTGGAGTTAACTGGAAACAAGCAAAAGCGTTTTGTGCTTGGAGAACATTGAACAAAAACATTTATGTTAAAAAGAAAAAAGGTAGAGATTTGATTAACTCTTTCCGTTTGCCAACTGAGGCTGAGTGGGAATATGCTGCTCGTGGAGGTTTACAATCTGGAAATTATCCTTGGGGAGGTCCTTATACTAAAAATGATAGAGGCTGTTTTATGGCAAACTTCAAACCTAGTAGAGGAGATTATGCGGCCGATCAATCTTTATATACAGTTGAGGCAAAATCATATCAACCAAACGGATACAATCTTTACAATATGTCAGGTAACGTAGCAGAGTGGACAGATTCTTCTTATGATGCATCTGCTTATGAGTATGTTTCTACAATGAACCCTAATGTGCCAGATACATCTAATAAACGTAAAGTTGTTAGAGGTGGTTCTTGGAAAGATGTTTCGTATTTCTTACAAGTGGGTACTAGAGATTTTGAATATCAAGATACTGCAAGAAGTTATATTGGTTTCAGAACAGTTCAAGATTATATGGGAACACAAACAACAGGAGGAAAAAAACCTGGAAAAATATAAATTTAGAATATTAACTAACTTAATTATATTAAACTTAACTAACTAAAAATTATTTATTATTATGGCAATTTTAAGCAAAAAAACTATGAATTTCACCTACGGTATGGGAGCTGCTGTAGTTATTGTTGGAGCACTTTTCAAAATTGAGCACTTACCAGGTGCGAGTATCCTTTTGAAAGTTGGTCTTATTACTGAAGCTTTCATCTTTGCTTTATCTGCATTTGAACCTGTAGATCACGAATTAGATTGGTCATTAGTGTATCCAGAATTAGCTGGTGGTCAAGCCAAAGAAAAAACTAAGAAAGCTGAAGATCCTAAAGATGCTCAAGGCTTACTTTCTCAAAAATTAGACAATATGTTAAAAGAAGCTAAAATTGACGGTGAGTTGATGGCTAGCTTAGGAAATAGTATTAAAAACTTTGAAGGTGCTGCTAAATCTATTTCTCCAACTGTTGATGCAATGGCTGGACAAAAGAAATATGCAGAAGAAATGACTAAAGCTGCTGCTCAAATGGAAACTTTGAATAGTTTGTATCAAGTTCAATTACAAAGTGCTGAAAGAAACGCGAAAATAAACGAAGAAGTTGCTGAAAACAACTTAAAATTAAAAGATCAAATGCAATCTTTAACTTCAAACTTATCTACATTAAACAATGTATATGGTGGAATGTTATCTGCAATGAGTAATAAAGGATAATTAGTTTTTAAACTAAATTTTATTAAATTAACATTAAAAACTAATAAGAAAAAATGGCAGGAGGAAAATTAACCCCTAGACAGAAGATGATTAACCTGATGTATCTGGTTTTCATCGCAATGTTGGCATTGAATATGTCAAAAGAAGTATTATCAGCATTTGGTTTGATGAATGAAAAATTCGAAAATGCTAATACTGCTTCAATGGATAACAATAAAAAGCTTTTAACATTAATAGATCAAAAAGGTT
Source organism: uncultured Flavobacterium sp. (assembly GCA_964577105.1). GTDB lineage: Bacteria > Bacteroidota > Bacteroidia > Flavobacteriales > Flavobacteriaceae > Flavobacterium. The sequence continues at coordinate 42,726 of CAZNWY010000014.1, forward strand.
CTGAAAATGCAGGTATGTACGGTCCAGCTAAAAATGCTGCAGACAAAATTGCTACAATTTCTAAATCTTTCTATGAATATGTTGAAACTTTAAAAGCTGATGCAAAATTTGGTGTTGAAGTAGAGAAAGAAACAGGAAAATTACCATACGAAGCTATGGATAAAGGACCTCGTATTGATGACACATGGTTTGCAGGTGATGGTTATTCATCTAAAGGTACAGCTATTGTTTCAGCTATTAATAAGTATGTTGCTGATATGAAAGCTGCAGTTGCAAGCGAGCCAAGTTTAGCATCAAAACTTACGCCAATTATCAAAGATCTTGAAGCTAAGTTCAATACAGCTGACATAAAAGATAAAGAAGGTGTAACAAAGAAATTTTTAGAGTATCATTTTGCTCACTTCCCTGCTATTGCCTCTTTGGCAAAATTGACAGCTTGGCAAAATGATGTTAAAAAAGCTGAATTTGATTGTTATAATTCATTATTAGGAGGTGCCGCTGTTGAAGCTGCTTCTATGAAAAATTATACTGCACTTGTAGTTTTAGAAAAGAGTGCTTATTTCCAAGGTGAAGCTGTTAAAGGTAAAGTTGTATTGGGTCGTTATGATGAGAATACAAAACCAACATCTTTCCAAGGTCCTGGTAAAATCGAAAACGGTCAAGCTGTAATATCTATGACTGCTGGTTCAATCGGTGAGCAAAACATTAATGGACAGTTTACATTTATGGAAGATGGAAAACCAGTACCATTAAAATTTGAAGGTAAATATGTAGTTATTCCTCGTCCAAATTCAGCTAATATTTCTGCTGACAAAATGAACGTTGTTTATAGAGGTTTACCTAATCCAATGACTATCTCTTTTGCTGGTATTGGTGATAATAACGTTACAGCTAGTGCAACAGGATTGTCTAAAGCAGGACCTAATGGAAAATATAATTTAAATCCAGGTTCAGGTACAGAAGTTATTGTTAATGTTACTGGTAAAATGTCAGATGGAAAAACAGTAGCTGATAAGAAAGTATTTAGAATCAAAAACATCCCAGCTCCTCAAGGTGCAATTGGAGGTGTTGCAGGAAATCAGAAAGGTGCTAAATCACGTTTACAAGCATCACAAATTTCAGCAATATTACCTGACTTCTTATATGATTTGAACTTCAGAGTTACCCAATTCGTGTTTAAAGTTCCTGGTCAAGCTTCTATTGTTGTAAATGGTGATAGACTTAACGCACAATGTATTGCTGCTTTGGCTAGAGTTACAAAAGGAGACCAAGTTACTATTTCTGATATCAAATCAAAAGTTATTGGAGCTGAAGGTATTGATGTTAAAACAGCTGCTCCAGCTATTTATGAAATACAATAAATATTTAAGTTTGTCGTTATAAACCTACTTAGATTACTTAGAAATTAAATTATGAAATTGAAAAACTTATTATTAGTTCTTTTTTGTGTTGCTTCAACATATTTTGTTTCAGCACAGTCTAACTTGTTAAATGCTAAGACACCTTCTGAGATAGGTAAAAAAACTGCTGCCCAAATGGAATCAGATAACGATAAGCCTTTGCCTTATGGTTACGTTCACGACAGAGATGTTCTTATGGGTAAGACTATTTGGGAGCTTATTGATGTTGATGAAAGAATTAATTTTCCTTTGTATTATCCTGTTGATACAGCTTTTGTAGGTAAAGATAGAAGATCTTTATTCGCTGTTTTATTAAAAGGTATTAAAGATGGTAAAATAACTGAAGTATATAGTGATGATTATTTTAACACCAAAAAATCTTTAAAAGACATGGAGAGTGTTTTCAAGTATATTGATACAACCGATGCGGGTAAAGACGAGGTTAATAACTTTAGAGATCAGTATTATCCTACTCCAGTAACTACAAAAAAGAAAGTTAACGGTAAATGGGTTACTGAAACTACTACTCCACCAGCAAAAAAATTAGATGCTCAGTTTGTCAATGAGACAGAGTTAGATGCTTCTGATATATCTGGTTATAAGATTAAAGGATATTGGTATTTTGATAAACGTCAAAGTGAGTTAAAATATAGATTATTAGCAATATGTCCGATGGCTACTGAAGCTAGAGACAAGGCTAAAGGTAATACAGATGCCATTGAATTATTTTGGGTATATTTCCCTTCGATTCGAGATGTTTTACATGAAGCCAAAGCTTTTAATGATAAAAACTCTGCTATGCCGATAACTTTTGATCACTTGCTTAATTCAAGACGTTTCAACGGAGTTATTTACAAAGAAGAAAACGTTTATGGTGATAGACAAATTGATCAATACATGAAAGATAATGCACAAATGCAATTGTTGGAATCAGAACGAGTTAAAGAAAAAATTCGTAACTTCGAACAAGACATGTGGAATTACTAATTTAAGTTTCAAAACAATATTAAAAACTCTTACCTTTGGTAGGAGTTTTTTATTTTATATCTTCTCATAACTTATCAATCATGTTGGATTATATTATTGTTGGGTCAGGTCTTGCTGGTATTGCTTTTTCTGAAGTTGTTCTTCAAAATGATAAAACAATATTTGTTTTTAATGATCAGTCACAGAACTCTTCTAAAATTGCTGGCGGTTTATACAATCCAGTCATCTTGAAAAGATTTAGTGAAGTGTGGAAAGCCAAAGAACAACTTGATTTGTTATTTCCGTTTTATGCTACTCTTGAAAGTAAATTAGGGGTTAAGTTAGATTATAAATTACCGTTACTTAGAAAATTCTATTCGGCAGAAGAACAAAACAATTGGTTTACCGCCTCTGACAAACCCAATTTATCACCATTTCTATCTACTAATTTAATAACTAAAAAATGGGAGAGTATTCCATCACCATTTAACTTTGGTGAAGTATTGTTGTCGGGTTATGTAGATACAACACTTTTAGTAGAATCTTATAAAAAATTCTTAGCGGAACAAAAGTGTTACCAAGAGGAAAGTTTTGATTATTCACAATTGAAGATTAATCAAGATTTTGTTGAATATAAAAATATAGCCGCCAAAAATATTGTCTTTGCAGAAGGATTCGGAATGTTATCTAATCCATTTTTTAATGCATTACCATTAGATGGGACCAAAGGTGAATTAATCCTAATCAAAGCTCCTAATTTAAATCTAGAGGTAATTGTTAAATCATCTGTTTTTGTATTGCCAGTTGGGAATGATTGCTATAAAGTTGGCGCCACCTATAATTGGGAAGATAAGACCAATATTCCAACAGAAGCAGCCAAAAAGGAATTAATAGATAACCTCAAAGATTTAATCAACTGTGATTTCGAGATTATCGAACATTATGCTGGAGTTAGACCAACTGTAAAGGACAGAAGGCCATTAGTGGGAACCCATCCGTTATATAGTAGGGTTCACGTTTTAAATGGCTTAGGAACTCGTGGAGTTATGCTTGCACCTGCTATGGCAAATGATTTGTATAATCACATCGAAAATCAAATGCCATTAGATAAAAATATTGATATTCGTAGAATCAAGAATTTTGTTTCCAGTTTTTATCAAAATGGATGAACATATTGATGTAAATGTTTCTGGCTAATCGGGCTGTTACTGGCATCAATACTATAATTCCAACCACAATTCCAATAAAGGTAGGAAGAACTTCTAAACCAAGAATTACGTTTAGAGTTACAAATATAGCAACTCCAATGGCAACGGTTAATCCATAACTAACATACATTGCTCCATAAAAAAAAGATGGTTCAATCATGTATTGGGTATGACAATGGCTACAAGTTTCGTTCATTTTATATAAAGAACCCAATTTGTATGGATTTTTTTCAACATACATGCTTTCTTCATTACATTTAGGACAACTTCCTGTTAAAATACTATATAATGTGCTTCCTTTTTTTAACATTTGCAAAAATTTTCTACAAAGGTAATATTTAAGAAAGTTTTTAATGTAACATTTGTAACAAATTATATGCTAAATATTCATAATTTATCGGTTTCTTTTGGTGGTTCGTATCTTTTTGAGGAAGTAACTTTTCGTTTGGGTTCAGGGGATCGAGTAGGACTTGTTGGTAAAAATGGTGCTGGTAAGTCAACCATGCTCAAAATTTTAGCTGGTGATTTCAAACCAGATTCTGGACAAATTGCCACTGAAAAAGAAGTCAAAATTGGGTTTCTTCGTCAAGACATCGATTTTGAACAAGGAAGAACGGTTCTAGAGGAAGCCTACCAAGCTTTTACTGAAATTAAAGAAATTGAAAAAAAATTAGAAGAAATCAACTACCAATTGGTTACCAGAACAGATTATGAAAGTGAAGAATACTCTCAAATTATCGAAGATCTTTCTGATTATACCCATCGTTTTGAACTTCATGGTGGTTATAATTACGTTGGGGATACCGAAAAAATTCTTTTGGGTTTAGGTTTCAAAAGAGAAGTTTTTAACGATCAAACCGATACCTTTTCAGGAGGATGGCGTATGCGTATCGAATTGGCTAAATTGCTGTTACAATCTAACGATATTTTGCTTCTCGATGAGCCTACCAACCACCTTGATATTGAAAGTATTATTTGGTTGGAAGGTTTTTTAAGAAACTTCCCAGGCGTTGTAGTAATCGTTTCTCACGATAAAATGTTCTTAGATAATGTAACCAATCGTACCATAGAAATTTCATTAGGAAAGGCTTACGATTTCAACAAACCTTATACTGAATATTTGGAGTTGCGTCACGAAATTCGCGAAAAGCAATTGGCTACGCAAAAAAATCAAGCTAAAAAAATTGAAGAAACCGAGAAGTTAATTGAAAAATTTCGTGCTAAAGCCTCCAAAGCTTCTATGGCACAATCGCTGATTAAGAAATTAGATAAAGTAGAACGTATTGAAGTTGACGAAGATGACAACTCCGTTATGAATATCTCATTCCCAGTTTCTAAAGTTCCTGGTAGAGTAGTAATCGAAGCCGAACACGTAACCAAAGCTTATGGTGACAAAGTCATCTTAAAAGATATTAATCTTTTGGTAGAACGCGGTAGCAAAATAGCTTTCGTAGGTCAAAATGGCCAAGGAAAATCTACCTTTATCAAAGCAATTGTAAATGAATTTGAATATCAGGGCACTATCAAACTCGGACATAATGTGCAAGTCGGCTATTTTGCCCAAAACCAAGCCGAATATCTTGACGGAGAAAAAACATTGCTCGACACCATGCTCGAAGCCGCAACAGATACCAATCGAACGAAAGTGCGCGATATGTTGGGTTCATTCTTATTTCGTGGCGATGATGTTGAAAAGAAAGTAAAAGTGCTTTCAGGTGGTGAGCGCAACCGATTGGCGTTGTGTAAATTATTGCTTCAGCCCATCAATGTTTTAGTAATGGACGAACCTACCAATCACTTAGATATCAAATCGAAAAACGTATTGAAAGCAGCACTTCAAAAATATGAAGGAACGTTACTTTTGGTGTCACACGATAGGGATTTCCTTCAAGGAATGTCTAATATTGTATACGAATTTAAAGATCAAAAAATCAGAGAATATTTGGGCGATATCAATTTCTTCTTAGAGCAACGAAATCTCGAAAACATGCGTGAAGTAGAGAAGAAAGATGTGATTAAAAAAGAAGCGCCTAAAGAAAACAACAAAGTTTCCTACGAAGATCAAAAGAAAAATAAGTCGCTTCAAAATCGTTTGAGCAAAATAGAAAGTCAGATTCAACAATTAGAAAAAGACATTCAAGCCGACGATAAAGCATTGGCTTCTAATTATGATAAACACATAGAAGATGCTTCGTTTTTTATGGCGTATAACAAGAAAAAACAAGAATTAGATCGATTGCTCGAAGAATGGGAAATCGTACAAGGTGAAATTGATGCGATGTAATAAAAAAGGAGTTCCAATTTGGAACTCCTTTTTTGTTTATTCTTTATTGAATTTAGCTTTGTAATAGGTGGTGTCTTTTTTTTTGTCAAAGTAAACTCTACGATTCTCTTTGTTTTGCAATTCAAAAGTATCGTTCACCACAAATTTCACTTCTGTAAATTTATATCCTGTCTCTCCTGTAATCGCTATTTGATACAAACTGTCTTTTTTGAGAGCCTTCATTTTGATGTCGGTATTCCACGAAAGTGGTTTGTCATTACCACGAATTCCAACTTTTTTGATATTCTTTATAGCCGAAACGTCCAAAGTAAAAACAACTGTTCTTTTGTATGACTTTTGAACACAACTAGATGTCAACATTGCAATTAATACTATAAATAAGGCTTTCATTATTTTGTTTTTTTAGAAATTAAGTAATCTACGCCAAAACGTCCCGATCCTAAAATTAAGGTGAATAAACTCACCCAAAGAAATCCCATGGCTGGAAGGCAATTCCATAAGCCATTGTTGATTTGCTGCATAAAAATAGCCACCAGCATAGTTCCGAAAATTAAAAACGAAGCAATGCGTGTTTGGAATCCAAACAATAAAAATAATCCGCCAACGGCTTCACTAAAAGCACCCATCCAAGCAAAAAAAGCTGGGAATAAAGCGAAAATCCCTCCGTAGTTTGCTACATCTTTAGGAAACCAAAAGGCAACTTCAAAAAGGCCTAAATTATTATCGACTGGAGACCAAGGTAATCCAAATTTGGAAGCTCCAAAATCGGAAGTCAATAAATATCCACAAATGATTCTTGGTAATGCAAATAAAAAGTCTTGCCACCAAAAAGGCATTATTATAGGTTTTGTTATCGAATGTAATATTTTCATGTTTTTTATTTAATTGTTTAAACTTCCTAATTTTTATAGCTCATAGATAATCCTGTATCGCCTGTAACATATAAATCGACAGAGGCAACTTCAGTGGAATTATTTTGAATAATCAATGCTGTGTCTTTTTCTGTTTTTACAGTTATTGTCTCATCGGGGCTAACCATTACAGGAGAATGTGTTCCTCCTAAAATTGGAGCAAAATAGATTTTTAATTCATGATTGGATACGTTTTTAAGTTTCACTCTAAATGTTCCGTGTTCATTATTTCCCAAAACGAAACTTTCATTTGGTTTTATAATTGTGTTAGAAGTCAATGAGCCAAATGCACCGCAAGAAGTGATGGCAAGTGATACTAAAATAGTTGTGATTACTTTTTTCATTTTTAAAGTTTTATTAAACCAATGATTGGTTTTTTGGTTATTTGATGTTACAAAGTTGTGGTAACATTTAAAGCCAAACGCTTCAAATTATAATTTGAGTCCAAAAGATGAAGTCTCAAATTATAAGTTTTGAAAAAGTGGGCAAAATAAAGGGTTTTAAATAGGTAATTAGATAGGTATCAAATTCTATTTAAGTATTCTTTAGGTGAAATTGAGGTGTTTTTTTTGAAAGCTCGGTTAAAAGTTGCCTTCGAATTGAATCCACAATCAAAGGCAATACCTAAAAGCGTTGTTTTTTTATGCTCGTTACTAGAAAACATTTCTTTAACAGCTTCAATGCGATAATTGTTTATAAAATCATTAAAATTCATTTGAAACCCTTGATTGATGGTTTTAGAAATTAAGGCTACATTAGTATGTAATTTTTTGGCTACCTCAGTAATGTTTAATTCGGGGTTTTTATATAATTTTTCTTCACGAATTAAAGTTTCAATTTTAACTTTCCAAGTTTCAATTTCTGGCGAAATTTTTTCTTCAAAAGGTTCATAATCAATATCGATTACAGCTTCTTCAGTACTATTGTTTTCGGCTTTATTTAATAATAAAATTGGATTTTTGTTTGATTCCATTTTAAATGGTATTGACGCATTTGTTGGATTAGAATATCCTGCAATAGCTATGTAATACATAACAATTGAAAAAAGTAGAAAGAACCACCAACTCCCTTTATAGGTATTCACCTCGGGAAAAAATAAACTGATGATATCAAAAAGAATTGGTAAAGCAAGCATTATTAAAAAAGCAATTAAATAGGTTTTAATCCATTTGAATAGAATACTATCGGCATAGCTTACTACCTGATACATCAGCTTTTTATAGAAATTATAATATTGGATTGATAACATGAAATAAACAATCATAGATACTAATCCAGTTTTTTGATACCAATTGTCAAAGTCTTTGTCCATCCCATTGGCATAAAAATAGTAATGGTGTAAAATGAGTTTGTCATAAATACCAATCCCAATAATATAAACTAAATATAAAAGTCCAGGAATTAGATGTAAAGCTTCTTTTTTGGTAAATTTAAAAGTCGGATTTAAAAGACTTTGGGTATAAAAAAATATAATTGGACCTATAAAAAAAAGATGCTGAAGGGGTAAATAAAACAGAATATCTCGATACGGTTGATTGTCATACCAACCAGCAAAGCCTAGCATCCATGGGGCAATATACAAACTGCACAAGAAAATAAATACACTTAACCAATAATTGGATTTGTTTTGAGTTCGAATTGCTTTTATTAAAAGTAAAATGCTGTAGAGTATTCCTTGTGAAAAAGAAATGAGTAGGAGTGAACTGTAAAATCCAAATTCAAAACGCATATAATATTTTTACGAGGATACTGTCAAAAGTACGGTTTTAAATTTGGAAAAAACATTTATTTAAAAGGATGGCGCATTTGCCATTCAATATTTGGTTCTAGTTTTTTAAATAACACATCAATAAATCGGTTGATTACTTTGTTGTTATGATAAATAAACCCCGACATTTTTACTGGAATGGCTCCAATAGAACTTTTAATTTCTAAAGCAGTTCTTCCAAAAATAATCTTCTTGAATCCGTTTTCAATTCCATATTCTGTCATGTTGTAAAGCATGTTTAAATACAACATATTGTCTTTTTGAACTTGAGAATCATAGCCCAAAAAGTAGGTTTCTAGCACTGTACCATTAAGAAGTATGGTATGAAAACCAACTAATTTTTCATTCAAGAAATAGCCAAACAACAAAAAGTGATTTTGGCATTGTTGCTTCATCGTTGAAAAATGCTTTTTAGACAAAAAGAAGGTGTTGAACGGAGCATTTTTGGCTACATAGTGATACAAATCATATATTGTATTTTCGTGCAAAAGAATTTCTTCCAATGATAATTCTTTAATCTGAATTCCGTCAATTTTTTTATGCGCACGTTTGTATTGGTCACGATATTTCTTAGAAAAAGCATTGATATAATCGTTTTTAGATTTCCAATTTTCATTTATATACAATATCATGTTAGGTTGTGTGCTGAACTCATAAGTATTTGAAAAAGCATATTTTTTCAATTCAACGGAACAATTTTCGTAGAAATCCTTAAAAGAAACCAAGTGAATAGAAATGTTTTTCTTTTTGAAATACTGTGTTATTTCTTGAGCACTTTCCATTAGAGTTTTGCTAATCCACTCAAAATCGATTTCCTTCGAAAAAGCATAGCCATTTTGACCAGTAATCATATTGTTTCCAAGAAAAAGAGTATGGGAACCAAAATTTCTAAAAATTAGATTTCTAATAATCGTTTTAAAACATTTATCGCGTTCTCCAAAAGATTCTAGTTTGTTTAAATCAAGATATTGCGCTAGAGAAACTCCGATAAGTTCTTGATTTTCAAATATGGCAATATAGAAACATTGCATGTTTATTGGAGCCGATTTTTCGAGTACTTTTAAATAATGAGTTTGTAAAAAAACATTACTATGCGCTACAACATCCCAGTTTTTGGGAAGTTCATCAACAGCATTGAATATTTTATAAGAAAGTCCGTTCATAAAAAAATCGCTCCACAAATGTAGAGCGACAGAGGTATAATTAAATGTTAAATTATTTCCAACCGCAAACAATTGCTCCCATAATAGTCATTATTATGGTCCAATATCCAGCAGAAATAGCAATATATTTCCATGATTTTTGTTCAAAAAGACCATTAATAGCTACAATAGGCAAAGCTAAAAATATTCCCGACATAAAACCATGTAAAGCACCATGTTTGAATGTTCTAAAGGCATCTTTATAGTCTGACATAAAAGCAGCATAAGAAGGAAGAGCTTTTTCTACAAAATTAGGTCCTCCAATCATGCCTAATGCGCCCATTTGATGTATAGTCAGAGCTGGCATAATGAAAGCTAACATTAGTGAATACACAAAAGTTAGCCCGAATATTTTGGCCATATTACCATTTTTTGCTTTTTCATCGGTCATACCCGATTCTTGCATCCAAATGGTTCCGAAAACTTTAGGGTTATACCAAATAAACCCAACAACAAAACTTGATAATGCGGCTACTAAAACAGCATAAAAATTAAATTCCATAATTATATTTTTTAAAGGTTAGTGTAACAAATATAATTAAAAATTTATAAGTCAATGAGTTAGTAAAATGTAAGAAAAAATATATAAAAAATCATAAAATAATTCAATAATATGCATTTCGTCGATTTTATTTGTTTATAAACGATGTTTTGTGTTGTTTTACATCACCAAATCGAAATAAACATGAAAACAACAATCACACTGCTCGTATCTTTATTTGTTTCAGTATCTGTTTTTGCAGAAGTTCCAACTTCTCAAAAAAATGCTTTAATCAAATTCAACAAATCTACTCATGGTGATCAATGGACTTCTAAGTGGGATTTCAATAAACCAGTTGCAACTTGGCAAGGTGTTACTGTCATCAATGATAAAGTAGTAGCAATTGATTTATCGGATAACAACCTTTCTGGTACTATTCCTTCACAAATTTCTGACTTAGCGAATTTAGAATCTTTAGTATTATTCAAAAACAAAATTGAAGGTTCATTGCCTAAAACAATTGGTGAAATGAAATCTTTAAAAGTTTTAAATATTTCTTTCAATAAGTTGTCTGGTTCCATTCCAGTTGAGTTATCTAAAGCTGCTGCTTTAACTGAAATTTCTTTGTTCATGAACAATTTATCAGGAACAATTCCATCTTCAATCGGTTCGCTTAAAAATTTACAAGTATTATCATTGTACAACAATAATTTAACTGGTGAAATTCCAGCTTCAACATACGATTTAAGATCGTTAAAAGTTTTACAATTGAACAGCAATCAACTAACAGGAAATTTAAGTAGTTCTGTAGCTAATTTAGTTTCTTTAGAGAGTTTGAGTTTGTTTGACAATAAAATGAAAGGTCAAGTTCCATTTGATTTAGAAAAATTGAAAAACCTAACAGAAATGAATATTTCATACAACAACTTCAATGGCGTTGTGTCTAGTAAGTTAGCTAAGAAAGACTTAATGAATATGACAATGGTAGATCAATATGGAGTGGCTTCTACTTTAAAAGTTGATATGGAAAAAGATAAAGCAGTTGCTTCTGAAGAATAAAATTAGTTTAAAGTTAATCAACTAAAAAAGCCTTAATGAAATTTCATTAAGGCTTTTTTTTAAGATAATATTTTTAATCTTCTGTTCCTTCACCTGCTTTTCTGTATATGAAATTTCCATAGATGTGTCTTTTTGCAAAACGATTCGGTGATTCTGCATTCACCATTTTGATATAAACGTTTTTAGGAACCCCAATATATTCGTATGAAACACCATTAACGTGTGTAACAAATAATGTTTGCTTCTCTAAATAATAATCAAGTATGTTGTGATTGTTAATCGTATCTTGGTATTCAGGAAGGTTCTTTTCTACAGTTTCATTAGAAATACTTACTAAGAAATGGTAAGCATTAATAATGTTTTTACTTTTTTCTTCAGCAGCCAATTTCCCTTCTTCATCATTCACAAATTTATCAGGATGACTATCTTTCATAGCATTTCTGTAAATAGTTTTCAATTCTTTTAAAGTAACATTTTTGTCAACTTCTAATAATTTTCTGTACTCAATAACTCTTTTCATAAACTTTATTTCTTATAAAAAACAAAAGCCACTCATTTCTGAATGGCTTCTCTTCGTAGCGGGAACAGGACTCGAACCTGTGACCTTCGGGTTATGAGCCCGACGAGCTGCCTACTGCTCTATCCCGCGATGTTTCGAGTGCAAATATACAACGATTATCGATACTCGCAACAAAAAAATTAAAAAAATCTTTTATTTCTACTATTCGCCTGATATGACTACCTTTGCATCAAATAAAATTTAAATAAATGTCGCATAAAGCCGGTTTTGTAAACATTATAGGAAATCCAAACGTTGGAAAATCAACACTAATGAATGCTTTTGTTGGAGAACGATTGTCAATTATCACTTCAAAAGCACAAACAACTCGTCATAGAATTCTCGGAATTGTAAATGGTGATGACTTTCAAGTAATACTTTCGGATACTCCTGGAATTATCAAACCAGCTTATGAAATGCAAAAATCAATGATGGATTTTGTAAAGTCTGCCTTTGAAGATGCCGATGTTTTAATTTACATGGTCGAAATAGGCGAGAAGGAACTCAAAGACGAAGCGTTTTTCAATAAAATTATTCATGCCAAAATTCCAGTATTGCTTCTTCTGAATAAGATTGATAAATCCGACCAAACACAATTAGAAGAGCAAATCGATCTTTGGAGAGAAAAAGTGCCTAATGCCGAAATCTATCCGATATCCGCTCTTGAAAATTTCAACGTTAAAGAGGTTTTTGCACGTATCTTGGAATTACTTCCAGAGTCGCCTGCCTATTATCCCAAAGATGCGTTAACCGATAAACCAGAACGTTTCTTTGTTAACGAAACGATACGCGAGAAAATTTTATTAAACTACGACAAGGAAATTCCTTATGCGGTTGAAATCGAAACAGAAGAATTTATCGAAGACGAAAAAATCATCCGAATTCGTTCTGTAATTATGGTCGAACGCGACACCCAAAAGGGAATCATTATTGGTCACAAAGGCGCAGCACTTAAACGTGTAGGTATGCAAGCTCGTGAAGATTTAGAAAAATTCTTCGGCAAGCAAATACACATCGAAATGTTCGTCAAAGTCAACAAAGATTGGAGAAACAGTCAATTTCAATTGCGACGTTTCGGATACAATCAAAAGTAAAATTCTGTTGTTTTTAAAGCGAATGGCTCGTGCATTATAAACCGTCCTTTTTCCAGCCATTCACTCTATCTTTTGCTTTTTAAAGAAAAAAGCAAAAGGATGCCGTTGCTGTCTGGGCTATTGAGCAAACCATTTGAATATAGTTTCTACATTTACTCGACAATTCTCAAAAACAATCGCATCAATTCCATAATTTGATGACGACCATTATAGCGTATTTGTTTGGCAATAAAATACAACAAAAACCAAACAACTACCATTAAGCCAGCAATAACTAAATCATTGGTTACTGGGTTTTTCAACATCCAATCGGAGTAGGCAAACATTGTAAAAACTAAAAAAATACCCGCAACAATAAAGTGCAAAAACATAAAGAACGTCCATGTAGTTTGATCTGGACCAAACAAACACTTAATATGAGTAGTTTTGTCTTCTTTCTCAATTAATTGAATGTGTAAGTGAGGCGAGTAATAGCGTCTTTTGGCTAAAATTATGAATAAAAAAATGTGATGGCCTGATATTTTTACACGATAATCGTCTTTAACCTCAGTTTTAATTGTATTGGCTCGTTCAATAATTTCATCGAAAGATAAATCAACATCTTTATGAAATCGTGGTCGAAGTACTATATTATTATCAAGTTCCATCTTCTTAAATTGTATAATTCAAATTCACGGTATCGTATTTTTTTTTAGGATTACCTCATTACTAAGGTATAAAAAAATAAAATTAGTAGTACCTTTGCAACTTATTTTAGAATCATTATGAACAACATTGTAGCCATAGTAGGAAGACCAAATGTGGGGAAATCCACTTTTTTTAACCGTTTAATTCAACGTAGAGAAGCTATCGTCGATTCGATTAGTGGTGTAACTCGTGATAGAAATTACGGAAAAAGTGAATGGAATGGAAAAGAATTTTCTGTAATTGATACTGGTGGATACATCAAAGGGTCTGATGATGTTTTTGAAGGTGAAATCCGCAAGCAAGTAGAATTGGCTATTGATGAAGCCGATGCCATCATTTTTATTGTAGACGTAGAAGAAGGAATCACTCCAATGGACGACGAAGTAGCCAAATTGCTTCGAAAAGTAACGAAACCAGTTTTATTGGCAGTAAATAAAGTAGATAATTCTATGCGTGAAAAAGACGCTATTGAATTCTATAACCTAGGACTTGGTGAATATTTCACCATTGCAGGAATGAGCGGAAGTGGAACAGGGGATTTATTAGACAAATTAGTCGAAGTATTACCAGAACTTCCAGAAACTACTGAAGAAGAAGAGGTGTTGCCTCGTTTTTGTGTTGTGGGTCGTCCCAATGCCGGAAAATCCTCTTTTATCAATGCGCTTATTGGAGAAGACCGCTACATTGTAACCGATATTGCAGGAACTACACGTGATGCTATTGATACACGTTACAACCGTTTTGGTTTCGAATTTAATTTAGTAGATACCGCTGGAATTCGTCGTAAAGCAAAAGTAAAAGAAGATTTAGAGTTTTACTCGGTGATGCGTTCGGTACGAGCTATAGAACATAGCGATGTTTGTATTTTAATGATTGATGCTACGCGTGGATTCGAAAGCCAAGATCAAAACATCTTTTGGTTGGCTCAAAAAAATAGAAAAGGAATTGTGATTTTGGTCAATAAATGGGATTTAGTTGAAAAAGACACGATGTCGGCTCGTGATTATGAAGCCAAAATCAGACGTGAATTAGAACCATTTACCGATGTGCCGATTATATTTGTTTCAGCCTTAACCAAACAACGTTTGCTAAAAGCATTGGAAGAAACAGTGAAGGTATACGAAAATAGAAAACAACGCATTTCGACTTCAAAATTCAATGATTATATGTTGAAGTTGATTGAAAATTTTCCACCGCCAGCGTTAAAAGGAAAATATGTAAAAATTAAATATTGTATGCAATTGCCAACACCTACGCCTCAGTTTGTGTTTTTTGCCAATTTACCACAATATGTAAAAGATCCGTACAAGCGTTTCCTTGAAAATAAAATTCGCGAACATTGGGATTTTTCAGGTGTACCAATGGATATCTATTTTAGAGAAAAATAAAATGCTTAAAAAAGAAATACAAATTGCAGTCGATAAAGGTCAAATGTTGCCCTTAATGGAAGAATTCTACACCATTCAAGGTGAAGGATTTCATACCGGAACGGCTGCTTATTTTATAAGAATTGGTGGCTGTGATGTGGGTTGCCATTGGTGTGACGTCAAAGAAAGCTGGAATGCCGAATTGCATCCACCAACCGAAATCGATTTGATTGTTGCCAATGCTAAAAAATATGCTGATACTGTTGTTATCACTGGAGGTGAGCCTTTAACTTGGGATATGAGTCCGCTTACTCAAAAGTTAAAAGAGCAAAAGCTTCGAGTGCATATTGAGACTTCGGGCTGTTATCCTGTAACAGGTACATGGGATTGGTTTTGCCTTTCTCCTAAAAAAAATAAATTGCCAGTTGAGAGTGCTTATGCAATTGCCAATGAGCTTAAAGTCATCATTTATAACAAACACGATTTTATTTTTGCAGAAGAACAAGCCGAAAAAGTAAATCCGAATGCGATTCTTTTCTTGCAACCCGAATGGAGTAAAAAAGAAGAAATGACACCACTTATTGTGGATTACGTAATGAACCATCCAAAATGGCGTGTATCGTTGCAAACGCATAAATATTTGAATATTCCCTAACATATGAAAAAAATAAACATATTTTTTATTTTTTGTCAATTTGCTTTTGCACAAATAGATTATGATAAATATAAACCGGTTCAACCATTATATGAAAATGGAGGGATCGAAAAATTTTATCAGTATTTGACTCGAAACATTGATTTTACTAAGATTAATAATGAAAATGATATAATAATTGGTTTTGTATTAGATCAAAATGGTAAAATGAATCATATAAAAGTTAGTTTCTGCAATAGTAGTGAAGCTGAAAATGAAATCACCTCAGTTTTACAAAAAGCTAATAATTGGGATTTATCAAACCAAGTGAATAAGAATTTTTTTGTTTGTTATAAAATTAAATTAATTTTCCTTGAAAAAGAAGTTAAAGGTCTCGCCAAGATCATGTGGTTTGAAAAGGACATTCAAGATATTCCTATTAGTAAGGGTGATTTTGAATCATCTAAAGATATTTCAAATTCTGAAGGCGGAAATACTTACAATGCTTCTGGGGTCGAAGTCAAACCAGAATTCCCTGGTGGTGTAAGTGTGTTCTACAAGTTTATCGCTAGTAATTACAATATGCCAGAGGTTAAGGGCGGAATTAATGGTAAAGTTTTGGTAAGCTTTGTGGTTGAGAAAGATGGTAGTTTAACGGATTTTAAAATCCTAAAAGATATTGGGTACGGCACTGGACAAGAAGCTATTCGAGTATTAAAATTGTCGCCAAATTGGTTTCCAGCTATGCAAGATGGCAAACCAGTTCGTTGTTCCTATGTTATCCCATTAACATTAAATGCACCATAATAGTGATTATTTTTTGGAATATTCTTCTAAAATTATATATTTATAAAAAATTTAAAACCACAAAAAATGAAAAAACTTATTTTAACCTTTGCATTCTTAGTCGTAGCTCAATTCGGTTTCTCTCAAACAGTTGATGAAGCGTTTAAAAAAGACGTAATGAAAGTAATTGAAAGAAGCGGTTCTGGAGGACAAATGGCTTCTGTAAAAAAGCAAATCTTATCCATGATTCCAGAAGATAAACACGCAGCATTCTTAGTAGAATTTGATGCATTACTGCCAAAAGTTTACGAAGCTACTGCTAAAATATATATGGAAGAATACACCAAAGAAGATATTAAAGCAATGTTAACATTCTACGATAGCCCAGTTGGAAAAAAAATGGCTGAAAAATCGGAAGCTATAGCTTCAAAATCACAAGAAGCTATGATGTCTTTGCAAGGTGATATTCAAGCGCTAGTTATGAAATACATGCAATAATAATAATTGTTGTTTTGTTAAAAATCCCAAACATTGTTTGGGATTTTTTATTTTTACAAAAAACTACAAAATGAAGACACAATTTCTTTTGGATGAAAACATTACTTTTTTAAATCATGGTTCGTTTGGCGCTTGTCCAAAACCAATTTTTGAGGAATTTCAAAGATTACAACTCGAATTAGAAGCTGATCCGGTTTATTTTATTCAAAAGAAATTGCCTGTTTATTTGAAAGAAGCCAAAAAACCTTTGGCAAAATTCATTGGTTGTGATGAGCAAGATTTCTTTTTTACACCCAATCCTACTTTTGCGGTAAATACCATCATGCGAAGCTTGAATCTGCAAGCTGGTGATGAAATATTGGCCACCAACCACGAATATGGAGCGATGGATCGAACGTGGCATTTCTATTGTGAAAAATCGGATGCCAAATACATTCGTCAAGAAATTTCGACGCCAATTATTTCTAAAGAACAGATTATTGAAGAATTTTGGAAAGGATATACGTCGAATACTAAAGTGGTTTTTTTGAATCAAATTTCGAGCTCAACTGCTCTAATTTTTCCTGTAAAGGAAATTTGTGATAAAGCCCAACAACTCGGTTTGATTACTATTGTTGATGGAGCTCATGTGCCAGGTCATATCGATTTGAGCATTGCTGAATTGAACCCCGATTTTTACACCGGAACCTTACACAAATGGATGCTGGCACCCAAAGGAAGTTCGTTTTTGTATGTGAAAAAAGAGTTTCAAGCCGATGTTGATCCATTGGTTGTGAGCTGGGGTTATGAAAGTTTAGCGCCAAGCGAAAGTCAGTTTTTGGACTACCACGAATATCAAGGCACGCAAGATGTTTCGCAATATTTATGTACGCCGAAAGTGATTTCGTTTTTGGATGAAAACAACTGGAAAGAAAAATCCGATGCTTGTAGAAAAATAGTTCTAGACAATTACCAACGCTTTTGCGATTTGGTCGGAACGCAACCAATTTGTCCAATTTCAGAAGAATTTCTTGGGCAAATGGCAAGTATTCCCATTCGAACTGAAAAACCTATGGAATTAAAAGAGTTGTTGTATTCCAAGTACAAAATTCAAATTCCGATCATGCCTTTGAACGGAAATGTATATATGCGTTATTCCATCAATGCCTACAATTCGCAAGATGATTTAGAAGTTTTATACCAAGCAATTACAGATATTTTGAGCACTACTGATTTAATAATACGATACGATTTGTAAAATTTTAGCCACGGATAAAACGGATTTTTAAGATTGATAATAAATCCGTTGCATCAGTGAAAATCTGTGGCCGAAAATTAATTTTTTTGAAGAAAGTTCTGTTTTACGAAAAGCCCTAGCACTGATAGCAGTGGATTCCGATTTTTCATCGGGACTAACGGATAGCAGGATGAGCTTCTCACTTCGACTGCGCTCAGTGTGACAATTTCGCTAAATAATCAAAATGTTTGCCTTCTTCAATCAATTCGCATTGCAAATCGTTTGCGAAAGCTGCATTTTGTAGCGTATTATAATCCAAATACAACCACGTAAATGGTTCTTCAGTTTGGTTTTTATAGGAAATAGTAAAGGTCAGTTCGCCATAATACCCGTTGGCTGGAATCCATTTCGAACCGTCTTCGTCTTCGTCAAACATATAAATGATGTCGGAAGAATCAATCAGAATTTGACCATTGGGTGCGAGTAGCTTTTTTAGTTTTTGCAAATATTTGGAAGTTTCGGCTAAGGTTCCGAAAATTCCAGTGCCGTTCATTAATAAAAGAATAGTGTCGAATTTCTCGTTTTCTATATCTAAAAGATTTTGCACCTTCGCCTTTTTCAAACCACGAAGTTGGCACGCCTCAATAGCATTTTCGGAAATATCGATGGATGTTACGTCTAGATTTTTGTCATTTTGTAAATACAAACTGTGACTTCCGGCGCCACAACCTACATCCAGAATTTTACCTTTGGAATGTTGTAGTGCTTTCTTTTCTAGTTTGGGCATTTCCTTATAGTTGCGAAAAAGATAAGCAACCTCCATTTCATCGGCTTCCGAAATGTTGGTTTCGGTAATGATGTTTTCAGGAGCATTTTGGGTTTGGAAATCGAGAATGGCTTTTCCGAAAAGGTCTTTCATTTTAGTTAATTCGTTTATTTGGTTATTTGGTTTGCGCCTTTTGTGTATTTTTGTCATTCATTTTACAAATAAACAAATTGACAAATCCACAAATAAACATACTATCAAAACTTGCCAAAGATAAGCATAACGAAAACAAAAAGTATTTCGATAAGCTCAAAAAGAAAGCACCTAAAAACTTGGATTATGTGATGCAAGATTTGCACGATGCCGAGTTTAAAAAAACCGATTGTTTGGATTGTGCGAATTGTTGTAAAACGACTGGGCCATTATTTACTTCGGCTGATATTGAGCGTATTTCAAAGCATTTTAAACAAAAGCCACAACAATTTATTGAGCAGTATTTGCGTATTGACGAAGACAACGATTATGTGTTGCAAAGTGTTCCGTGTACTTTTTTAGAATCGGATAACAAATGTTTTATTTATGAGGTGCGTCCGAAAGCGTGTAGAGAATTTCCGCATACGGACAGAAAAAAGTTTCAACAAATAGCCAATTTGACGTTGAAGAATGTTGAGATTTGTCCGGCAGCTTATAATATTGTGGAAAAGATGAAAGAAAAAATACCGTTATAAAACACAGATTTCACAAATTAGCAAAGAATCAAATCCGTGTAATTTGTGGAATCTGTGTTTTCTACTCATAAATCAAATACTTTTTTCGCATTTCCTTAAAGTCATTCAAGCCTTTCTCCCAAGATTTTCTAATTTCTGTTTCTGAAACACCTTGCTCAATTTGCTGTTGGAGTTTCTTTGTTCCGGCCAATTTGGTAAAGAAATCATTGAAGAATTTCGATTTATCGGAAGTGGTATTGTAAGCTTTAATCAGCCATTTCAATTCCAATTGATCAATTTTTGGAATCGAAGTTAGATTCTCGCCGTAACACAAATGGTTTTTGTAAACGGGTTCTTTAGCTCCAAAATTCGGAATCGGAGTAAAGCTAAAATCACTTTTTGGTAAGAATGGCGAGCCATAAATTTGAAATTGCATTTCGGTGCCACGACCCACACTTACATTAGTGCCTTCAAACAAGCACAAACTCGGGTATAAATTTACCGCTTGTGCATTAGGTAAGTTAGGCGAAGGTTTTACGGGCAATTCATAATTCATTTTTCGATTGTAGTTCAAACAATGAATTACCTTTAAATCACATTGAATACCATTTTTCAACCATTTTTCGCCGTTAATCATTCGAGCATACTCTCCAATCGTCATTCCATGTACTAGCGGAATGGGGTGCATGCCTACAAAACTGGTATATTCTTTTTCCAAAACCGGACCATCAACAATGCCACCATTAGGGTTGGGTCTGTCCAAAACAATTAGTTGAATGTTGTTTTCGGCACACGCTTCCATTATATAATGTAACGAAGATATATAGGTATAAAATCGAGCACCAACATCTTGTAAATCGAAAACCATCACATCAATTCCAGCTAATTGTTCAGGTTTTGGTTTTTTGTTATTTCCATATAAGGATATGATGGGCAATCCTGTTTTGGTATCTTTTCCATCTACAACATGTTCACCAGCATCAGCTGTACCACGAAATCCGTGTTCTGGGGCGAAAATTTTTTGAATGGCAACTTGTTTTGAAACTAGAAAATCAACAATGGATAGATTCTCTTTAGTGTTCCCACTTGAGACTATTATTCCGGTTTGATTGGTTACAATGCCGATTTTTTTATCTTTTAATAAAGGTAAATAGAAATCGTATCGTTCGGCTCCTGTTATAATCTGATTTTGATTTGAAAACGAAGACGTATTTGTTGGTGTTGTTTTTCTCGGTAACCCACAGGCTGCTGAAACAAACAAGAAAGAAATAAAAATTAGACAACTTTTGATTAAGTATTTCATAAAATATTTTTTAAACTGCTAAAATCGGTATAATCAGTAGCGAAAAACTTTGTGTATCTTTGTAGCGAATCCAAAAAGAATATTCTTGAACATAGAACATTTCATAGCCAAACGACTTATTACTACTAAAGACCATAAAAGTAGTATTTCTGCGCCAATTATAAAAATTGCTATTACGGCAATCGCTCTAGGTATTATAATGATGATTGTTTCTGTTGCAACTGGAATAGGTTTGCAACAAAAAATACGCCAAAAAGTATCGGCTTTCAACGGTCATATCATTATTTCTAATTTCAATGGCAACGAATCCGATGTTAGCACAGAACCTGTTTCGTTACATCAAAAGTTTTATCCTAAATTCAAAAACATACAAGGAATCAGTCATGTTCAAGCAGTAGCTACTAAAGCCGGAATGATTAGAACCGAATCTGCATTTGAAGGCATAGTATATAAAGGTGTAGGTAAAGATTATAATTGGGATAACTTAAATGAATATCTAATAAAAGGTAGAATTCCAAATGTAGAATCTCAATTGAACAACGAAATTATTATTTCTCAATACCTAGCCAATCGTCTCAATCTAAAACTTGGTGATAGTTTCAACACGTTCTTTATGAAAGAAGGCGAAAATAAGCTGCCCAATAGTCGCCGATTCAAAATAGTTGGTATTTATAATTCAGGTTTGCAAGAATTTGATTCGGCATATATAATAGGTGATATCCGCCACATCCAAAGAATCAATAAATGGAGTCCAAATGAAGTAGGTTCTTTCGAAGTATTTGTTGACGATTTTACAAAAATCAAAGAAAAAGGCGAAGAAGTGTATTCAGAAACTTCATCAACATTAAACTCACAAACCATCGTAGAAAAATTCAGCTATATATTTGATTGGTTAAAACTCTTCGATTTCAATATAGTTGTCATTCTTATTATTATGATAGTCGTGTCAACAATCAATATGGTGGTGGCATTATTAGTTTTAATTTTAGAAAGAACCCATATGATTGGAATTCTTAAATCAATGGGATCTAATAATTGGTCTGTTCGAAAAATATTTCTATACAACGCATTCTATTTAATCATAAGAGGACTCTTTTGGGGTAACCTAATCGGAATAGGATTACTCCTAATTCAAAAATATTTCGGAATAATCAAACTAAATCCCGAAAGTTATTACGTTAATGTGGCTCCAGTCGACATCAATTTATTGTATATTCTATTACTTAATGTTGGTACGGTAGTCATCTGTTTACTCGTTCTTCTAATACCTTCCTACATCATAACCAAGATTTCTCCAGCCAAAACCATTCGTTTTGATTAATTTGAAGCGAAAGTTCCTAGCTTTTTTCGGTCGTTATTCCCGCTTTTCGCGCTACGAGGTAGCTAGCTTCAATCGGGGCTAGAGTATAATGGTTATAGAATAGAGTTCATTATTTCAAAAGAAATCTCAGAGTAAGAAAAAAACTTTTGGTAACAACATGCATAAAACCAG
>CAZNWY010000015.1:0-62311 GCA_964577105.1 uncultured Flavobacterium sp.
AGGAGGACAATTGCTAGTTAAAGAAACAAAATGTGAAGACGTTTTCACACCCGAAGATTTCTCGGAAGAGCAAATCATGATGCGCGATTCGGTGAAAGAATTTTGCGATAAAGAAATATGGCCTAACAAAAATCGTTTTGAAGCTAAAGATTATGCTTTTACAGAAGCAGTAATGAAAAAAGCAGGTGAAATGGGCTTTTTAAGTGTAGCCGTTCCAGAAGCCTATGGCGGAATGGGAATGGGATTTGTAGACACCTGTTTAGTGTGTGATTACATTTCTGGAGCTACAGGTTCGTTTTCAACAGCTTTCGGAGCACACACCGGAATTGGTACTATGCCGATTACTTTGTACGGAACCGAAGCACAAAAACAAAAATACGTTCCGAAGTTAGCTTCTGGCGAATGGTTTGGCGCATATTGCTTAACCGAACCAGGTGCTGGTAGTGATGCCAATTCAGGAAAAACCAAAGCCGTTCTATCTGAAGATGGTACCCACTACAAAATTACTGGAGGTAAAATGTGGATTTCCAATGCTGGATTTTGTTCGTTATTCATTGTCTTTGCTCGCATTGAAGACGATAAAAATATCACTGGTTTTATTGTAGAAAACGATCCTTCTAATGGCATTACTCTCGGCGATGAAGAACATAAATTAGGCATTCGTGCCTCTTCTACCCGTCAAGTTTTCTTTAATGAGACCAAAGTTCCTGTTGAGAATATGTTGGCAGGACGTGGCGAAGGATTTAAAATCGCCATGAATGCTTTAAATGTAGGTCGAATCAAATTGGCTGCAGCTTGTTTGGATGCACAACGTCGTGTGACCACCAATGCTATCAACTATGCTAACGAGCGCATGCAGTTCAACACACCTATTTCTTCTTTTGGAGCTATTCGTTACAAATTGGCAGAAATGGCAACCTCGGCTTATGCTGGAGAAAGTGCTACCTATCGTGCCGCTAAAGATATCGAAACAAGAATAAAATTACGTGAAGCTGAAGGCATCAGCCATCAAGAAGCAGAATTGAAAGGCGTTGAAGAATTTGCTATAGAATGTTCTATTCTTAAAGTGGCCGTGTCGGAAGATGTTCAAAATTGTGCTGATGAAGGGATTCAAATTTATGGTGGAATGGGATTTTCTGAAGACACTCCGATGGAAAGTGCTTGGAGAGATGCTCGTATCGCTCGAATTTATGAAGGAACCAACGAAATCAACCGCATGCTTTCTGTAGGAATGTTAATCAAAAAGGCCATGAAAGGTCATGTAGATTTATTAGGTCCAGCCATGAAAGTGCAAGAAGAATTGATGGGAATTCCTTCATTTGATACTCCTGATTATTCTGAATTATTCTCAGAAGAAAAAGAAATGATCGGCAAATTGAAAAAAGCCTTCTTAATGGTTGCTGGTGCAGCAGTTCAGAAATTCGGAATGGATTTGGATTCGCATCAACAATTATTGACCGCTGCTGCCGATATGTTAATTGAAATTTATATGGCAGAAAGTACCGTTTTGAGAACCGAAAAAATGGCTAAAAAACAAGGCGAAGCTAATGTGCAAGAACAAATTGCCATGGCTAAATTGTACTTATACAAAGCCGTAGATATTGTTTCTCTGAGAGGTAAAGAAAGTATTATTTCATTTGCTGAAGGAGACGAACAACGCATGATGCTAATGGGATTACGTCGCTTTACAAAATATACTAACATGCCTAATATTGTAGGATTGAGAGAAACCATTACTGCAAAATTAGTAGCTGAAAATAGTTATTGTTTTTAATTTTTTAGTTAATTGTTGAAAAAAGTCAGGGTTATATCCTGACTTTTTTTTGTAGTATTATACTTTAATTTCTTGTTAAAAGTTATTGTTTTTTTGCTATAACGGCTTATTTCAATGCATTTTACAACAAGTTTTTGTGTTTTTTTTTATTTTAGCTACGTCTTGAAGTCTAACCTACTACTCTAACTATGAGAAAAATAATTTTGTACACAATGCTTTTGTGTTCTTGTTTTATTTTTGGAAAGAACACAGTCACCACCACTCCAACCGATACCATTTGGTATGATACTAATTATAAAGTTACTACAAAGCCGAATGCTTTTATTTATAAATTAATTCCCTATCGTATTAACGATAAATTTTTACATGTTTATTTTTATAAATCTAACCACAAAAATCATCTAATTTCCTATAGTTTAGATGTTAATGATACCAAATTTGATGGTAAGAGAACATTTTATTATGAGAATGGAAATGTAAAAAATGTAATTTGTTATAGAAACAGCCTAAAAGAAGGACCGTATACAGAATATTATGAAGATGCCAAAATATGCGTTATCGGAGAATTTTGTGACGATAAGAAAGTAGGCACTTTTATTATAAAAAACAAAAATGGCTCCATTTCAGCTGAAGAATTTTGGGAGAATGGAATAAAAGTGAATAAAAAAAGAAAAATATAATCTAAAAAAAAACAATATATAAAGTGCAAATAGAAAAGTCAGGTTTGAAACCTGACTTTTTTTATACAATCAACACACGAAATACCTTCAAAATTTAATGGTGAAAAATATTTTGCTATTTTTACCAAAACTAATCGTTTGTAGAGTTGTTTCTTACTGAACTTTTAGTCAAAATTTAATTAAAAGTTTTATGAGTAAGCACTACATTAAAATTTCTGTATTGATTTTATTTCAACTTCTAATGGTAAGTTGTAAAAACAAACAAGAAAAAATGCAAGATTATGTTAGAAATTTCAATACTTCGGCTGATCTTTTGAGAAATGAAATCATTAATTCTGCTGTATCAGAAGCCTCTGTAGCTGATAATGAAATTAGGATAACTTTTCAAACTAATTTACAACAAAGCGAAGAAACTAAAATAGTATACAATAAAACGCTACCTACTCTATTTGCAGATGTTCTAAAAAAAGATGCTTCTTCAATGGATTTATTGGATGAAGGTGTACACTTTAAAGTTTCATTTTTGGCTAATGATTCTTCAGAATTAACGAACTTAATCGTCGATTCAAAAAAGGTAAATGAGTTGATGAAATTGTCTTTACCAACTACAACAACACCTTCTTCCAATCCAAAAATAACTCCCGAAATTCAACAAATGTTAGCCTTAATGAATGCTAATATGCCTATTGAAAACAAGGCGGAGGGTACCAAAATCTTAAAAATTGAAATTAACGATAAAAATGAATTAATTTACAAAGTTGAAGTACCTGATGATTTTGCAGAATTAATGAAGATGGAATCTGCAAGCGAACTGATCAAAGAAAGTTTGTTGAGAAATGGCGAATTAAAAAAAATCTTTTCGACGGTTAATCGTTTTGGTATCACCACTATTAAATATGAATATTTGAATAAAAAAGGAGTTGTAGTAAGTTCCAATTCAATAACTGAAAAAGATTTAAAATAGATGAATGAAGAGGTTCCTGTTTGGAGAAAAGTATTTATTGTTCTTTTATTATTGTTTTCGGTTATTCGATTGACTTATACTTGTTCTAAAATGAATAATCGAAATAGTCAGAATTTAAATACTAATGATATTCTTAACAATCAAATGTATGAAGATAATGCTAGAGTCAATCAGCTAATTCAACAACAAAATTTGGAGAAAAAAGGAAATGATTTCTTATACAATTCTTATAAAAATTTAGATTGTGTTGATACTATGCAAAAACAAGTGTACAGCATTCTTAAATTAAAGAAAGATTCACTTGTAGCCTTTGATATGAGTACCAAAATTAGAATTGAAAAAGGATTTTATTTTCAAAATAATCACGATGATTCCCTTCGATTAGCATTTAAATCACCCAAAGATTTAACCATTTTTATTCATGATTTTGAAAGTCCTAAAAGTGAAGATGAAAATTTCAAATCGTTGAAAAAAAATAGTACGTTCAATAGATTTAAATTGGATGATTTGCTCACAAAAACTAAAACCGCTTCTTATTCTATCGTTAAAAATGACATGAAATTTAACGGATATGCCTTGTCTTTTAAAAACAGTAATTATCAAACTTTCATTGAATTTGAAAGCCAAAAGATTTCAGGGTTTGAATTACAAATCGAAGCACTTTCTTATTTGAGAAAAAATTTAATCGCAACCAAAAATAGCATCCCAAAACATTAAACAAATTGCAGTAAAACACCATAGTTCCTTTTAGTTTTCTCAGGTTGTTTCCATTTCAATCTTGAAAAATTCTAATGTTTTTTGTAATGATTTAAGCTAAAATTAACTTCATTCCGTTTATTTTTTTTTAATTTTGAGAAAAACATATTCTAATGAAAAAAATTATTCTCCTTTCAGCTATAGCACTAGGAATTATTGTGGCTTGTAAATCGGGTTCCGATTCAAAATCGAATGTATTGAACATATCTTTAGAACCCAAAAGTGGTAGTAACGTTACTGGTACCGCCACATTTACTGAGAAAAATGGGTTTGTAACTTTTGAAGCTAAATTATCAGGATTAAAACCAGGTACACACGGAATTCACATTCATGAAAAAGCAGATTGCTCTGCCGGCGATGCTGCTTCTGCAGGAGGACATTGGAATCCGACACACGTCAAACACGGAAAATGGACCGATGCAGAGCACCACAAAGGTGATATTGGTAATTTAACTGCCGATGAAAACGGAAATGCTACCATAACTTTAAAAACCGATGAATGGTGCATTGGTTGTGGAGATGCCAACAAAGACATTCTTGGAAAAGGCTTAATTGTACATGATAAAGCCGATGATTTTGTAACACAACCTACTGGAAATGCTGGTGCGAGAGTAGCTTGTTCGGCCATTATAAAATAAGTTTTTATACTTTCAATTTAAGACACAAAAAATTGCAATTCACGCCTATTTTTGTGTCTTTTGTTTTTAATTATGGAAGATAAATTACACCTCTATTTTAAAAATGCTCAAGAATGGCGTGAATGGCTTCATGAAAATCATTTGACTTCATCAGGAGTGTATTTGATTTTTTATCGGGTTAATAGTGAATCCGAAAGCATGCGTTGGGAAGAAGCGGTTCAAGTAGCGTTATGCTATGGTTGGATTGATTCAACTGTGAGAAAGGTTGATGATGAGCGAAGAAAACAAGCCTTTGGACCACGAAAAGACAAAAGTGTTTGGAGTAAAGTCAATAAAAATTATGTTGAAAAATTAATTTCAGACAATTTAATGCACGAAAGTGGCTTGAAAAAAATAACTGTCGCAAAACAAAATGGTTCATGGGAATCACTCGATCATGTTGAAAATTTAACTATTCCAGAAGATTTACAACTTGCTTTTGACAACAACCCAAACGCCTTTAACAATTATCAAAACTTCAGTTTTCACTACCGAAAAAGTTATTTATATTGGCTCAATCAAGCAAAAAGAATAGAAACGAGAACCATTCGAATTGCAGAAATTATAAAACTTTGTGAGCAAAACATTAAATCACGACATTAAGTTGCTAAAAAATAGTATTAAGAAAAGTCCAATTAGGGCTTTTTTTTATTTCAAAAAGTATAATTAAAAGTTAAAATTTCTTTTTTAATAGTATTACTATTATATTTGCATAAAATAATATCATTATGCAAAATATATTATCAAATATTGTCATCACAGTAAACGATAAATTATACGTTAAAAATCCTGAAACATCTGAACTAGGGAAAAAAATTATAGAGCACAGCATCCTTTTAATCGATGAAATTGGTTTTGACTATTTTACCTTTAAAAAACTAGGAGAAAGAATCGGTTCCAATGAAAGCTCTATTTATCGCTATTTTGAGAGCAAACATAAATTGTTATTGTATTTATCCTCTTGGTATTGGGCATGGATAGAATATCGTTTGGTATTTGAAACCAATAATATTTTAAACCCAAAAGAAAAATTATACAAGGCAATTACGATTGTCACAGAAAAAATTGAAGACGATTCCAATACATTGCACATCAATGAGGCCATTCTGAATAAAATCATAATCACCGAATTCACCAAAACCTTATTGACTAAAGAGATTGATGATGAAAACAAAACGGGATTCTTTTTGGTTTACAAAAGAGTAATAAATCGCATTATTGATATGATTGGCGAAGTAAATCCAGAATATCCATTTTCCAAAAGCCTCGCTTCATCTATTGTTGAAGGAGCACTACATCAACATTTTTTAAAGGATCATCTAAAAACCATTACCAATTGTAATGACATTATATCTCCAACCGATTTTTATATTAATCTATTAGAAAAAACTTTATAATACATGACAACACAATCGCCATTACAACGTTTCTTTAGTTTTTTGAAATTGGATCGAAAAGACATTTTACAGCTGTTTTTCTATGCCATTTTTGCTGGTTTGGTAAGTTTATCTCTTCCGTTGGGTATTCAAGCTATTGTAAACTTAATTCAATCTGGACACGTCAGTGTTTCATGGATTGTATTGGTTGTTATAGTAGTTTTGGGTGTCGCTTTAGTGGGAATTTTATCATTAATGCAACTTCGAATCACCGAAAATTTACAGCAAAAAATATTTGTTCGTTCTTCCTTTGAATTTGGGTATCGCTTGCCAAAAATCAAATTTGAAGAATTTTACAATCAATATCCACCAGAATTGGCGAATCGCTTTTTTGATACACTAACGATTCAGAAAGGAACTTCTAAATTGCTGATTGACTTTTCAACGGCATTACTTCAAATCACCTTCGGAATTATCCTGCTATCACTATACCATTCCTTCTTCATTTTCTTTGGTATATTATTATTCATATTGCTCTACTCTATTTTTAAATTTTCATATAAATCAGGGCTTTCAACCAGTCTTAAAGAATCTAAATACAAATATAAAGTAGTGAGTTGGTTGCAAGAATTAGCCCGAAATAATTTTAGTTTTAGACGTAAAGAAACGTTTGAATTTGCTTTAAGCAAAAACGATTATTTGGTAAGTAAATATCTTAATTACCGTGAAAAACACTTTAGTGTTATAAAAAGTCAGTTTATTCAACTTATTGCTTTTAAAGTAATTATCACGGCTGGATTGTTGCTTATTGGAGGATTTTTAGTGCTAAATCAACAGATGAATATCGGTCAATTTGTCGCTGCAGAAATCGTAATATTATTGGTTATCAACTCGGTAGAAAAAATCATTACTGGATTGGAAACTTTTTATGATGTACTTACTTCTATTGAAAAAATTGGGCAAGTATCCGACTTAAAAACAGAAGACATTCGAACCACAGAAAATGATTTTTGCTTTACCAATATTGCAATAGAAATGGAAAATGTGTCGTATAAATTTCCCGATTCTAATGATGTTATTCTTGATCAAATAAATTTAAAATTCAATCCGAATGAAAAAATTCTTTTGGAAGGAGAAAATGGTTCTGGAAAAACTACTCTTATAAGGCTACTTTCTGGTTTGTTGCAGCCTACATCGGGTTCTTTATACATAAATGATGATACCTACCGAAAAATCGATTTAATGCTTTATCGCTCACAGATTAGCACGATTATTAATGGCGAAACACCGTTTGAAGGCACTATATTAGAAAACATAACCTTCAACAATCCGTTGATTTCACACGAAGACATTAAGTGGGCTATTGAAAGCGTGCATTTGGGCTCTTTTATCAAGTCATTACCTGATGGTTTGAATACTAAAATATTTCCTGAAGGCAGACAATTATCGTCGTCTAATGCTCAAAAAATTCTTTTGGCACGCAGCATCATCAACAAACCTAGAATTCTATTTTATGAAGATCCATTAGACAAAATGGACGATGCTTCTGCTAGAGAAATTATTGATTTCATTACCGATAGTTCTAATAAATGGACGGTAATTGTATCTTCTAAAAATCCGTATTGGAAAGAAAAAATCCAACGCGTTATTCACATGAAAAACGGAAAAATAATTACTGATACTAAAAACAATTAATCATGCTCAATATTTCATCCAAAAATCCAATTACCGAAAATATTGAACAATTCAATACGGTAAAAAACTTGCAAAACCGACCTCATTATAAAATCCTAAATCGAATTATTTTGGGAGTTTCGCTCGTTTGCTTGCTGATTTTATTTTTGCCATGGACACAAAACATCTCGGGTTCTGGAGCTGTAACCACTTTAAAACCAGACCAACGTCCGCAAACAGTACAAACTGCAATTGCAGGCCGAATTGAAAAATGGTATGTAAAAGAAGGCGATTTTGTACAAAAAGGAGATACCATTTTATACATTTCTGAAATAAAAGAAGATTACTTAGACCCCAATTTGACCGAGAACACAAAGAATCAAGTTGATGCTAAAAAAATGGCACAACAATCTTATGGTGGTAAAGTGATTTCTTTATCGAGTCAAATTGCGGCTATTGAAAATGAAAAAAAATTAAAACTGCAACAAGCCAAAAACAAAATTCGTCAAGGCATCTTGAAAGTCAAAAGCGACAGCATGGATTTGGTTGCGGTTCGTACACAACTTAAAATTGCTACAACGCAATTCAACCGATCGATTACCTTAAATAAGGAAGGCTTAAAACCTCTGACCGATGTGGAAGAAAAACGATTGAAACTTCAAGAAATTGAAGCCAAAATTATTACTCAAGAAAATAAATTTATAAGTAGTGAAAACGAATTAATCAACGCCAAAGTGGAGGTCAATCGTATTGAAGCAGAATATACCGAAAAAGTATCTAAAGCACGTAGCGAACAATTTACGGCTCTAAGCAATCAATACGACACCAAGGCACAAGTGAATAAACTTGAGAATCAATACACTAATTATAAAATTAGAAACGGCATGTATTTTATCAAAGCGCCACAAAGCGGTTATGTAAACAGAGCCATCCAATCGGGTATTGGTGAAACCATCAAAGAAGGTACCCAAATAGTAAGTATCATGCCTTCTAAATATGATATTGCTGTAGAAACTTTTGTGAGTCCAAATGATTTACCCTTAATCCACAAAGGAGAAAAAGTTAGAGTTTGGTTTGACGGTTGGCCTACCATTGTCTTTTCGGGTTGGCCCGACATGTCTTATGGAACCTTTGGTGGAAAAATTGTTGCCGTAGAAAACTTTATTAGTGATAATGGAAAATTCAGAGTTTTAATTGCTCCTGATCCAGAAGAAGCGCCGTGGCCAAAACAAATCAGTATGGGTTCTGGTGCCAAAACGTTAGCTTTATTGAACAATGTTCCTGTTTGGTTTGAAATATGGAGAACCTTAAACGGTTTTCCGCCCAACTATTATCAACCTAAAAATAAAACTTCTAAAGAAACAAAATAATGAAATACTTCATTGCTTTTTTATTATTCAGTTGGAGTTGTTCGAGTCAAAACTCCAATCTCAAAGAACTGTCCTACAACGAATATCTAGGTTATGTAAAAAAATACCATCCTTTGGTAAAAAGTGCTAGTTTGGGAATAAGTGCTGCGCAAGCCAATTTGATGATGGCGCGTGGTGGATTCGATCCTAAAATTGAAATCGATTATGACAAAAAACAATTTAAAGATAAAGAATATTATTCGTTACTCAACAGCAGTTTTAAAATTCCGACTTGGTATGGTATTGAAGTTAAAGCAAGTTTTGACAACAACGAAGGTATTTATGTCAACCCAGAAAACACCTTGCCCAACAAAGGTTTAACCTCATTGGGAATTAATGTTCCGCTGGGACAAGGATTGTTCATTAACCAAAGAATGTCCGATTTGAAAAAAGCTAAAATTCAATTAAAATTGAGCCAAGCCGAACGCAAATTGAACGCTATTGCTGTTTTATACGATGCTTCGATAGCTTATTTTAACTGGAAACGA
Organism: uncultured Flavobacterium sp.; assembly: GCA_964577105.1. Lineage (GTDB taxonomy): Bacteria > Bacteroidota > Bacteroidia > Flavobacteriales > Flavobacteriaceae > Flavobacterium. The sequence continues at coordinate 9,799 of CAZNWY010000015.1, forward strand.
AACTATAGCGAAGTCAAACTATATGAAAACTATTTAAAAAATGCCGAATTGCGTTATAACGGTATTAAAAGTTTGATACAAAATGGCGATAAACCTTCTATTGATTCAGTAGAAGCAAAAATTATCGTTCGCAACCGATTGTTGAGTTTGGAAGATTCCAAATTAAAGTTAGCCAAATCAAAATTAGAATTAGCTGGTTTTTTATGGCTAGAAAATAATGTCCCGATGGAACTTCAAGACGATATAACGCCAGAAGAAAATTTAGAAAACACGATACAACAAACTCTAAAAACAAATGAGCTAATCACCAATGAACCATCTATTGACAACCATCCAAAAATAAATGCGTTACAAAATAAGATTGAAATATTAGATGTGGAGCGCAAATTGAAAGCCAATTCTTTATTGCCAAAAATAGATGTTGGTTATCATTATTTGTCGGAACCTAACTATTGGAATTCTACTAATTTTAACAACTACAAAGTGGGTTTGAATTTCTATTTTCCATTATTTTTAAGAAAAGAAAGAGGAAGCTTGCAACTCACCAAATTTAAAATTCAGGACAGTCAGTTTGCCTTGAATTTAGAAAAAGTGCAGTTGATGAATAAGATAAATGCTCAACAAACCGAGCTTAAATCATTAGAAAAACAAAGAAAACTAATTGCCGAATTGGTGAACGACAATAATGTAATGTTGGCTTCCGAAGAGCGTTTATTTTCATTTGGCGAAAGCTCTATCTTTTTAATTAACACGAGAGAAAATAATTTAGTTAGTGCGCAATTATCCAAAATCGGATTAGAAAACAAGTATTTAACTTCCAATGCAGATTTATTTAAAATTATGGCAAATCCTGACTAAATTTAATCAAAAGCGCTAGATTTGTATTTCAAACTAGAGTTATGATAAACCCTTCGGCAAATGGTTGGATAATCAAGTACTTTCATGAGCAAAATACCTTGTTCGATGGTACTTCTATGGATAATTTGCTGTTTTATGAAAACATTAGACAAACAGGATTCATATATGGTCACATAATCTCAATCAACAGTACTCCAAAAATAGACATCCAACATTGGAAAACCGAAGAGATTTCTAAAGTAGCTCTACTAAGTACCTTATTCAGCACCTATTGCCATACTTTAAAACAATGCGATTTTGACGATTTCATAACAAAAGCCGTAGGGTTTTACAACGAAATTACTCCGAAAGGATTCGGACTTTTCAATAAAATAATTCCTTCTTCTGTGAGCTCCAAACTAGAAGGTTTGATTGATGAGCGGGTTCAAACCAATAAAGATATCATCAGCAAAAACTTTTCGCATATCGTTACCAATGCGCTACTGTTTGTTGATGTTTTGGCGTTTCGCTACTTTCTAAAAGCCAATAAGTTACCCGATAAATATTTAAAACGCATTGAAGAAACGATAATGAGTTTGGTTTCTTTGGCGCTTCAGGTAAAAACCATCAAATCGCAACATGATGATTTATTAATCAAACTTTTTGAAGCGTCTGTTCGTTATACTAAATTTTCAAAAGTTAATATTCAAAATTTAGAATCATTACCATTGGATTATTTTGAAGACGATTTAGAAAAATTTTACTTGCTAGATTTAACTGGTCTAACGCTATGGAATGATGGAAAAATGGAAAATGAAGAAATCTATTTCATGCATAAACTAGCTGAAATTCTAGCTATTCCAGATGATTTTGTAAAAGAAAGTATCGCGGCAACCGACCATTTTATTACTGCTCACAAAGATGAAATTCAATATTTTAATTATTCCAATCCGGTAAAACACTTTTACGATCAAACGACACAAGGTGTAATTTTTTTGATCAAACGAAATAAAAAAAGACTAACCAAAGAAATCTCGGAAAGCAAAGAATTGATGCATCTTTTAGCGCAATCAACTTCGAGAGATTTGGATGCAGAAGAAAAAAAGAAAGTAAAAAAACAACTGCTAGACATTTGCAAAAGCATACCTTCGCTAACCATATTTTTACTTCCTGGTGGCGGATTGTTATTGCCTATTTTGGTGAAATTCATTCCGCAATTATTACCCTCAGCTTTCAATGAAAATTTAGAAGATTAATAGGCTTCAATCCATGAAAAATGCGCTTTATTAATATCTTCTTTATTTGATGTTACAAAGTTTAAATAAGCACTAGCCACCGGACTCATTTTTTTGGCTTTGAGCCAAATTAGTCGCCAATTAGTAACAATTGGTAAATTGGGTATTGGAATAATTTTTATATCGCCCTTTTCTAACTCATTTTTTAGTCCGATTAAAGGCATTATAGATAAGCCTAAACCAGCAATAACGGCTTGTTTAACTGCTTCATTCGAGGCCAATTGTAGCTTCATTTTGGGCTTGATATCATTAGAAATTAGAAAGTTTTCCATAGAAATTCGAGTTGCCGAACCTAATTCTCGATAAATCAAAGGAACATGAGCAAGTGAATCTTTAATTTTTGATTTAAAATCGAATTCAAAATCTTTGTTAGCTACTAAATACAATTTATTTTGCATCAGCAACTCCGATTCGACCTCCATATCATTGGGAATGGTAGAAACCAAAGCAAAATCGACTTCATTATTTTTTAAGGATTTTATGACTTTTGTTTTGTTGGTTACATCCATTTCAAATTCAATTCCTTGATTGTCCTTAATAAAATTGGACAGAAAATAAGGCATCACATATTTACCAGTTGACACCACAGAAATCTTAAGTTTTCCAGATAAAATTCCTTTGTAAGCCAAAGTTTTGTAGTTGATAGCATGCACTTCGTTAATAATATTTTCAGCTGCAAGCGCAATTTCTTTACCAAAATCGGTCACAAACAACTGTCTACCCACAATTTCTGTTAGAGGAATTTCAAACTGATCTTGTAAATTCTTTAACTGAATAGATACGGCTGGTTGCGTTAGATGAAGTTCTTCTGCAGCCTTGGTAATGCTTCTCGTTTGCGTGATTTTTAAAAAAACCTGTAGTTGATGTAAGGTGTAATTCATAAATATATTTTATGTATATCATTACAAATATAAATAAAAATATATGAATTAATCTATTCAACTTTGCACTATAATTTTAAAACTAAAAACAATGACACGTATAACAGTTGCAAAAGGAGATGGTATTGGTCCAGAAATTATGGACGCTACGTTAAAAATTATTAAAGCTGCAGGAGCACAAATTGAAATTGATGAAATTGAAGTTGGTGAAAAAGTTTATTTATCGGGTAATACTTCTGGAATTTCTAGCGAGTCATGGGACGTTATCAGAAAAAACAAAGTATTTCTTAAAGCTCCAATTACTACTCCTCAAGGTGGTGGGTATAAAAGTTTAAATGTTACTACAAGAAAATTTTTAGGTTTATACTCAAATGTTCGTCCTTGTTTAAGTCTATCACCTTTTGTTGAAACTAAACATCCAGACATGGATGTGGTAATCATCAGAGAAAATGAAGAAGATTTATATGCAGGTATTGAACATCAGCAAACAGATGAAGTGGTACAATGTTTAAAGCTCATTAGTAGACCAGGTTGTGAGAAAATAATTAGATATGCTTTCGAGTACGCAAAAGTCAATGGTAGAAAAAAAGTAACGTGTTTCACAAAAGACAATATCATGAAACAAACAGATGGTTTATTCCATCAGATTTTTGATGAGATTGCTCAAGAATACCCATCAATTGAAAATGAACATTGGATTATTGATATCGGTGCTGCAAAATTGGCTGATACTCCCGAAGTTTTTGATGTTATTGTAACTCTTAATTTATATGGTGACGTACTTTCGGATGTTGCTGCTCAAATAGCTGGTTCAGTAGGTTTAGCAGGTTCGGCAAATATTGGTAATGAATGCGCCATGTTTGAAGCTATACATGGATCTGCACCTAGACGAGCGGGACAAAATATGGCAAATCCTTCGGGTTTACTTCAAGGAGCAGTAATGATGTTACAGCATATTGGTCAGGCAAAAATAGCTGAAAAAGTGCAAAATGCATGGCTTAAAACTATTGAAGATGGGATTCACACTTACGACATCTTTAAAGAAGGTGTGAGTAACGTAAAAGTGGGTACCAATGAATTTGCAGAAGCTGTAATTTCAAATTTGGGAAAAAATCCAAGTCAATTAAAACCTGTTAATTATGATAAAGACACACAAATTGAACTACCAAAATATGAAAAAAAACCACAAAAAAATAAAGAATTGGTAGGTGTTGATTTGTTTGTTCATTGGAATGGTACCGACCCTAATGAACTGGCAGAAAAGCTTCAAAGTATTAATTCAGAATACAAGCATTTAACAATGATAACCAATCGTGGAATAAAAGTTTGGCCAGATGGATTTAAAGAAACCTATTGTACAGACCATTGGCGTTGTCGATTCAAACCTAGAGAGGGTAAGCTGATGTTTAAAAATCATATCATTGGTTTATTATCAAGAGCATTAGATGCTAAAATAGACGTAATAAAAACAGAGAATCTCTACGACTTCGACGGAAAACCAGGATATTCTTTAGGTCAAGGACAGTAAAAAATCAAGATGAGCATGGATCAAAACTTCAAATTAATCGATGGTGTTTTTAACCCTGTCGAAGCTAAAAAGATTATCATATCGCTGATAAATAATAAAATTAATTATCACAATCTAGAGGATTTTAGCAATCATATTCGTTTCAGTAACAACTTATCTCATTCGCAAAAAAGAATAAGTGAATTACAAGATGCAAAAGAATTGGTTGCAAACTTGGTAGCTCTGGCAGAGGAAAATGGTTGGCAATTAAAGGTAAACGGTACAATAGAAATTAATATTGTAAAATAATGTTCCAAGGAAGAAAACTTCTTATAGCCACAAAGCATCATAAAGAACAAGTTATCGTACCTATTTTTGAGGATAAATTGGGAGTGCATTGTTTTGTTACTGATAAATTCGATACCGATACATTGGGAACATTTACGGGTGAAGTTGAACGTAAAGAAAATGCTTTAACTACGTTAAGAAACAAGTGTTTACTTGCTATGAAAGCCAATGATTGCGATTTGGCTATTGCCAGTGAAGGCTCTTTCGGAATGCATCCAAGCATCTTTATAGCACAAGCCGATGACGAAATGATGCTTTTTTTAGATGCAAAAAATGAGGTTGAAGTAATCGCAAGAGAAATTAGTACCGATACCAATTTTAATGCTTCTGAAATCAGCAATACTGCAGATTTAATGGCATTTGCTCAAAGGGTAAATTTTCCTTCTCATGGTTTGATTTTGAAGTCATCCCAAAATAATTTCGAAACAATTTATAAAGGAATCACCAAAAAAGATGACTTGTTAGAAAAATTTCATTCGCTAAAAGAACAATTTGGTAGCGCTTATGTAGAAACCGATATGCGAGCCAATTTCAATCCAACTCGAATGAAACTCATAGAAAAAGTAGCGATGAAATTAGTTGAATCCGTTCTAAATGAATGTCCGAATTGCAATTTCCCTGGATTCTCAATTACCAAAGCCAATACTGGTTTGCCATGCGAATGGTGCCACTCACCTACTCAATCTACTTTAAGCTATACCTACGAGTGCAAAAAATGTCACTATCAAAAAGAAGATTTATATCCACACAATAAAACCAAAGAAGATCCAATGTACTGTGATTTTTGTAACCCATAAAAAAAGAATATGTCAATTATATCAAGCGAAATAGCAAAAGCAATACAGCTTTTAAAAGACGAACAATTGGTGGCCATTCCAACAGAAACGGTGTATGGATTAGCTGGAAATATTTACAGTGAAAAAGCGGTTAATGCGATTTTTGAATTGAAAAAAAGACCGCATTTCAATCCTTTAATTGCTCATTTTCACCACATCAATCAATTGGATAATTTGGCTCAAGAAATTCCGGATAATGCTTACAAACTTGCCGAAAAATTTTGGCCAGGCTCGTTAACATTAGTATTGAAAAAACAAAACCATATTCCTGATTTGATAACGGCAGGAAAAAATACCGTGGCTGTTAGAATTCCGAATCATCCATTGACTTTGCAATTACTCAAAGAATTAGATTTTCCTCTGGCTGCGCCTAGTGCCAATCCGTTTGGTTCTATAAGTCCCACTCAGCCACAACATGTTCACGATTATTTTGGAAATCAATTGCCTTACATTCTAGATGGTGGCGCTTGTACCAATGGAATTGAATCTACAATCATCGGATTTGAAAACAACACCCCAATAATTTATCGATTGGGCGCACTTTCGGTAGAAGAAATTGAAGATGAAATTGGAGTTGTCACAATCAGCAATCACAATGACAGCAATCCGAATGCACCAGGAATGTTATCCAAACATTATGCACCTAAAACCAAAACGATTTTAACAGACCAAATAGAACTTTTGATTTCTGAAAATTATAACAAAAAAATTGGGGTCATCACATTTGATAAATTAATCCATTCTTCACAAATCGTTTATTGTGAAATTTTATCCAAAACGAGTGATTTTAAAGAAGCTACCAGCAATTTATATAGTGCAATGCACCGATTGGATCGTATGAATTTGGAAGTGATTATTATAGAAAAATTTCCAAATTACGGTTTAGGAAAATCAATCAACGACCGATTAGAACGAGCTAGCAAATAGAATCATTAACAAATAACTATAGACAAATGAACTTTAAAATTTTAATTTACTGCTTTTTAGGGATGACTATTTTATCCTTTTCATCGTGTTCTTCATTGCATAAAAACTATACAATTTCCAATAAAAAAATAGCCTTAAACACTAAACATGTTCTAACTCATGATGAACGTGATGCCTTAACTCCAGATGTTGTAATTCAGGAATTTATTGAAGGAAATGAACGATTTAAAACGAGTGACATGACTTATAGAAATCACTCGGAAGAAGTTAGAAAGACGGCAACCGACGGTCAATTTCCTAAAGCAATTGTGTTGAGTTGTGTTGATAGTAGAGTTCCGGTTGAAGATGTTTTTGATCAAGGTCTTGGTGATGTATTTGTTGCCAGAGTTGCTGGAAATGTATCCAACCCAGACATTATAGGAAGCATGGAATTTGCCTGTAAAGTTTCTGGTGCAAAAGTCATTATTGTTATGGGACATCAACATTGTGGTGCGGTAAAAGGAGCTATTGATAATGTTAATCTCGGAAATATTACCTCTATTGTGGACAAAATAAAACCTGCTGTTGCCAAAAGTCAAAACTTTGAAGGTGAAAAAACGTCTAAAAATGAAGCTTTTGTTAAAACGGTCGCCAAGAATAATATCCAAAATACGATTAATGAAATTAGATCCAAAAGTGAAATTCTACGAACTATGGAGCGCAATGGCGAAATAAAGATAATTGGTGTTTTTTACACCCTGAGAAATGGCGAACTTGAATTTATTAACTAACCCTTACACAAATTTGTAATACAATTATTATCCTATGAACTTAAATTTATTAACAGACAATCTCACTAATCCTGCTTTATTATTCTTCATTTTAGGAATACTTGCTACCCGATTGAAAAGTGATTTAGAAATTCCGAATAACACCTCCAAATTTATATCGTTGTACCTTTTATTCTCCATCGGATTTAAAGGTGGTCAAGAATTGGCTCACAGTCATTTTAATTTAGAAATCATTTGGTCGATTTTATTTGGAGTATTTGTAGCTGTAATTATACCAATCTATTGCTTTTTCATTTTAAAAAGAAAATTCAGTATCGAAAACTCTGGTGCTATTGCGGCTTCTTATGGTTCTGTGAGTGCGGTTACCTTTGTTACAGCTGTAAGTTTTCTTGAAATTCAGAAATACACGTTTGGTGGACACATGGTAGCGGTTATGGCTTTAATGGAAGCTCCTGCCATTATTGTAGGCGTGATTCTTATGAGAATGTATAAAAAAGAAGATAATAATGTTACCTCTTTTGGTTCTGTAATTCGTCACTCTTTTACCAATGGTAGCGTGCTTTTAATCTTAGGAAGTTTAGTTATCGGATTACTAGCAAGTGAGCAACAAGCCATGGGAATCAAACCTTTTACAACAGACATTTTTAAAGGTTTCTTAGCTATATTTCTTTTGGATATGGGAATTATTAGTGGGAAAAAACTAAATGATTTCTTCAAAAGCGGATGGTTTACGGCTTTGTTTGCAGTGGTAATTCCTTTAATAAATGGATGCGTGGTTGCTGTTGTTAGTCAAATAATTACACATGATGTAGGCAACAGATTTATTTTTGCAATTCTGGCTTCAAGTGCTTCTTATATTGCAGTTCCAGCTGCGATGAAAATTGTAGCACCAAAAGCAAATCCTAGTTTATTTTTACCGATGGCTTTAGCAGTAACATTTCCATTTAATATTACTTTCGGTATGCCTATCTATTTATCAATAATTCAAAATTTTTAGAATTTATAAATTGTTGCTCTTTGTTTTGGTTTGTTTAGAAAAGGCTGTATTAAAAATACAGCCTTTTCATTTTTTATTAAATTAATTTGAGAATTTTAGACGATACACTTCATCCAGTTCAGAATTAGAGCTCATATTTACACCCAAATCGGTTACATATCCCGAATTCAATCCATAAGTCCAACCATGAAGTGTTAAATCTTGACCATTGCGCCAAGCATTTTGAACTATTGAGGTTTTGGCTAGATCAAATACTTGCTCTTGGGCATTGACTTCTACAAATTTATTAAATCGTTCTTCTTCATCTTCAACGGCATTTAAATAATTTTCATGAATTCTGTATACATCTTTAATGTGTCGAATCCAGTTGTCAATAAGTCCAATCGATTGATTTCCCATAGCAGCCTTAACTCCACCACAACCATAATGTCCGCAAACAATTACGTGTTTTACTTTCAAAACATTAACGGCATAATCCAAAACACTGAGCATATTCATATCACTATGAATTACCATATTGGCAATGTTTCTATGCACAAATACTTCTCCAGGTTTTGCTCCAATAATCTCATTTGCAGGAACTCTACTGTCTGAACATCCAATCCACAATAAGGGTGGCTGTTGACCTTTGGCTAAGTCTTTAAAATATTCAGGGTCGATAGACAGTTGACTTTCGACCCATTTTTTATTATTATCTAATATCTTTTTATAAAAATCACTCATACAAAAACTTTGAAATTTTTATAAAAGTAACAATTTAAAAAGTTAAATCTCAAAAAAAAATAAAATTTTAAACTTCTTGTTCTAACCAAGATTTCATCATCCAAATAGACTTTTCTTGCTCAGATATAAAATCGCTAATCATAGATGTAGTTCCTTCATCATCAATTTCTGAAGCTTTTTTAAGTATAACTCGCTCTATTTTAAGTAATTTTACCAAAGAATCTAAAATTAACTCAATAGCCTTAACGTCTTTTTGAATGTTTTTTCCTATTTCTAATTTGTTGTATTTTATGTAATCCTCAAACGTGTGAAGTGGAATTGCATCTAAAGTTAAAATTCTTTCTGCAATCAAATCGATTTTTAATTGACTATCGTTGTACAGTTCTTCGAATTTAAGATGCAAATCGAAGAAACGTTTTCCTTTAATATTCCAATGTAAACCTCTCAAATTTTGATAATAAATTTGGAAATTAGCTAATAAAATATTCAATTCAGCCGCCAATACTTCGGCGTCTTTTACAGGTAATCCTATGCTATTAAGTTTCATGATTTAACTATTTATTACAAAATTAAGGAATATTGAATTATTTTACTATAAGTTAAATTGATTGTTTTTATATTTGCATCATATTTTATTATACGTATGACAATCACCCAACTTCAATATGTTTTGGCTGTAGCCGAACATAAAAATTTTACATTAGCAGCCGAAAAGTGTTTTGTAACGCAGCCAACATTGAGCATGCAAATACAAAAAGTTGAGGAAGAACTCGGAATTCAAATTTTTGATAGAACCAAAAAACCTATTCAATTAACTGAGATCGGTCAGAAAATTGTCAATCAAGCCAAGAATATTGTAAATGAAGCTGATAGAATTCAGGATATTGTTGACCAGCAAAAAGGATTTATTGGTGGCGAATTTCGATTGGGAATTATTCCAACCATCATGCCTACCTTGTTGCCAATGTTCTTGAGTAATTTTATTAAAAAATATCCGAAAGTAAAATTGATTATTGAGGAATTGAATACGGAGGATATTATTTTTAAACTCAACAATGGACACTTGGATGCGGCAATTGCGGCTACACCTTTGAACGAAGAAAAAATTAAAGAAGTTGTATTGTACTTTGAACCGTTTGTGGCTTACATTCCAGAGCATCATGGAATTTTCAATAAAAAAGAAATCGAAATTGACGATTTGAATTTAGATGAAATTTTATTGTTACAAGACGGACATTGCTTTAGAGACAGCATTTTGAACTTATGCAAAAGCAACAACAATCTGGATAACAATCATTTTCAATTGGAAAGCGGTAGTTTTGAAACCTTAATTAAATTGGCCGATGAAGGATTGGGAACAACATTACTACCTTTTTTACATACGCTAGATTTGAAAGAAAAAGACCAAGCTAAACTGCGTCATTTTACCGAACCTAAACCAGCACGAGAAGTGAGCTTGATTTACTCAAAAAACGAATTAAAAATTCACATTATTGATGCTTTGCGTTCTACCATATCTGGAGTAATTAAAGGTGCTATTGTTTTTCAAAACGTACAGATTGTTAGTCCAAAATCAACCAAATAAAAAAAGGAGTTAACAAACTCCTTTTTTAAAATATTCAATATCTATTTCTGTAATACATTCTTGTAAATGAGGTTTATTATCTGTGAAATAATACAACCACTTCTTCAAATGGTCTATTTCGTGGGGTAATAAGCTGTGAACTGCTTTCTTTAACTTTCTTTTAAATCGGTTTGGGTCTATACTTACACTTTCTAACTCAGACTTTGTGTAATCGTAAATCATTCTTGCCATAGGTTTAAAATTTAGGTTAAGTTATTTTGTTAGTTTTTGGGGAAAACTGTTAGGTAAAAATAAAATCAAAAAAATTAACTACCAAATAAAATTGCATTTTTTATCGTTAAAAAGTTAATTTTTTCGACTATATGCATTTTTTAATAACAAACATAAAACTTAACTTACAAATTAATTTTTAAACATAAAAAAAGGAACCGTTTAAGTTCCTTTTAGTTTTATTTGTTGCTACTCAGTAAACATTGCCTTAATTCTGGCTTTTCACTTGTGAAGCTGAGTAACCATTCTGTCAATTGCTCAATTTCATAAGGTAAAAGCGTTCTTAAAGCTTTTTCTAATTCTTTGCAAAAAAGTTTAGCATCAAAACTAACTCTTTCAAGCACCGTTTTAGTGTAGTCGTAAATCAATCTTGGCATAATAACATTAATAAGATTTGGTTAGACTTTTTGTAGAACTTGGGTTAAGAACGTAATAAATTAACTTTTATTATACCAAATTTATAAAAAATTAAATTCAAGAATAAAAAATTAACAATTATTTCTTGGTTGCTCTCAACATTTCTCTTTTTCCAGGTGCGCCAGGAAGCTTTTCTACTGTAAAACCTGAGTCCTTCATAGCTGATTTTATTGAAGTTCTGCAAGCATAAGTAACCAAAATACCATTAGGTCTTAAAGCTGTAAACATTTTCTTAAAAATTTCAAGTGACCATAGTTCAGGTTGTACTCTAAATCCGAAAGCATCAAAATAAATCAAATCAAACTGCTCAATATCAGCAATATCCTGAAAAAATTGTTTTCGTTTGGTTAACGAGAAATTGTTTGAAATGCTATGCTTATCTTCCCAAGAAACTTGATGCATTTTCTCAAAAACATCAGAATATGGTGTTGCTGATAATTGTGCCACATAATTCATTTGCAAGGCTTCATCTAGACTTACTGGATAAGCCTCTACTCCAACATAGTCTATGAATTGGTTTCTTTTTTCTGCTTCTAAAAAAGTAATAAAGGCATTCAAACCTGTACCAAAACCAATTTCTAAAATAGAAACAGACTTGTCATTTAACAGATCAAGTCCGTTTTTAATAAATACGTGATAAGCCTCTTGAATAGCGCCGTGTTTAGAATGGTAACTTTCCTCCCACTCAGGCAAATGAATGGTCGTAGAACCATCTTGCGTTTGAATAATTTCTCTTTTCAAAACTACTTGATGTACAGTTTTTTAATTCTAGGAATTGGTCCACCACACTTTCCTTGATGACACGTTACACAAGCATCCAAACCTTTGTTGAAATTGTCTTTAGCGTTTTTAGGATCACTATATATTAGCTTTTGAGCCTCAATATATTTTTGGGCATTGGCTTTAAAAAAAGCATCATTATCGCTCGGAGTAGTAAATTTGGCCGAGTAAATTTTATTAAAAAATTCTGGAAACTTACCAAGTGTATCTCCTTTTACAATTCGATCTTTAATTTGTTTGTTGTAGGCATACATTTGTTCCATTAAAGAAGCCATCTCCGACATTTCGTACATCTCGAATTTCTTTTCTTTTGAACAAGATTTTTCTTCTTTAGCATCTGCTTTCTTTTCTTCTTTCATTTGACAAGAAAAGAAAGTTATCACCAACAAAAACGCGATATATTTATTCATGAAGGTTTATTTTTTTATAAGAACACCATCAGCCATGAACGAATAATTGGTTTCTGGAGCAACAATACTATCGATGGCTGCTTTTGATTTACCAGCATCTTTAGCATATTCTTTTAAATCTTCAATTGAGGTAACTTCCACAAAAGCTTTTCCGTTTACAATAGCTTCACTTTCAGCAGCATTTTTAGGCACGAAGAAACCATAATCTTTAAACTTTACGAAAGCCGTTTTTCCTTCACCTAAATCTAAATTCATCCAACACCCTTTCTTTTGACAAACATCAACAATTTTAGCAGCAACTTTCACATTTAAGGTATCGGTTGGTTTCATTGCTTTGTATTTGGCAAGAAGTTCTTCTTTAGTGATAGCGCCATCGGCTGAGATACTATCACCAAATTTTGCATAAGCTACCGCTTTATCTTCTTTTTTTTCTGCTTCTTTTTTTTGACAACTAGCTAATGCTAAAACAGCTAAAGCCGTGTAGATAACTTTTTTCATTGGATTGATTTTTAATTTCTCAACAAAAATAATCAGATATTAAAAACTGTCACTTAAAAACGTAAGTTTTTTTTAGTTTCATTGAAGATTTTCTATTATTTTTTAAAATACTTTCATAAAAAAAGAAAAGTGGTAATTTATTTAGATTAGTTAAAAAATAACATTCATTTTTTTATTAGTTTAGCAAAATAATACAACACACTATTTACAAATTTAAAAATAGCTTTTAAAACATTGAAATACAGATATTTAAAAGTTATTTAAACAATTAACACACTTCCAAATGAGTTTAAAAAACACGCTCGAAATCGATATAGTTAAAGCTAATTCTTCTAAAATTGATACTGTAGATTTTGAAAACCTTACTTTCGGAAATACATTTACCGACCACATGTTAATCTGTGATTACAAGGATGGTGCATGGCAAAAACCAATCATTAAGCCTTACGAGCCTTTTATGATTGATCCTTCTGCTAAAGTTTTTCATTATGGTCAAGCTATTTTTGAAGGAATGAAAGCCTACAAAGATGAAAATGACGAAGTTTGGTTATTCAGACCAGAAGAAAATTTCCATCGACTTAATAAATCGGCGGTTCGTTTGGCGATGCCAGAAATTCCTGAAAATATATTTATTGATGGTTTAAAAACTCTTATAGATATGGAGCGTAACTGGGTAAAAAAAGGTGTAGGAAATACTCTTTACATAAGACCTTTTATGATTGCCATTGGTTCTGGAGTGATTGCACAGCCATCAACCCAATACCGTTTTATGATCATACTTTCTCCTGCTAAGGCTTATTATTCAGGAGCTGTTAAAGTAATTATTGCCGATCATTACAGTCGTGCTGCTAATGGAGGAATTGGTGCTGCTAAAGCGGCTGGGAATTATTCTGCGCAATTTTATCCAACAAAATTAGCGAATGAAAAAGGCTACCAACAAATTATTTGGACCGATGATGCAACCCATACCAAGTTGGAAGAAGCTGGTACTATGAATGTATTTTTCAGAATTAATGACACTTTATATACTGCACCAACTGGAGAACGAATTTTAGATGGTGTTACTAGAAAAAGTTTGATTGATTTGGCTAGACGAGAAGGATTGCAAGTTGAAGTTCGTTCAGTGCTAGTTGAAGAATTAGTAAATGCTGCTCAAGATGGAAGCCTGAAAGAAATTTTTGGAGCAGGTACAGCGGCTGTTATCAGTCCGATTAGTGCGTTTGCTTATCAAGATGTTGAGTATACGTTACCAGCAATAGAAAACTCATTTGCCAGCCAATTGAAAGATAAATTGACTAAAATTCAATATAAATTAGCAGAAGATACTTTTGGTTGGACTGTTAAAGTATAATCTTAAATTACAATATTAAAAAAGCGATTTCTTGTTAGAAATCGCTTTTTTATTGCTTAAAATTTGGATCTTATCCTAAATAGAAAACCACTTTTTTACCATATCGTGTTCTGAATGACCTGCATTTTTATGAACAAACTCATTGGTTTTGCTATTGTAAACATAATCATTCTTCCATTCGTTGTAATGTTTGGCCAATTCTTTAATGCTTTCGCAAACAAATTGAATTTCTTCATTGGTGGTAGTTGGATGTATCGACATTCTAATCCATCCTGGTTTTTTAATCAAATCTCCCGAAGAGATTGAACAAACCAAATCGTGAGAAGTTTCTTGATCTACATGAAGTAAATAGTGTCCGTAAGTTCCAGCGCAACTACAACCTCCACGAGTTTGAATTCCGAATCTATCGTTTAATAATTTGACACCCAAATTATAATGTAAATCCGTAATGTAAAACGAAATTACACCTAATCGATCTTCTTGCTCTTTGGCTAAAATGGTAAGATTTTCAATATTTCTTAAAGATTCAAAAACATAATCTACGATTTCGTGTTCGCGATTTAAAATGTTTTCAACTCCCATTTTTTCTTTCAATTGAATAGCCAATGCCGTTTTAATAACTTGAAGAAAACCTGGCGTTCCTCCATCTTCACGATCTTCAATGTTATCAATATACTTGTGTTCTCCCCAAGGGTTGGTCCAAGAAACAGTACCGCCACCTGGGCAATCTGGAATAGTATTTTTATACAAATCTTTATTAAAAACTAAAACACCTGAAGTTCCAGGTCCGCCCAAAAATTTATGTGGTGAAAAGAAAATCGCATCTAAATAACTTTCCGCATCTTCTGGGTGCATATCAATCGTTACATAAGGTCCCGAACAAGCAAAATCTACAAAGCAAACGCCATTATTTTGATGCATTAACTTAGCTACTTCGTGATAGGGCGTTTTAATTCCGGTTACATTAGAACACGATGTGATAGATGCAATTTTAAAACTTCTTTCTTTGTATTTTTCTAAAAGGATTTTTAAATTCTCAATAGAGAACAACCCATTTTCGTCAGCAGGAATAATTACTACATCAGCCATCGTTTCTAACCAAGACGTTTGATTGGAATGATGCTCCATGTGTGAAATAAAAACAATTGGTTTTAACACTTCAGGAACGTTGGTGAATTCTTTGATATTTTCAGGAATTTTTAACCCTAAAATACGTTGGAATTTATTTACAACACCAGTCATTCCAGTACCAGTATTGATTAAAACATCATTATCAGAAGCGTTAACATGTTTTTTAATAATATTTTTTGCTTCGTGATAAGCCATCGTCATGGCAGTACCAGTAACAGACGTTTCGGTATGCGTATTGGCTACAAAAGGTCCGAATTCGTTCATCATTTTCTCTTCAATCGGACGGTATAAACGACCACTAGCCGTCCAGTCGGTATAAATAATTTTTTTGGTGCCAAAAGGCGATTCAAATTCTTGGTCAATTCCAATAATATTTTTACGGAATTGTTGAAAATAAAGTTCTAATTCAGTAGTAGTTTCTGTAGTAATCATTTTGTTTTATTTGCGCTCCAAAGATAGTTATTTTTGAGAAAAATAAAGCACCTTATTAATTCAACTAAAAAAAGTTAACAATCTCTAAATTAATTAGTTTTAGATTTTATATCCTTCAAAATCCAATCTAATTCAGGATCTTTATTTTCAATTTTATCTTGCAATGTGGGAACAATTTCATGATCGGGATAAATTCCGTGTCCAAAAACATTCGTTTGGAATGTTGTTTTAATATCCATCAATCCTATTCGCCAAGACAATTTAGAATTAGGCAACTTTAAAACTGGTAATAAACCTGCTACCGTAGAATTGAATCCGCCACCAGTTTCTTCACCCACAAAAGTAACATTCGTATTGGCCTTTAAACTAGAAGCCAACAAACAGGAAGCAGAGAAACTTCCGCCGTTAATCATCACATAAATCTTACCTGTAAAATGGTTGTCGCTAGGTTTTCGTTCTCTGGAACCTACCAAAGAATAGGTAAATGTTCCATCTCCTTGCTTCTTGGTTCGCATTGTTGAAAAAATCATGTAAGATGGATAAAATGCGGCCGCTAATGGATAAGCTAATTTGGGAATTTTATCAAACAAACCTAACTTCCACAAGCTGGTTTTAGAAGTTACTTCGGCATTTTGAAGCATTACGTAATTCTTATCTGTCAAATAGGAATACAAATCGACCACCTCAGCAACACGACCACCTGGATTATTTCTTAAATCAATAATTAAAGTTGTAACGGCTTTTTGATGCAATGTTTCAAAGATTTCGGCATGTGCTTTACGGAAGTTTCCTTTGGAAAAATCTCTAATTTTAAGCACAGCAATACTACTATCAGTTTTTATAAAATTAAAATCAATACTGAATAATTTCGTTTTGTCGTCGTAACCATAAACTCGTTTGTCGCGTTTGCTAATAACTATTTTTTTGGTATCGGTTATTGCTTTATCGGTAACTTTAGTCTTGACTTTCTTCTCTGGTTTTAATCTACTAATAACATAATTTTTAAGTGAATCGTTTTGTTTAAAAACATAAGATAAACTATCATTTATTCCAATCTCATTAGTTAAATAAGTAGTGAATCGTTTTGAAAATCCTCGAGAAATATAGGTGGTATTGAAACCATCGGAAGTATAGGTTTTACGGTATTTTTTATAAATCTCTTGTGGAGCAATGGTGTTGATGCTGACAACTTCTGCACCCGATTTTATAGCCGTTTGCTTTGACCGATTTCGCACCACAAAAAGCTTGTTATCAATCCACTCGAAATCAAATTGTGATAAAGGTCCAATACCCGATTTTACAAGTTCTTTTTGTTGTTTTTTACTCATCCGTTTTAGCGGTGGAGACACCAACATGTGGCCTTGACGCACAGCAGCCACAACCGGACTTATCAAAAAGAAAAATTCCCTGCTGGTCATTGGTTTATCGATTGCCATTTTGAGGCTATCAAACTTGAATTTCAAATCTTCTTTTGATACGTACTTATATAAACTCGGATGCAATTTTTCCAACTTATATCGCACATAATCAACGTCTTTTAGAAGTTTTTCTGTAGGAATTGGCTGCTCTATTCTCTGATTGTATTTTTCAACCGAAACACAACTCGTGCAAAAAATACTCAAACAAAAAAGCAGGATAAAAAAAGATACCGTGCTGTTAAACAGCGTGTAATTATTCCTTTTCTCAAATATTTTTTTCATAGTTTTCAAAGATACATTTATTTGGAATTTTCTCAATTTTTATGGCTCACAAATGATATTTATTGGAATTAAAAATATTGTATCAAAAAATTAATGCTTAAATTTGAATATAATTTAATGGATTTATGCATCTCAAAATAAACAATCGATTTACCGTAGAATTACCTGCCGATAGTAATGAGACAAACGAAACTCGCCAGGTTTTGAATGCTTGTTTTTCGTATGTTTTGCCACGAGTTCCATCAAATCCAAAATTACTACACGCCTCTTCTGAAGTCGCCGAAATGATTGGTCTTTCTGAAGATGATATTCCATCAGAAGATTTTTTAACTATTTTTTCAGGAAAAAAAACACTTCCAAATTCAAAGTCCTACTCGATGAACTATGCTGGGCATCAGTTTGGTAATTGGGCTGGGCAATTAGGTGATGGTCGAGCTATTATTTTGGGAGAAATAGAGCACAACAATCTAAATTGGATGTTGCAACTTAAAGGTGCCGGAAGTACGCCTTACTCACGTAGAGCGGATGGTTTAGCCGTTTTGCGATCTTCAATTAGAGAACATTTATGTAGTGAAGCTATGTTTCATTTGGACGTACCAACTACACGATCCTTATCGTTGATACTCACAGGTGATAACGTACTCCGCGATGTAATGTATGACGGCAATCCTCAATATGAAAAAGGTGCTGTTGTTTGTAGAGTTGCTCCTACGTTTATTAGATTTGGAAATTTCGAACTTCTGTCAGCTCAAAATGACATCGAAAACTTAAGAAAATTAACCGATTATACGATTAAATACCATTATCCTGAAATAGAATTGGATGGAAAAGATAAGTATGTTTCTTTTTTTAAACATGTTGCCGATAAAACTCGCGAAATGATTGTAAACTGGCAGCGTGTTGGTTTTGTTCATGGAGTTATGAATACCGATAATATGTCTATTCTCGGAATCACTATAGATTATGGTCCTTACGGATGGCTTGAAGATTATAATTCCGACTGGACTCCTAACACAACCGATCGTGAGTATCGAAGATATTGCTTTGGAAATCAACCCGAAATTGCTCTTTGGAATTTATTTCAACTGGCAAATGCATTATATCCATTGGTTGAAGAGGCTTCTCCATTTGAAAAAATTTTAGAAGATTTTCAGCTATTATATCAAATTAATTATATTGATATGATGCGCAAAAAATTAGGATTCACATTAACTTCTAAAGACGATGTCAGACTTATTTCCGAATTAAAAGAATTACTTCATCTTTCTGAAACCGACATGACCATCTTTTACAGAGAATTGGGATGTGTAAAAAAAGATCACTCTCCGGGATGCGCGATTGCTACCATTGATGATGCTTTTTACAAACCAGAGGAAATTAAAAAAGACATTCTTAAAAAATGGGAAAGATGGTTTAAAAAATACATCTACCGATTAAATGAGGAAGACCAAAGTGATGAGCTTCGCAAAACAGCAATGAATAAAGTAAACCCTAAATATGTTCTTAGAAACTATATGGCTCAAATTGCTATTGATGAAGCCAATAAAGAAGATTATAGTTTGCTTTCTGAATTACACGAATTACTAAAAAAACCATATGACGAGCAACCAGAATTTGAAAAATGGTATGCAAAAAGACCAGACTGGGCAAGAAACAAAATTGGTTGTTCCATGTTATCTTGCAGTTCTTAAAATTATAAAAAAATGAATCAAGAATATATATTACAATTATCACTAGCATTAGTAGTAGGGTCATTTATCGGCCTTGAAAGAGAAATTAATGGTAAAGTTGCCGGTTTTAGAACGATGGCATTGATTTGCTTAGGCTCTACTATTTTAACCATAATTTCTATTCAACTCGGCGGCGATGGCAGTAAAGATCGTATTGCCGCAAATATCCTTACTGGAATAGGTTTTATTGGTGCTGGAGTAGTTTTTAAAGACGGTCTAAATGTTTCTGGTATTACAACAGCGGCAACAATATGGGTTACAGCAGCTTTGGGTATGTGTATTGGTTGCGATAATTATATTTTGGCTATCGAAGGAATGGTGCTTACCTTAATAATTTTGTTTCTTTTTGACAATGTACTTAATTTGATAACTCGTCAAAGAGAACATCGCAGTTATACCATCTATTTCAAAAAAGAAAACACATCGGATAGTATTTATAAAAAAACGATGAAACTCGGGTTAAAATGCATGAAAAAAATTGAAACCAAAGATGATAATAGGATAAAACTTTCTATAAATCTATTTGGAAGCAAAGATAAAATAGATGATTTCAACAACTATCTATTAGAGAATGACAATGTTAAAAGTTTTGAAAGTTTCTTATAGAGTATAATTCCATAAGAAACTTTCAAAGTTATAATTGTGATTTTTATCTTTTTAATGCAAAATGAGCCTTAAATTCTCTTAATTCGATTTCTCCTTTAAGATTGTTTTCTTTGTATTTAACTACAAACCAATAATCTGTAGCAGGCATTAAGTTTCCGTTGTAAGTACCGTCCCATCCTTGACCTGAAGGACTAATCTGCTTAATGATTTTTCCATAACGATCAAAAATGTAAATCTGTGCTTGTGGAAAATCATTGAAATAATAAATATTCCAATAATCATTCTGTCCATCTCCGTTAGGAGTAAAAAATTTAGGATATCCCATCACACTGATCTCTTTCGTTATTACCGTACAATTAGTATCATCTTTTATGGTAACGGTATGAATACCCGAAGCTACTTGATGAAAAACATTTGAAGTTTGAAAATCTCCATTGTCTAATTGATAATAAAATGGTCCACTTCCACCCTGAACCAATACAGTTAATACATTATTATCTGTAAAAGTATCGTCAATACTCGTAATAAAATCACTAGCCATTTGAGCCGAAATTACTGTAGCAAAAACCTGACTTGAAGCACAACCTGTAGCAATATTAGTAGCTACAACCGAATAAGTTCCTATAGCAGTTGCGATATACATACTTTGGGTTGCACCTGGAATTATAGTACCATTTAAATACCATTTAAACGAATATATAGCCGGACTCAAACCACTATTGAAAGTGTAACTTCTGGCAAGATTACCTTGTGGATCAAAACAGATATCGCCATCTGCAAGTGTTGGTTGCGGAAGCGGATTTATTACGATAGAAGTTGTTACTGGCGCTGGTGCACAACCAGCAGCAGTTGGAATTGTATACGTTACAACATAAGTCCCAGCATCACTAGTGCTTGGTGTGATAGCTCCAGTTGAACTATTGATAGTTAAACCCGTTGTAGAAGAATAAACTCCTCCTGTGTAAGCATACGTACCCGATAATGTTACAGGTTGTGGTGAAGTCACGTCTCTACAAAATGGATCGTTGTAGGAAATTGTTGCAGTTGGCATACCAGTTATTGTTACATTAGTAGTTACTGGTGCCAATGAACATCCTACTAATGGTGGTATAATGTAGGTTACCGTGTAATTTCCAGGAGTACTCAAACTTGGGTTAATCTCACCTGTTGAAGCATTGATATTTAAACCTGGTGATGAACTAAATACACCACCTGTATAGGCATAAGTTCCAGTTAAATTAACAGGTTGTAAAGCGGTTAAAGAATTACAAAAAGGAGAGCCTGAATAACTAATCGTAGCAGTTGGAAATGAATTAAGCACTACATTGGTAGTAACAGGAAAACCAGCACACCCACCTATTGATGGCACCATATAGGTTACTACATAATTACCTGAAGCACTTGCGCTTGGTGTGATAGCACCTGTTGTGGCGTTAATAGATAAACCTGCAGGTGTTGCACTAAATGTTCCTCCTGTATATGCACCTGTACCTGTCAAAAAAACAGATCTTGGTGTTGTAATGTTTCCACAATATGGAGATCCAGAGTAACTAATAGATGCTGTTGGTGATTTTGTTATAACAATAGTTTTTGTAGCTGCTGGCACACTACATCCATTGGCCGTTGGAATATTATAACTAACTACATACGTACCTGGTGTACAAGTACTAGGCGTAATATCTCCACTGGTAGCGTTCAACGTTAAACCAGCTGGTGTTGCCGTAAAATTTCCTCCAAGGTATAAATTAGTTCCAGTTAAAGTAACAGGCTGTGGATTAGTTTCTGAAGTACAAAAACCTGAAGTACCATAAGTAATATTTGCCGTAGGCGCTGTATAAACCGTTACAGGATATGTTGTAGTACTCGTACATCCTAGAGCATTAGATATGGTGAAAGTTACATTGTAATTTCCTGGTGATGCATAAGTATGGGTAGGATTTTCTACATTGGAAGTGGTTCCATCACCAAAATCCCAATGAAAAGTATCTAAAATGGTTCCGTAAGGTAACTGCGTTGTGTTTGCAAAAATAGCATTGTCGTAACATGTGTTGGTAATGCTAAAATCTGCCACAGGATCAAAAAGGGTTAAAACTGTAGAAATATTTACGGTACAACCTGTAACTGACGTTAATTGACAAGTATATGTATTTCCTGCATTCGGATTGGTAACATTGATAGACTGGGTTGTTGCGCCGGTATTCCATAAATATGAAAATCCAATTGGTGCTGTCAACACCGCAGCCAATGAACCTGTACAATAGGTAGAACTAATTTGAAGCGGAGAACAATAAGCATCAACATAAGCATACCCAAAATGCGCTCCTAAGGAACAATCACCTGTTGCAAATTCTATGGTAATTGTTTGCCCCATGTAAGCTGTCAAATTTAAACCAACAGTCGTCCAGTCTTTATAACGAATGGTTCCATTACAGGTTTGAAAACCTGGAATATTACTTCCTGAAACTACTGTATACTCTCCACAAACAGGATCAATTAGATTACCAGCAGCATTTAAAACACTAATTTGAAAACGTGGTTGCTCCGAAGGTGAGTGACCAGGATCTTCTAAAACTACCGCATATTTGTATATAAATAAGGCATTTGACGGTGTGACATTAATAACGTATGTTAGTTTTTCTGCTTCTGAATTGGTGTTATCATTTCCTAATCGTGCCGAATATAAACCTCCTGGCGCCACCACAGTTACATTACCACAAGTATTAGGATCGGTGCCTGTTCCAGACATAATGGTGTGCCTTCCATTGACGATTCCATTATTTGTAATATTTATAGGGCAACAATTCCCTACACCACCTTGCCATCCGTTAAAAGTTCCTGATTCAAAATCTGAATTAGGACAAGAAGATTGTTGTGCAAAAACTGAACTTGTAATAAAAAAAAGAAGAAGAAATAATTGTCTCATAGTGTGGCGTTTATTTAGGGTTCTACATCGTAAATACAGTTTTTGTAACAAAAATTGAACTGCTTAATTTAAACAACAACAATAATAGTAGATTATTTTGTATTACAAGCATATTTTTTTACTTTTTTTTTACAGAAAAAATCTTATAAATTATTTAGGCTAATGCTAAGTATCAAAAGTTTAGAATAAATTGCTACTTTTTGTATGCACAACAAAAAAGCCTTTAAAAAATTAAAGGCTTTACTTATTATCATCTTACTTCTTTTTTAAATTCCAGCTACTGCTTTTATCTCATCAATTATTCTAAAAGCCAATCGATCAGCCTCGGCTTGCGTTGGAGCTTCTGTATAAATTCTTATGATAGGTTCGGTATTTGATTTTCGTAAATGAACCCATTCTGTTGCAAAGTCAATTTTAACTCCGTCAATAGTATTAATTTCCTCGTTTTTATACTTATCAGTCATAGCCACTAGTATGGCATCAACATCAATTTGAGGCGTTAACTCAATTTTGTTTTTACTCATAAAATACTGAGGATAACTTGCTCGTAACTCGGCTACCGTTTTGTCTTGATTAGCCAAATAAGTTAAGAACAATGCCACGCCTACCAAGCTATCACGTCCGTAATGCAATTCTGGATATATAATCCCACCATTTCCTTCACCACCAATTATGGCATTTGTAGCTTTCATCAATTCGACCACATTAACTTCCCCAACGGCACTTGCCTTGTAGCTACCATTGTGTTTGTTGGTAATATCACGTAATGCACGAGAGGAACTCATGTTAGAAACCGTATTTCCTGGAGTTTTACTCAACACATAATCCGCCACGGCAACAAGGGTATATTCTTCTCCAAACATTTCGCCATCATTTGAAATGAATGCCAATCGATCAACATCTGGATCGACAACAATTCCGAAATCGGCTTTTTCTTCTACAACCAATTTACAAATATCGCCTAAGTGTTCTTTTAAAGGTTCCGGATTATGAGGAAAATGACCATTTGGCTCGCAATATAATTTCACTACTTCTACTCCCATTTGTTCCAATAAATTCGGAATCACAATGCCTCCAGAAGAATTCACACCGTCAACAACCACTTTAAATTTTCTTTTGGCAACGGCTTCAGCATCGACCAAAGGAAGCTCTAAAACCTCATCAATATGAATATCCATGTAGGCATCATTGATGGTAATTTCTCCTAAAGAATCAACATCAACAAAATCGAATGCCTCTGCTTCTGCAATTTCTAAAATTTTAGCTCCATCGGCACCACTTAAAAATTCGCCTTTTTCGTTTAATAATTTTAACGCATTCCATTGTTTAGGATTGTGCGATGCCGTTAAAATAATTCCGCCATCCGCTTTTTCTAAAGGAACAGCCACTTCAACTGTAGGTGTTGTAGAAAGTCCCAAATCAATCACATTGATTCCTAAACCAACCAAAGTATTCACTACTAAATTATGAATCATCGGACCCGAAATTCTGGCATCTCGACCAATTACAACCGCTAATTTATCTTTTTGAATGTTATTTTTTAGAAATGTGCCATAAGCCGAAGCAAATTTTACAGCATCAACTGGAGTAAGGTTGTCTCCTACTTTACCGCCAATGGTACCTCGAATTCCTGATATTGATTTTATAAGGGTCATTTTATTTTTGTTTTAAGTTTTGGAATTACAAATATAAAAAGTTGTGCATCGCAAAGTCGCAAAGTCGCAAAGTTTTTTAAAAGAATTATTGATGTCTTAATCTCAAGTTTATTATATTTACAACAAATGTCTTTGTGCCTTTGCGCCTTTGCGAGAAATAGCGAAATGAACTTCCTGGCTCACATATACCTATCTAGAAACAACGACTTGCTTAAAATCGGAAATTTTATGGCCGATAGTATTCGTGGGCATCATTATTTAGATTATCCTGACGATTTGCGAAAAGGCATATTATTGCACCGCTATATCGACACTTTTACCGATGCTCATCCTATTTATAGAAAAAGTAAACACCGATTGCACGAAAAATACGGTCATTATTCTGGGGTAATTATGGACATTGTTTACGATCATTTTTTAGCCAAGAACTGGAGCATTTACAGCGATGTAAAACTTGAAATTTATGCTGAAACATTTTATCAATTATTACTAAATAATCAAGAAATCTTGACCGAAAAAACCAAAAAAATGATTCCGTACATGATTGCTCGAAATTGGTTGGTAAGTTATGCTTCGTTGGAAGGTCTGGAAATGATTCTTTTTCAAATGGATCACCGAACCAAAAATCGGGTAAACATGCAAGAAGCCATTGTTGAAGTCAAACAATTTTATACTGAATTTGAAGAAGAATTTACATTATTTTTTGAAGAATTACGAAACCATTGTGAGTATAAATTAAAAGAGCTAAAATGAATTTTAACCACATAGTTACATAGATTTTACTGTTGCTATAAAGAAGCTTCGCTTTATATAGATTACAAAGAATTTATTTATAAAATTGATTGCGATGACACAAAAGTATCTAGATGATTTAACTTATAATATCATTGGCGCCGCCATAGAAGTTCATAAAATAATGGGAAGAGGATTATTGGAAAATTCTTATCATTTTTGTTTAAAGGAGGAACTTTCATTGCGAAAAATAAATTTTCAATCCGAACTAAAAGTTCCCTTGATTTATAAAGGAAAAAATTTGGAAACCGATTTTAGATGCGATTTATTTGTAGAAAACGCAATCATTGTCGAATTGAAAGCTGCAAATGAAATGCATCCAATTTTTGAGGCTCAGTTGGTGAACTATATGAAACTTTTGAAAGCACCAAAAGGAATTTTAATTAATTTTAATTGTTTTAACCTTTTTAAAGAAGGTCAAAAAACATTTGTAAACGAATATTTCAAAGAATTACCAAAATTTTAAAATCAATCTATACAATCTATACGGAGCATAGCGACTAAAACACAAAGTAGTAATCTATGTTTCTATGTGGTTAAATAAAAAAAATGAATTTTATCAACGATTTAGAACAAGAAATGCATCAGAACAGCGATAAAGCAATGGCAGTTCCGATGGAAAATTACATGAAAAACAAGTTTTCTTTTTTGGGCATAAAAACCGATCAAAGAAGAACCATTTTCAAAACCAATTACGAAAAACACAAAGCCGAAATTAAAACTAATTTTAGAGCAATAGCTTGGGAATTGTTCCTTAAAAACGAACGTGAATTTCACCAATGCGCTATCGATTTATTGGTCAAAGAATTCAAGAAAAATTATGTTCTAGAAGATATTCAACTGATTGAAAATTTCATCATCACCAATTCGTGGTGGGACTCGGTTGATGTTGTGGCTAAATATATACTTGGTGGTTACTTACTTCAATTTCCCAAGGAAACGTATGCCGTTATAGAACGCTTTTCTAATTCCAACAATATGTGGTTGAACCGAAGCGGCATTATTTTTCAATTGAGTTATAAAGAAAAAACAGATTTTGATTTGCTAAAAGCAGAATGCGAGAAACACAAACATTCCAAAGAGTTTTTCATCCAAAAGGCCATTGGTTGGGCGTTGCGCGATTACAGCAGGTTTAATCCTTCTGGAGTGACTGAATATGTCAATTCAACCAATTTAAAACCGTTAAGTCAACGTGAAGCAATTCGGAATATTAAATAACTTACATCGAACCCAAAAGGGTTGAAAAAACTACTTTGTATGTACCTCCAAAAGCTTTGTTTGTTTCGAAAAAATAAATAGTTTGCATCACATTGGTTTTTGAAGTTACACCGGATTTGGTTCTGGTAACCGTGTAATTCGAGTTCCAACTTTGATACGAAACACCATCGTAGCGCGCTTCATTTGAAACGGTAAACAAAATCGGTTCCGAAATCAACAACTTCTGAATGAATTGAGTTAGTGGAATTTTATCCAACGAATCGGAAGTAAAATCAATTACTAAGGCATTCGGATTTTGAAACATCAAATGAATGTTATCTATAACTTCCTTTTTGAAATCGGCATCCAAACTAGCATCGGTTAACATCTGAAAATAAGCAAAAGCATCAGCTACCTTTGTATTAGAATTCTCTTGATATTCATTCAAAACATTAGCCGAAAACCTTTGATTTAACGATACTAAATTAGCATCTTTATAAACTTTCTTTTCACTCACACTTTCTTGCATGGTAGATTGAGCTTCGGTACAGAAACTACAAAACAATACAATAATAAGTAACCCATTCTTAATCATGTTATTCTTGTTTAATTCTGATGAATTGAATCTTATTCGTGGCCTCATTTTTTATTTCGATAATCTTCCACTTTTTTAAAGAAGCGGTCGGCACAATCAATTTCTGTGAAAACTCTTTCTTATTGAAATATTCGGCACCCAAATTTTGTTTCAACATGACAATCACCTCCAAATCGTCTGAAAGAATTTTATCCAATTGCTCTTTTCGAGTTTGCCAATCTTTAATATCCGAAACCATAAACGCTTTGAGCATCATCGCATAATCATCTGGTTTCAAGTTGATCTGCGATACCGGAGCATCTACAACAGTATTCGTTAATGGAACGGTTTGAGTTCTGTAAAACGGACTCTGTATGACCAATTTCGTTTTTTCATTGCTGTTGGTTACCTGAACTTTTCCTTCTTTCAATTCTAATTCTTGCTTCATCGAATCGTTTACTTGAAACACTTTTACCTCATCTGCTGGCACTTTTTCGTTGGTAAACTCATTTTTCAATTGAATGGTTTTGGTGGTTGAAGCATCCTTTCTTATAAAAAATAGAATGGCGAATAGTGTTACAGCAATTCCAATTACAGCTAAAACAATTGTCTTTTTTTTCGATTTTTTATCTGATACAACAGGTTGAATCTCGATACCTTTTTCTTCAAAAACAAATTCATCCCAACCCGAATACCCCACCAATTGACACAAAATATTCAACATGTCTTTTCTCGGAATCTTGCTATTTGTTTCGGGTTTTAAATGCGTGTAAATCCATTTTTCACTAATGGTTTGCTTGCATTGTTCTTCAATTAAAGCAATTAAATTCTGAATGTCTTGCGAACTGAATGTCTTCCAAGTTCCTTGAAAAAAAGGATACTGCTCTTGATATTTCAAAAGCACTTGTTCTTTTAATTCTTGAAATTGTTGCAATTCGGTCATTTCTAATTTCAGTTCAAATGTAGTGGTTGAATTGGTTTTGTTTACTAAAAAACAACTGTAAAACCTCTGTAAATGTAAGTAAAAAACTTTACAGTGAGTAGAAAGTGCTTTTGCCAAACCCACTTCGAAAAGCGGCTGTACTATTGCATCATTAATCTTAAAAAAATAATATCATGAAAACAAATTTAATGACAGCCATCGCATTTTTAACTGCAATTTCATTGACTAATGCGCAAGACATGGGAAATGCCCAATACGAGAAAAAAGGCAACGCCGATTATGGTAATGGTGGTTATGGCTACGGAAGTTATACCGTAAACAGAGTCAATACCATTCCGACTACATCGAGTAATCAAGACGAAATGGTTATTGTAATTAAAGGCATTTACAACGAACGTGCTACGGCGCAAATCGCCACATTTGCGGTACTTCAATTGGGTAAAACAGCCGAAGAAGCCACTTCACTAATTGACGAACGCATAGGTAATGTGATGAGAGAATTGAGTGCTTTCAACAAAGAAATTGTCGTGGAAACCGACATGATTTCGTTTGTGCCAACCTATGAATATGGCGTTGAAAAAAAGATTTTCAATCCGAAAACCTATAACGAAAAACCATCAGGATTTGAATTGAAAAAAAACATTTTAATCAAATTTAGAAACAATAACGATTTTGATAAAATACTATCAATTTGTGGTAAAAACGAAATTTATGACATTGCCAAAGTCGATTATGTAACCACAAATTTCGACCAAGTGAGAAGTGCCATGCAAAAGAAAGCGTTAGAGGTTTTTAAAGATCAAATGGCCAACTACTCGATGATTATGAGCACCGATTTGAATAAAAAAGAAAAAATAATTCAAGAAGGTTTTAATGTTACTTATCCGATGGAAAGCTATAGAAGTTACCAAGCTTTTTCGCAAGCCGATGCAAATTTTGATCCGAAAAGCGAAGTGCATAATATCAAGAAAAACACCACACAATACTACAATCAAGCGTTGGTGAAAGACCATAACTTCGTAGTCAATCCAGACATTACCGAGCCAACCATTCAGGCATTTTATGATATTACAATTAGAATCAAACTGAAAGAAGATCAATTGCCTAAAAACACCATCATTAGAAACAATCGCTACTACATTATTACGGCTAATGGCGACATTAAATTGTTGAATTTGTAAAAATTAGAACTATGAAAAAACTACTCATTTTATTGATTATTTTAGTTTCAAATGTAGGTTTTGCCCAACATTGTCCGTTTGATGGCGCTTCTATAATTGTAGTCAAAATTCACGAAAGAGACAACGAAAATACCATTCCGAATTTGAAACTCACTTTGGTTAAAAAGAAGAAAAACAAAATCATAAAAACAATCGAAAATTTTCCGAATGCCAGTTTTAATTTTCCCTTTTTAAATGACGAATACAGTCTTATCATTGGAAATAATCTTGATGTTGAAAATTGGTATTTGAAAATTGAAAGCGTCTGCGAATATGGCGATGACGGATTAATGAACTATGGCACCACAGAAATCAAGCTTACGCAATACGACAGTTTTTCGCTGTGTGGCAATTACACCAACACCAATTATTATGATACTAACAACGGTCGAGTCTACAGCCCAATAGAAGTGATACTTTCCAAAAAAAGTTGTGAAACGCCAAATGACTAAAACAATACATCAGATGAAATCATACTTCATCGGATTTTTTTTAGTTACTAAATTTAAAACAACTATTTTTGTGATCTCATTACTAAAAACACAATGCTAAATCGTAAATCTGTTTCTGTACAATTGTTCTTTAGAAAAATTGCTCGACGTTTCGAATCGGTTTTCTTTTTAGGAAAAACACTTTTATCCGAAAGAAATTTTATTTACTTATCGAGTGTAGCGGTTGCCATATCGTGCGCTTTTGCGGTAATCGTGTTGAAAAGTTTTGCACATAACGTATTTATCTTTGCCAATTATGCCAATGGCTATCTAAAACTGCCTTACGCCAATAGTATTTTTCCAATCATCGGAATTCTACTCACCGTTTTTGTAGTACGCCGTTTTCTTGATGGTTCTATCGAAAAAGGAAGTTCACGCATTCTGTATGCTGTGGCTAAAAAAGGCGGTATTCTTCCCAAAAAACAAATGTATGCTCAAATAATAACGAGCTCGCTTACGGTTGGATTGGGTGGTTCGGCCGGATTAGAAAGTCCGATTGTAATTACTGGAGCGGCATTTGGTTCGAACTTCGCACAGAAATACCGATTATCTCAAAAAGATCGAATTTTACTACTGGCTTGTGGTGTTGCTGCGGGAATAGGTGCCGCATTCAACGCTCCTATTGCTGGAGTTTTGTTTGCTATTGAAGTCGTGCTTACCGATGTCAGTATTGCGGCTTTTATTCCGATTATAATTTCTGCGGCAACTGGTGCTTTGGTTTCTACAGTTTTGTTGAGTCATGATGTGCTGTTATCGTTCAATCAAGAGCAAAATTTTAATTTTAGAAACACTCCCTACTATATTTTGTTAGGAGTATTAGCCGGTTTGGTTTCGGTTTATCATGCGCGAAATTTCAGAAAAGTAGAACATTACTTTAGCAGGTTCAAGAACAATTCCTATAAAAAAGCTTTGTTTGGAGCAAGCATCTTAGCAGTCTTAATTTTCTTTTTTCCTACGCTCTTTGGTGAAGGTTATGAAAGCATAAAGTCATTATCGGCAAATAATCCTCAGAGTTTATTAGACAATACTCTACTCGAAAAATACGAAAGCAAACAATGGGTTTTATTGGCATTTGTAGGCGTCGTGGTTTTACTAAAATCCTTTGCCACAGGATTGACTTTGGGTTCGGGAGGTAATGGAGGTAACTTTGCTCCTTCCCTTTTTGTGGGTTCCTATTTAGGCTTTTTTGTAGCCAAAGCCATCCATCTTTTAGGATTATCCCATTCGCTACCTATTGCTAATTTCACTATTGTGGGAATGGCTGGAATCTTAAGTGGTTTATTTCACGCACCTTTGACCGCAATCTTCTTAATTGGTGAGATTACTGGCGGTTACGATTTAATGGTTCCATTGATGATTGTATCGTCTATAAGTTTTGCCGTTTCGAAACAATTTGAAAAACATTCAATGGATGTTAAGGCTTTAGCCGATAAAGGTGAAGTTTTTACAAGTAATAAAGACAAAAACATTTTGCAAAGTATTGACTTTTTAAAATTGGTACAAACCGAGGTTAAAACCATTTCTTTAGACAAAACTTTGGAACAATTGGTCGACTATTTGTCTGCCAATAATCAAGCTATTATTCCGGTTTTAGATGAGAAGCAAAAGTTGCTGGGAATTATTGATTTTGAAAACATCAGGCCTATCATCTTCAATTCATTTCGCATCAAATTTACCGAAGTACAAGAAGTTTTATCTCAACCCAAAGAAATCATCAACCACGACGATGGTATGGAAACGATTATGGATAAATTTGAAACTTCCAACCAAGTTATTTTACCCGTGACCAAAAACGGAAAATTCTTCGGATTAGTAGCCAAAGTTGACGTTCTGGAAGCTTACAGAGAAAAACTGAAAGAAATGATTATTGAATAGTAATCGTTATTATATTTGTTAAAAATTAATGATGAAAAGGCTACTTACTCTGTTTTTAAATCTGCTATTATTATCTTCTTTATACGCTCAACACAACCATATTGCAGGTAAAGTAATTGACGAAAACCACAAACTACCTCTAGAAGGAATAACGGTAACTCTGCTACCTAGCAACAAAGCTACTGTAACTGATGAAAATGGTAATTTCATATTCAACGAAACGACTTCCCAAATAACAGCTATAGTCTTTTCTGGCTTTGGATATGAAAAATTATCTATTGCTAGTTCCGATTTTAAACTAGGTTCCTCAATAAATTTAAAACAAAAAAGCGCTACAACATTAGACGAAGTTATTGTGAATAATGGTGCGAGTACTAAACAACAAAACCACATCAGTAAATTGGATATTAAAATGCGTGGCATTACCAATTCGCAAGAAGTTTTACGCATTGTTCCGGGTTTATTTATAGGTCAACATCAAGGAGGCGGCAAAGCAGAACAAATTTTTATACGAGGTTTTGATTGTGATCATGGTACCGACATTAACCTGAATGTTGATGGAATGCCTATAAATATGGTTTCTCATGCGCACGGTCAAGGTTATGCCGATGCACACTTTATAATTCCTGAAACCATAGAAAGTGTCGATTTCAAAAAAGGAACCTATCAAGCCGAGAAAGGAAATTTTAATACTGCAGGCTATGTTGATTTTAAAACCGCTAACTCTATCGAAAAGAATAGTTTCAAGATAGAAGGCGGAATGTTCAATTCGGCGCGTTTGGTTGGCGTAGTCAATATTTTGAACGAAAAGCAAAAAGCAAAACAACAATCCTGGTATTGTGCTTCAGAATACAATTATTCTGATGGCTTCTTTGACAATCCGCAGCACTTCAATCGTTTCAATTTCTTTACCAAATACCATGGCAAGGTTTCGAACAAGAGTTTTTTACAACTTTCAGCATCAACATTGCAAAGCAAATGGAATGCTTCTGGACAAATTCCAGAAAGAGCGGTAGAGCAAGGATTGATTGGGTTTTATGGCGCCTTAGATCCAACAGAAGGTGGCATAACTTCGCGTTCCAATTTCAATTCCCAATTGCTTACCACTTTAGAAAATCATGATTTAATAAAAAACCAATTTTATTACACACACTACACATTTGATTTACATACCAATTTTACCTTCTATTTGAATGACCCTGTAAATGGTGATCAAATTCGTCAAAAAGAAAATCGTAATTTGTTTGGATACAATGGCAGCTATAATCATATTGGATATGTTGGCGCAACCAAAATCACTACAGATGCAGGTATTAATTTAAGATTGGATAAAGTAACCAATTCCGAATTATCCAATACTATAAACCGATTTACCGTTATAAATCCTATAAAATTGGGTGATATTAAGGAGTTTAATGCTGCTGTTTACATTAGTGAAACGTTCAAGTTCAATGAAAAATGGACGATCAATGCAGGACTTCGTTTTGATCAGTTTTTTAATCAATATTTCAACAAACTGGATTCGGATGCAACGCTCAACGGAATTGGTTATTACAATGCAAAAGCCAATATCTTGAGTCCAAAACTAAGTGTATACTACCATTCTAATAAAAACACTCAATTTTATATTGCTTCCGGTAGAGGTTTCCATTCTAATGATACCAGAGCGGTTGTAGTAACCAACGGAAAAGAAATTCTTCCGCCTGCTTATGGTCTAGATTTAGGAACCATTTTTAAACCATCCAATAATTTGTTATTGCATTTTGCTACGTGGTATATGAAACTAAAACAAGAGTTTGTTTATAGCGGTGATGGTGGAATTGTAGAAATTACTGGTGCTACACAACGAATTGGTTTTGATGGTTCTATTCGATACGAACCTATAAAATCGATCTATGTAGATGTAGATCTCAACTATGCTCATGGCAGATATACCGATGAACCTAAAGGAGAAAATTATATACCCTTAGCTCCTATTTGGAGTTCCACTGGAGGCGTAACTTATAAGAACAAAAATGGTTTTAATGGCGGACTTCGCTACAGATATTTATCTGACCGACCAGCCATTGAAGATTATTCACTTACGGCAAAAGGATATTTTGTAACCGATGCGGTATTGAACTACACCAAATCGAACTACGAGATAGGATTACACATCAACAATCTTTTCAATACAAAATGGAAAGAAACTCAGTTTGCCACAGAAACACGATTGCAAAACGAACCGAACTCTGTTACAGAAATATGTTTTACACCAGGAACAAAGTTTATGGCACTTATGAGTGTTAGTTATTTCTTTAAATAAAAAGGGTTTTGAAAACAGATAACAAGAAATAGCATTCTGTTGAGCTCTCTGAAGTTATCGAGAAAAAACAAAAAAATGATTATTGAATAACTTTTTCCTCTTAATGTAAATACTTGAGAATATTATTTTCCTATATTTATGACATAAATTTTCTAAAAATGAAAAGAAATATTATTCTTTTAATTACATTTTTCTATATCATATGTGGATACAGCCAAATAAAAAAATCTGATATTATTGGAAAATGGATACAATTTAAAACTGAAATGAAAGATGGAAGCAAAATTATTTCGAACCAAAACATCGATTCAATATATTCTGATGTTACAATAACACCATCCTCAATAACCTTCAATTCCAATTCAATATCAAAAAGAGACAAGAATGATATTGGTTATTCTGTATCTGGATTTACAGGTAAAAATAATAACTTAAATTTGAATTATTCTATAGAGGGAACATGGTTAAAAACATCAGCCTCGTCAGGATATTCTGTTGAAAAAATCACTAACGATACTTTAATAATTTGTCAAAAAGTTGATGGATTAGAAGATGACAAGTTAACAAGAAATTATTATTTAAGTGAAAAAATAGTAGTTGAAAGAGAATATAAAAAAGTAAAAAACAAAAAAGACATTACTGCTAATCCGTTTTTTACACCAAAATTAAATGGAACCTTAGAGAATGAAATTTTTAAAGTTATTCAAAATGATTATTTAAATTTAGACTTAACTGGAACTTTAACAATTTTTCCAAAAAACAATAAAATAACTACAGAGATAAATTACTCTAGCAAAGACAAACCTTCTAAAATCAAATTAATAACCAACATAATCAATAATTCGTTTGAAAAATGGGATCTTGAAGGCTTCAAAGAATTTGAATCAATTAAAATTCCATTTATTTTAAGATGCGTGTCAGATGATAAATCAAGAGGAGTAAAAATCCTTTACTTCACTAATACTCTCGCTGATTTTAAATTAAATTATGGTCCTACCTTAGGTGAAATGAGAAAATATCAAGATTTTTTTGATAAAGGAGTTGAAGCTTTTGATAAAAAGAATTTTTTGAAAGCAGCAGACTATTTTGCAAAAGCCTACGAAACAAATCCAAAAAAATTAGATGCTTTATATAACGAGGCAGCTGCCTACCATGAAAATGGCGATAAGGAAAATGCGTGTAAAATTTGGAAACAATTATCCGATTTGGGTCAAACTAATGGTATACAATTATACAAATCCAATTGCAACTAAACAGTATTCATAGACATATAAGATGTTAATTTAATTATCGTATTAAAAATTTAATCGAAAACATTAAAATTAAAATTTGAACAATGATTAAATTATTGGCTTCAAGCCAAATAGATTTCTTTTTATTTTCTAAATACAGATATAAATTAAAAACTAACGGCAATACTATTAACAATCCTATATAAATCGAGTGTGTTATACTAGACTGAAGAATGTAAACTTTATAGACAAAATACAAGAGTGCACAGTAAGCAAATTCGACAATAATAATCTTGGTTAAATTTCTCGACTTTACTCTTATTTTATTGATTCCGTCCATGATAGATTGGTGTTGTTTTAGTATTACTACCGAAGTGCCGAAGCGCTATAACCCAAGAGCAAGCCTTAACAAATGAAGTAGAAACTTTAAATTAAAACCTTTGAGCTTATTATTTGAATCTAAAAGCGACTTATTAAACCTATATAAGATTATAATTAATACCTCAAAAATAGTTATTGATACCTTAAAACTAGTTATCAATACCCTAAAACTAGGTATTGATACCCTAAAACTAGGTATTGATACCCTAAAGATAGTTATTGATACCCTAAAGATAGGTATCAATACCCTAAAGCTAAGCATCAATACCTTAAAGCTGGTTATTAATACCTCAGAGGTTATAATTTTAATTTATAAAAAGATTTTACTTCGTTTTCTCTCCAACAAAATAATCATTGGTACTTTTAAACAAGACATTAAATGTGGTTAAACTTCCATAACATCTTGTAATGTATTGTTGCAGTTCAACTTTTTCAGAATTGTCTAAGTTACTCGAATTGATTTTTTGTTCCATCACTCGAAGCCTGTCTCTAACCATGATAATTTTATTGAAAAAAATATCAATCGGCACTTCTTTGTTTTGGGTTGGTGTTCCTGGCTCCATAATTAGTTTACCGCCTTTCCATTTATCGGCAATGGGCACCACTTGAGTAACATCACTCCATTTTTGAAGAATATTTTTTAAAGTTCGCTCCACTTCATAAAAACTAACGGTATCTACTTCGTCTTCCACCGCTTCTATTACTTCAAATTCACTATCAACATCAATGGTTTCTAGTCCGCTTTCTATAAAAGTAACCCAATAATGTTTAGCCGTTACATTGGTTACTACACCTGGTCCAAATTCTGAATGTTTAATACGGGAACCTATTCCTAAAATTTTCATCTTGTTTATTTTTTTGTTGCCCAAATATAAAAATCTTTAACAAATTCTTCTCAACTGACTAAGTGAATTTTAGTCTTAAAATTGTACTTTTGCGTTTTGACTAAAAATATGCTAGAAAACGAAAATACAATAGAAGTAATTGGCGCTCGAGTTCACAACCTAAAGAACATCGACATTACCATTCCTAGAGAGCAACTGGTGGTGATTACTGGACTTTCGGGTTCGGGAAAATCCTCTTTGGCGTTCGATACGATTTATGCCGAAGGACAACGTCGTTACATCGAAACGTTTTCGGCGTATGCTCGTCAATTCCTTGGCGGATTGGAACGTCCCGATGTAGATAAAATCGATGGACTTTCGCCTGTTATTGCCATCGAGCAAAAAACAACCAGCAAATCACCGCGTTCTACGGTAGGAACCATTACCGAAATTTATGATTTCTTGCGTTTGCTCTATGCTCGTGCTGGTGAGGCTTACAGTTACAACACTGGCGAAAAAATGGTTTCGTATTCAGATGAGCAAATCAAGAATCTGATTAAAGAAAATTTCCTCGGAAAACGCATCAATATTTTGGCACCGGTTATTCGTGCCAGAAAAGGACATTATGCCGAATTATTCCAACAAATAGCCAAACAAGGTTTCGTAAAAGTGCGTGTGAATGGAGCTATTGTTGACATTACTCCTGGAATGAAACTCGACCGTTACAAAACACACGATATCGAAATTGTTATTGACCGATTGCAAGTAGCTAATGACGATGATACCGACAAACGTTTGTCTGAAAGCATCAAAACAGCCATGTATCACGGTGAAGATGTGATGATGGTAATTGAACACGAAAGTAAAGATGTGCGCTTCTTTAGTAGAACCCTGATGTGTCCAACCACGGGTATTTCGTATCAAAATCCGGAACCGAATTTATTTTCGTTCAACTCACCCAAAGGAGCCTGCGAGCACTGTAATGGCTTGGGAATGGTAAACGAAATCAACCTTAAAAAAATCATTCCTAATCCGAAATTGTCCATCAACAAAGGAGGATTTGCGCCATTGGGCGAATACAAAAGTTCGTGGATGTTCAAACAACTAGAAATCATTGGTGAGAAATTTGGGTTCAAATTGACCGATTCCATCGAAACCATTTCTGAAGAAGCCATGGACATGATTTTGAACGGTGGTAACGAAAAATTCTCGGTGGTTTCTAAAGCTGCTGGAGTAACCAAAGAATACAAAATCGACTTTGAAGGGATTGCTAAATTCATCAAAAGTCAACACGACGATAGCAACTCGACTTCCATAAAACGATGGGCGAAAGACTTTATGGACGAAATTAATTGTCCGGTTTGTGACGGTTCACGTTTGAAAAAAGAATCGCTGTTCTTTAAAATTAATGATAAAAACATCGCCGAATTGTCGGCTATGGATATTTCGGAATTGACGGCTTGGTTCAAAGCTTTACCTGAAGTATTATCAGAAAAACAAAAAACCATCGCGACAGAAATTTTAAAAGAAATCAACGACCGATTGCAGTTTTTGATGGATGTTGGTTTGAATTATTTGTCGCTAAACCGAAGTTCTAAATCACTTTCGGGTGGTGAAGCACAACGTATTCGTTTGGCAACACAAATCGGTTCGCAATTAGTTGGAGTTTTATATATTTTGGATGAACCGAGTATTGGATTGCACCAACGCGATAACGAACGTTTGATTAATTCGTTGAAAAATCTTCGTGATATTGGGAATTCAGTTTTGGTGGTCGAACACGATAAAGACATGATTGAATGTGCCGATTATGTCATTGATATCGGACCAAAAGCAGGAAAATTTGGTGGAAGCATTATCAGTAAAGGAACACCAACCGAATTATTAAAAGAACACACGTTGACCGCACAATATTTGAACGGCGAATTGCAAATTGAAGTGCCTAAAAAACGTCGTGAAGGCAACGGAAAATCCATAAAACTATCGGGTGCTAGTGGTAACAATTTGAAAAATGTAACCGTAGAATTTCCGTTAGGAAAACTCATTTGTGTGACTGGAGTTTCGGGAAGTGGTAAATCGACGTTGATTAATGAAACGCTCTACCCTATCTTGAACGAGCATATTTTTAATGGCGTTAAAAAACCACAACCCTATAAAAAAATTGAAGGTTTAGAACACATTGACAAGGTAATTGATATCGATCAAAGTCCGATTGGTAGAACACCGCGTTCCAATCCGGCGACGTATACCGATGTGTTTTCTGAAATTAGAAGTTTGTTTACCATGACGCCCGAAGCCATGATTCGTGGGTACAAAGCTGGACGTTTTAGCTTTAATGTAGCTGGGGGACGATGCGAAACGTGTGAAGGTTCGGGAGTGCGTACTATCGAAATGAGTTTCTTGCCCGATGTGTATGTAGAGTGTGAAACTTGTCAAGGCAAACGTTTTAACAGAGAAACTTTGGAAATTCGTTACAAAGGAAAATCGATTTCAGATGTATTGAACATGACGGTAGATGAAGCGGTAGAATTCTTTGAAAACATACCGAAAATTTACCGAAAAGTAAAAACTATTCAGGATGTTGGTTTGGGTTACATTACGTTAGGACAACAAAGTACGACACTTTCGGGTGGTGAAGCGCAACGCATTAAATTGGCTACTGAATTGTCTAAAAAAGATACGGGTAATACCTTTTACATTATGGATGAACCCACGACTGGTTTACATTTTGAAGACATTCGTGTATTAATGGACGTGATTCAAAAATTGGTGGATAAAGGAAACTCGGTGTTGATTATTGAACACAATTTGGATGTAATCAAATTAGCCGATTATATTATAGATGTTGGTTTGGAAGGTGGTAAAAGCGGTGGCGAAATTCTTTGTACTGGAACACCTGAAGAAATCATCAAGAACAAGAAAAGCTATACGGCACAATTTTTAAAGAAAGAACTATCTTAATATGAATCATATCGTACTTGAAACAGAGCGATTGTTGCTCAAAAGCATCACGCCAACCATCATCAATGAACTGTTCCAAACCCAAACTAAAGAAGAAATCAAAGCGTATTTAGGTTTGGATGATGCTGGATATGACCATTACAAAGACATTCATGAAAAAGGGGTAGAAACCCACCGCCTATCTATATTTGTATTCCTATTGATGGATAAGGAAACGAATTTACCTATTGGAGAATGTGGTTTTCATACTTGGAATGCTACTCATCGTCGTGCCGAAGTGTTTTACAACATGCGAAATGAAGCGTTCAAACAAAAAGGTTTGATGCGAGAAGCTTTGAAAGAAGTTTTAAAATATGGTTTTACCGAATTACAACTTCACAGAGTTCAAGCGCTAATTGCTGCCGAAAATATACCTTCGTTAAAATTATTGCAACGATACGGCTTTAGTTTTGAAGGCACGATGCGCGAAGATTATGTGGTGGATGGTAAAAACGAAGATTCGGAATGCTATTCGCTGCTGAAATGGGAATGGGAAAAAATGAATTAGACCACTTCATTTTGATAAAAATAGGTCTTAAAACATTAGATGTAAAAAAAAGAAGTAATTTAGCAGGCTTTTTTAGCCCAGATTGCAGTGAAAATCCTTTTTATTGCTTTGGAATTCCCTTCGACTGCGCTCAGGGTGACAAAACAATAAAAAGATTGCAACGGAAAGCTGGAAATAGCTTCCAATAAAAAAAATAAAATTATGGCATATAGCGATTATAACAATGAAGATGAAAGAATCCAAGAAAAATTAAAACAAAAAACTTGGAATGAGATACGAACCAACGACTCTTGGGCGATTTTTAAAATCATGTCGGAGTTCGTAAATGGGTATGAAACGATGGCGCGTATTGGTCCGTGTGTTTCTATTTTCGGATCGGCAAGAACCAAACCAGAAGATAAATACTACCAATTAGCAGAGCGCATTGCCTACAAAATTAGTAAAGCTGGTTATGGTGTGATTACTGGTGGTGGCCCTGGAATTATGGAAGCTGGTAATAAAGGAGCGCATCGTGGTGAAGGAACTTCAGTGGGTTTGAACATCGAATTGCCTTTTGAGCAACATTTCAATCCGTATATCGATAAAGATAAAAACTTAAACTTTGACTACTTTTTTGTACGCAAAGTAATGTTTGTAAAATATTCACAAGGATTTGTAGTGATGCCTGGTGGTTTCGGAACGTTAGACGAATTGTTTGAAGCCGTTACTTTGATTCAAACTAAAAAAATTGGAAAGTTCCCGATTATTTTGGTGGGAAGCGAATTCTGGTCAGGGCTTTTAGATTGGATTAAAAACGTGATGATTGACAAGCAAAAAAATGCCAATCCAGAAGATATGAACTTGATCAAAGTAGTAGATACTGAAGATGAAGTGGTTGAAGCTTTGGATAACTTCTACAAAAAATACAATTTAAGTCCGAACTTCTAATTTTATAATTCAACACAAATTACACAAATTCTCACAGATTAATTTGTGAAAATTTGTGTAATTTGTGTTGATTTTTTTTTTTTTTCAATTTATGTTTTTTAACTCGTTGCATTTTGCCATTTTCCTTCCAATAGTTTTTATACTGTATTGGTTTGTTGGGCATAAATCAAAAATCAATCAGAACTACATCCTGATTTTGGCGAGTTATTACTTCTACTCCTGTTGGGATTGGAGGTTTCTCTTTTTGCTAGTTTTTTCTACTTTGTTGGATTACGTTTCGGCTATGAAAATTGAAAAAAGCCAAACCAACAAAGAACGTAAAATGTGGTTGTGGACGTGTATTAGCATCAATGTTGGATTTTTAGGAATCTTTAAATACTACAACTTTTTTGCAACTTCATTTGCTCAAATGCTCCACTCGTTTGGGTTTACGGCAAGTCCGATTTTACTGAAATTAATACTTCCGGTTGGAATTTCGTTTTATACATTTCACGGACTTTCGTACATCATTGACATTTACTACAAACGCATCAAATCGGAACGCAATTTTGTCGATTATTCTTTGTTTGTAAGCTACTTTCCTTTGCTAGTAGCCGGTCCGATAGAACGTGCAACACACCTTTTACCACAAATTAAAGTACGTAGAAAATTCAATTTTCTCAAAGCTCAAGAAGGTATTTATCAAATTGTTTGGGGTTTGGTCAAGAAAGTGGTGATTGCCGATTCGTGTTCGATTTATGCGAACGAAATTTTCAATCATTACACCACGGCAAATTCGTTATCGTTAATTTTAGGCGCCTTGTATTTTGCTTTTCAGATTTACGGTGATTTTTCTGGGTATTCGGATATTGCTTTGGGAACCTCCAAATTATTCGGAATTGACTTATTGAAAAACTTCAACTATCCTTATTTTTCTAGAGATATCGCCGAATTTTGGCGCAAATGGCACATTTCACTTTCGTCGTGGTTTCGCGATTATTTGTACATTCCACTAGGCGGAAGCAAAGGCAGCAAATTATTTCAAGTGCGTAACACGTTCATTATCTTTTTAGTAAGTGGATTTTGGCATGGTGCCAATTGGACGTATGTTGCTTGGGGTTTCATTAATGCATTGTACTTTTTACCCTTACTTTTACTGAATCGTAATAGAAAAAATGTAGACGCTTTTACATTGGGTTTTAATTTGGATTCGATTAGAACGCTCATAAACATTCTGATGACGTTCTCAATTACCTGTTTTGCTTGGATATTTTTTAGGGCAAAAACCATCACTGATGCGGTTTTATACATCAAAAGAATGGGTACCAATTTGCATTTTTCGGAAGAATATTATCGAATTGAACGTTACAGTCATAACCTAATTCCGTTAGTGCTACTGTTTGTGTTGGTAGAATGGAACAACCGCCACAAATTAGAGCCTATTTCGGGAAGATACAGTTGGTTAAAATTGAGTTTGTGTATGGCGGCAATATTAGCGCTGGGCGTTTTTTCAGATTATAAAGAATTTATTTATTTCCAATTCTAATGAAGCAATTTGTAGTATTCTTAGCAAAAAGTATAGTAATTCTCATCATCACGATGGTACTGCTTGATGTGCTTTATACTACGATTTATATGCAATCGAATTCAAGAAGTAAAATAGATTATTTATACAACTCTAAAAACAAGAGTTATGATGTAGTATTTTTGGGTTCTTCTCGAGTGAACAATCATTTTGTGCCTAAAATATTCAACGATCAAGGCTATACTACATTTAATTTTGGTATCACTCGTTCGCGTTTAGAAGAATCGGCTTTGATGCTTAAAATGATGGTAGAACGCCATTATAAAATTAAAACTTTAATTCTACAAGTCGATTTGAACATCAACAGTAACGATCATTCGGAAGCGATTCGTTCGTTGTTTATGCCCTATTTACATTCGTCAAAAACCATTCGTGATTTTTATCGAGACATT
Source organism: uncultured Flavobacterium sp. (assembly GCA_964577105.1). GTDB lineage: Bacteria > Bacteroidota > Bacteroidia > Flavobacteriales > Flavobacteriaceae > Flavobacterium. The sequence goes on from CAZNWY010000015.1 coordinate 52,633, forward strand.
CCCGAATACAACCAATTACTGTACATTCCGTTTTACCGATACATGCATTATGATGCACGTATTGGGTTTAGAGAAATGTTTTATGCAGCTATTCACAAACCAACCAATGCCTTAGAAAATGACGGTTTTCATCCGTTGATGACCGATGAACGACCTATGGTTGCAGCCGATTTATCGAAATACTATCCCAAACGAAACAAAGGCTACGAAGAAATAAAAGCCATTTGTCAAAAGCACCACATCAACTTGATTGCGATGACCACACCGATGTGTAAGGAAACTATCAATAGAGAATATTTCAATCACTTACATGAAGTTTACCCAGAAATTCGTAGATTTGAAAATGCCGTAACAGATGACAAGTATTTTTCAACATGCGGCCACATGAACAGAGACGGAGCAATTGAATTTACTAAAATAGTTTTTAAAGCATTATTCAAACCCAAAAAAGCGCCTTGAAAAAGATAACCTACTTACTTTTCTTATGCAGTTGTATAGCATTTGCGCAACACCATTCTAAATTGGTGGTGGAAGTAAATTACGAAAAGAAAGTATTGAATGTCTATCAAGAACTCACCTACTTCAATCAATCTAACGACACGTTATCGAGCATTGTTTTAAACGATTGGAACAATGCGTATTCTGATAAAAACACGCCGCTTGGAGCTCGATTTTCGGATGAATTTGTACGCAGTTTCCATTTGGCTACCGAAAAAGAACGAGGCAATACCAACACCATTACTGTAATTGACGATTCCAAATCGTTACTGACTTGGAACCGACCAGAAGGTTTTCCTGATTTGGTAGAATTTCAGTTGAAAAATAAATTATTACCAGGTCAAAAAGCAACATTTACATTATCCTATTTTGTAAAAATTCCCGATGACAAATTTACCAATTATGGCTATCATTCCGATGGAGGCATTTCTATAAAAGACTGGTTTTTAACTCCAACAATATATAAAAACCAACAATTTATAAAATACAACAATCTTAATATTGACGATGTTTCAAATGCCTTGACAGATGTTGATTTGAAAATTACTGCTCCCAAGGATACTCAAGTAATTTGTGATTTACCGTTGGTTTCAAAAGAGGAAAATGTATATACCTTTTCGGGTAAAAACCAATTGGTAGTGAACTTGTATATTGATCCAACAAAATCGTTTTTAAGTTTTAAAAATAGTGATTTAGACGTCACTTCTAATTTGGAAGACAAACGCGTAAACGACATCAACAAAGCCATTATCGTTGACAAAGTTATCAGTTATGTAAGTGATAATTTGGGTAAATATCCAAAATCGAAAATCATTGTTTCGCAATTGGATTATGAGCAAAATCCGTTTTATGGATTGAACCAATTGCCTTCATTTATCAGTCCGTTTCCCGATGATTTCATCTTTGAATTGAAGTTTTTAAAGACATATTTGAACAATTATTTAAAAACAACGTTGCAATTAGACCCGAGAAAAGACAACTGGATTTACGACGCGATTCAAATCTATTATATGATGCAATATATAGATGAATATTATCCTGATGCCAAAATGATGGGAAGTATTGGTAAGTTGCGTTTATTAAGAGGTTACAATTTGGTTTCGTTAGATTTTAATGAACAATACAGTTATTTTTATATGCTGATGGCTCGTAAAAATTTAGATCAACCACTTGGTGATCCTAAAAATACGTTAATCAAATTCAATGAAAAAATTGCCTCAAAATATAGAGCTGGATTGAGTTTTAGATATTTATCGGATTATATTGGTGAAGATAATTTGAAGAAAAGTATTCAGGAATTTGTGAATTATTCTATTCAACATCAAACCGATGTAACACAATTTGAATCTATTCTTCAGAAGAATACTCCAAAAAAAATCGATTGGTTCTTTAATACCATCATTAATTCTAGGAAAATTGTTGATTACAAATTTGACGCAGTCACAAAAACTAAAGATAGTGTATCTTTTCAACTTAAAAATAAAACTGGAGTTTATGTGCCGATTCCAATCTATGGTATTAAGAAAAAGGAAGTCGTTTTTAAAGAATGGATTGATACGGTAAAGCCAGACAGTATCTATACTTTTAAGCGAAATGACGCCGATAAAATTGTCATCAATTACAAAAATATAGTTCCGGAATACAATCAAAGAAACAACTGGAAATCGTTGAAATCGTTCCGATTGAGCAATAAGCCGATTAAGTTCAATTTCATGAAAGATTTGGAAGATCCTAATTACAATCAGATTTTGTATGTGCCTACTTTAGAATACAATTTCTACGATGGATTTATTCCAGGTATGCGTTTTCACAACAAAACACTTTTAGACAAGCCGTTCAATTTTGACGTGACTCCTTCCTATTCTACCAAAACGAGTTCGCTTTCGGGACGATTTTCTTTGGCGGTTAATCAGTTCAATCGCGATAAAAAAATGTTCAATATTCGTTACGGATTGAGCGGCGAAAACTACCATTATGCACCCGATGCGTATTACAAAAAGATTAATCCGTATGTTTTTTTCCGATTCAGAGAAAATGATTTTAGAGACAACCATTACAAAAGCTTGTTGTTCCGTCAAGTCTATGTCAATCGCGAACCAAGCGAATTTGTTAGAAGTACACAAGACGGTAACTACTCTATTTTTAATGCTCGTTATAATAATTCGAAGACAGAAATTACGAAGCATTTTGGTTATGCTACCGATTTACAATTGTCGTCTCGATTCGGAAAAGCTTCCACAAGCATCAGTTTTAGAAGACTTTTTGACGATAATCGACAAATCAATTTGCGTTTGTATGGCGGAATATTTCTGTACAACAAAACCGAAACCACCTATTTTAATTTTGCGTTAGATAGACCAACCGATTACTTATTTGATTACAACTATTTAGGTCGTTCTGAAAGTACCGGAATTTTCAGTCAGCAATACATTCAAGCCGAAGGCGGTTTCAAATCGAAACTGATTAATCCGTTTGCTAACCAATGGTTAACGACTGCCAATGGTAGTTTTAACATTTGGAATTGGATTGAAGTGTATGGCGATTTAGGTTTCTTAAAAAACAAACACGAAAATGCGCGATTTGTATACGATAGTGGTATTCGTTTGAATTTGGTTACCGATTATTTTGAGTTGTATTTTCCAATGTATTCCAATAACGGCTGGGAAGTTTCGCAACCCAAATATGCCGAAAAAATTCGATTTATTGTAGCGTTTTCTCCACAATCATTGATTGGTTTGTTTACTAGAAAATGGTTTTAATTCTTACTTAAATATTATTTTTTTTGAAGATTTGTTTCATATAAACGCTTTTTTATAAACAAATCACATCCAAACCATAAAATACAGAGTTATAATTATCAATAATTAAATTATATTTTTTTCACAGAATTACAATTATTAGCACTTTTTCATTAAATTTGTTTCATTAAGAAATTCCATATCCGTTATGACCGAAACACAAACCAAAGTCGAAATTACTTTTGAAGATTTTAAAGCCGAAGTTTTAAACGATTATAAAATTGCCACAATAAGTCGTGAATGTAGCTTATTAGGAAGACGTGAAGTGCTTACTGGTAAAGCTAAATTCGGAATTTTTGGTGACGGAAAAGAAGTGCCACAATTGGCTTTAGCTAAAGCGTTCAAGAATGGTGATTTTCGTTCGGGTTATTACCGTGACCAAACGTTTATGATGGCTATTGGCGCCATGACTATTGAGCAATTCTTTGCTGGATTGTATGGTCATACTGATATCAATTTCGATCCTATGAGTGCTGGTCGTCAGATGGGCGGACACTTTGCTACCCATTCGCTTGACGAAAACGGCAATTGGAACAACTTAACGAAACAAAAAAATTCGAGTGCCGATATTTCGCCAACAGCAGGTCAAATGCCACGTTTATTAGGTTTAGCCCAGGCTTCCAAAATATACCGAAACGTAGCTGGAATCAACCAAACTAATTTCTCTGAAAACGGAAATGAAATTGCTTGGGGAACTATTGGAAATGCTTCAACCTCAGAAGGATTGTTTTTTGAAACTATCAATGCTGCTGGGGTTTTGCAAGTGCCGATGGTCATGAGTGTTTGGGACGATGAATACGGAATTTCGGTTCATGCACGATACCAAACTACCAAAGAAAATATTTCTGAAATTCTGAAAGGATTTCAACGTGATGAGAAAGGAAATGGTTATGAGATTCTAACGGTTAAAGGTTGGGATTATCCATCTTTAGTTTCAACGTATGAAAAAGCAGCTACGATTGCTCGTGAAGAACACGTTCCGGTTTTAATTCATGTTCAAGAATTGACACAACCTCAAGGACATTCGACTTCAGGAAGTCACGAACGTTATAAAAATGCCGAGCGTCTGGCTTGGGAAGCTGAATTTGATTGTTTGGCGCAAATGCGTTTGTGGTTGATCGAGAACAATTTGGCTACAGCCGAAGAATTAGAAGAGATCGACAACCAAGCAAAGAAAGATGTTTTAGAAGGTAAAAAAGCCGCTTGGACCGCTTTTGTAACGCCAATGAAAGACGAACAAAAAGAATTGGTTGCTTTGTTAAATTCGGTTGCCGCTACTAGTGAAAATAAGATTTTCATTGAAAAAATTGCTTCCGATTTAGCTGCGATAAAAGAACCTATTCGAAAAGATATTTTGACTACCGCTCGTAAAGTGTTGCGAATGGTAATCAATGAAAATACTAAGACGCAATTAGCTACTTGGATTACAAATTATACCGCTAAAATTCAACCCAAATTCAGTTCGCATTTATTTTCTGAATCAACTAAAAATATATTGACATCAAAAGAAGTACTTCCTATCTACGATGCATCGGCTGAAGAAGTAGATGCGCGTTTGGTATTGCGAGATAACTTTGATGCTATTTTTACTAAATATCCTGAAACGCTGATTTTTGGAGAAGATTCGGGTAATATTGGAGACGTAAATCAAGGTTTGGAAGGCATGCAAGAGAAATATGGTGAATTGCGTGTGGCCGATGTTGGAATTCGTGAAGCAACCATACTTGGACAAGGAATTGGAATGGCGATGCGTGGCTTGCGTCCGATTGCAGAAATTCAGTATTTAGATTATTTACTATATGCTATTCAAATCATGAGTGATGATTTGGCTACCTTACAATATAGAACGGCTGGAAGACAAAAAGCACCATTAATTATTAGAACTCGCGGACACCGTTTAGAAGGTGTTTGGCATTCGGGTTCACCAATGGGAATGATTATTAATGCTATTCGTGGTATTCACGTTTTGGTTCCGAGAAATATGACTAAAGCTGCAGGATTTTACAATACGCTATTAGAAAAAGACGAACCTGCTTTGGTGGTAGAATGTTTGAATGGGTATCGTTTGAAAGAAAAAATGCCAACTAATTTAGGTGAATTCAAAACACCTATTGGTGTAGTAGAAACGATTAAATCAGGAACCGACATTACATTGGTTTCTTATGGTTCAACTCTGCGTTTGGTAGAACAAGCGGCTAACGAGCTAGAAACTGTTGGAATTAGTGCCGAAATCATCGATATTCAATCGTTATTACCTTTTGATATTCATCATGATATTGTAAAAAGTTTAGCAAAAACCAACCGTCTTTTGGTAATTGATGAAGACGTTCCTGGTGGTGCTAGTGCTTACATTCTACAAGAAATTTTGGAAGTTCAAAAAGGATACAACTATTTAGATAGTGCACCACAAACATTAGCTTCCAAAGCACACCGACCTGCTTATGGTACCGATGGTGATTATTTTTCAAAACCATCTGTCGAAGATATTTTTGAAAAAGTATACAGCATTATGCACGAAGCTAATCCAGCAAAATATAAAAGTTTATATTAATAAAAAAAGCCAGTTTGAAACTGGCTTTTTTTTATTTCAAGATTCTAAATTCGCATCGACGATTAATAGAATGTTCTGTTTCGGTACATTTATCGCCACATTTTACTAAAGGAACACTTTCTCCATAGCCTTTGGAACGCAATCTTTTTCGATCAATTCCTTTGTTTACAATATATTCTAAGGTTGAAGCTGCTCTGTTATTAGAAAGAATTAAATTATACGTTTCTGAAGCACGAGAATCAGTATGAGCTCCAATTTGAACTTCCATTAATGGATATTTATTTAACAAATCAACTAAAACGTCTAGTATTTTGGCTGCTTGCTCTTTAATATTCCATTTGTTCAAATCGAAGTAAATATTCTCTAATTCGATATAAACGTAACCATCATTTTTAGTTACTACAATATCTTCGGCATCATCATACGATTCTACTTGAAGCTCAATTGTAAAGCGTGCTTTCCCTTCGGCATTAGTATTAAATTCAACACTACTCGGAATGTAAAAATCTCTAACGGCTTCAACACGGTACTTCTTATTTGGTTTGGTATTAAAGAAATATTCGGCTTTAGATCCAACCACCATTTGTCCCACTAACTTATTGTCTTGGTCATATAAAGTAACAGTGGTTCCTGGTAGCAAATTTTTAGAAACTTTATCACGAACATCACCTTCAACTAAGTAGCGTCTTTCGTTTTCTTTTCTGATGAAACTGTATAAATTATCTGATCCTTTACGATTGGATGATAAGTATCCTTTATTGTCTTTTTCATTTAAAACATAGCCAAAATCATCTAAATTACTATTGATTGTCTGGCCTAAATTTAATGGTTTAATATATACATCATTAATACTTTTACTCATAAAAATATCCAATCCACCCATACCTTCATGACCATCGGAAGCAAAATATAATGTTCCGTTTTCAGTAACAAAAGGAAATTGTTCTCTGTGAATAGTATTGATGACATCTCCCAAATTCTTTGGAGTACCGTAGGTTCCATCCTGATTAACATCAACGTAAAATAAATCCATTGACCCCAAAGTACCTGGCATATCACTGGCAAAATAGAGTTTTTTTCCATCATTAGTTAAAAAAGGATGTTCTGTGGAATATAAATCACTTGAAAAAGGCATTTCGGTAACATTCGTCCATTCATTATTGACAAATTCAGCTCTAAATATTTTTACAGTAGCATATTTTTCTTCTCCGATTTGAACCCTTTTGGCATTGGTTCTACTGAAATACATCGTTTTTCCATCTTGAGAAAAAGTAGCATTACTTTCGTGAGTTTTGGTATTGATTTTATCTGAAAATGGTTTGATGTTTTCTAGTAATCCATCTTTAGATACTGTTGCTTCAAACAAATCCAAATAAGGTTTTTGGTTCCAATTAAAGATTGGCTTATCGTTACTACGTAATGATGCAAAAACCACTTTATCGCCATAGAAAGACATTCCAAAATCACCATTAGAAGTGCTCTTTGCCATGAGTTGAATTTCGTAATCGTAAGGAACAATATTATCTAAGTTATCGATGAACTTTTTGGTATCTACTTGATATTTCAGATACTCACTCATAATAGCATCGGCTTTTTCATAGTCTTTAATTCCTTTTAAAGCATGAGCATATTTAAAGTAGGACTCGGGTTTTAAACTGTCTTTGTATGAAAAAAATAATTGACCATAGTTCTTTACTGCAAAATCCATTTGTGAGTTGTAGTAATATGAATCACCTAAATTTTGAAGTACTTGTTGAGATGGTTTTAAGGCTTCATACATTTTGGCAGCATCTACATAAGATCGATTCACAAAAAGATGATTGGCTTTTTTTAATGATGGTTTTTGCTGTCCGAAGCAATTCAGACTCAAAAACAATAGGAAGATATAAGTATATAAATTTCTCATGAGCTTTGTTTTAGAAAAATCTTGGCGATTTATCATATCCATTGGTATTATTATTTCCAGATTTACTAATATCAAACAATAACATTATTTCGTGTGAACCCGAATTAAAACGTCCTAAATTGGATAAAGTATAGTCATAGGCATATCCAACTCGTAATGTTGGCGATACTTTAAAATTCACCAACCCACTCATTGAATCGCCGAAGCGATATCCTATTCCAGCTTCAAAAACATTGTTTATTAAAACATTTGCAGTTACATCAAGTGATATAGGTGCTCCTGAAACTGCTTTAGTCATGAAGGCAGGTTTGAATTTTAAGTGGTCATTAAATGTAAAAACATATCCTCCTGTTAAGAAATAATGCACTTCTTCGGAGCCTGTTCTTATAACGCCATCTTGACGCTCTAAATGTTTAGAGGTTAGAATATTTGGAGCAGATAAACCAATATAGTAGTTCTCACCAAAATAGTACGTTCCGATACCAACATTTGGAAAAGTTCTACTTAAATTATTGGCAAAAGCTTGATCAGGTAGTGGATCTGAATATACAAAACCATTAAAATTAGTACTAAAAAAAGTGGTTCCAGCCTTTAATCCAAAGGATAATTTGTTTTTATCACTCACCGGTAAAACATAAGCAAAGTCGGCATAAACATTAGTTTCTTTTACCACATCACCTATTTGATCATGAATAATTGATAGTCCGCCTTCTACTCTTTTACCAAACGCAGCGTGACCAAAAAAAGTACCAGTTGTTGGACCTCCTACAGAACCTACCCATTGTGCTCTATACAACCCACCTAAATTAATTGCATCTTGATTATCGGTTGCATACGCTGGATTCAATACACTCATATTATACATATATTGAGTGTATTGTGGATCTTGTTGGGCTGAAACGATAAAGCACGTCAATAAGGCACTTAGCTGTATCAGATATTTTAAATTTATATTTTTCATACTCACTATTTCTTTCAAATTATCTGCTCAAATAGACTCTTCCTTGCAATGGTTTTCTTGCACCATCATTAAACTCTATGATAAAAAAGTATACTCCTGTTGGTAGTAATCCGTCTCCTATGGTCAAACCTTCAGTTGATTTTCCATTCCAATTAGAGGTATTAATATTTCCTTTGTACAATACATTTCCATACCTATTGTAAATTTCAAGAGTATAATTTGGATATAAAACCGATAAATTTTGAATAACAAATTCATCATTTATTCCATCTCCATTAGGAGAAAATCCATCTGGTATGATTATTTCCGTAATTGGACAAGTATCAACCGTTACAGTTACTATTGATGATACTGATGTACAGGTTCCTGTTACCGTATAAGTATATACTCCTGCTGTATCAACCGCTGGATTGAATACTCCTGTACCACTTACTAGTGCTGGACTCCATACTCCTCCTGTTTGTGGAGTGCCTCCTAAAACGGTAAATAAATCTTGACTTGGACTCGTAGCACACAAGGTTAAGGTTCCATTAGTTCCTGCATTGGGTGCTTGGGTGATGCTTACTGTTACTGTAGCTGTAGCGTTTCCACATGGAGCTGCTCCTGTTACGGTGTATGTATAAACTCCTGCTGTATCAACCGCTGGATTGAATACGCCTGTACCACTGGCTAAGGCTGGTGACCAAACTCCTCCTGTTTGTGGAGTACCTCCTAAACTTGTGAATAAATCTTGTGGGGTACCATTACTACAAATACTTAAAGTACCGTTACTTCCTGCATTTGGAATTGGGTTGACTGTTACAGTTGCTGTAGCAGTTCCTGGTGCGCATGGTGCTGTACCTGTTACCGTATACGTGTATACTCCTGCTGTATCAACCGCTGGATTGAATACGCCTGTACCACTTGCTAATGCTGGACTCCATACTCCTCCTGTTTGTGGAGTGCCTCCTAAAACGGTAAATAAA
>CAZNWY010000015.1:62411-62780 GCA_964577105.1 uncultured Flavobacterium sp.
TGAATAAATCTTGTGGGGTACCATTACTACAAATACTTAAAGTACCGTTACTTCCAGCATTTGGAATTGGGTTGACTACTATAGTTAAGGTAGCATTGAGAACACATACTCCCGATGAAGGAGTAAATGTATAGGTTGTAGTTGTAGTATTATTTAATGATGGTGACCACGTTCCAGTAATTCCATTATTGGATATTGTTGGCAAAGGCATCAACACATCACCAGAACATATAGGACCTACCGAATCAAATGTAGGTAAAGTTGTCGAGTTAATAGTAATACTCATTGTAACTGTAGTAGCACATTGTCCTGCGCTTGGTGTAAACGTATAAGTTTGTGTGCCTACTGTAGCCGTTGAAACTGTCGATG
>CAZNWY010000016.1:0-61302 GCA_964577105.1 uncultured Flavobacterium sp.
TACTCATTAAATACCAATTTTCATCAAAATGTTTTTCATACTTAATGATTGTTTCACAAGATAAGGGATAATACTGTGAAATAAATGAGCATAAAATAGATGGATTTTTTTTGAAAATGTCTAGCACTTTATCTCTGTCTTTATAGTTCAATACCATACCAGATTTATTAGTGTATGTCATATAGCTTCAGTTTTATCAGTGTAAGAAAGGTGTAGATTTTTATTTTTTAAATAGTTTTTGACTTAAAAATTATTTATTAAGATATTGTTTTTAATGTGCTAAATATATAATCAACTTCATCTTTCATCGTTGGAATTGTAACCAAATGATAAGTGCTATATTCTGGATGTAATATTAACAGATTCATTGAACTTATGATATAACCATATTTTCTTTCTAAAATATGGCGGTATACATTTAGTTGTAATGCATACTTATAATAGCTGTCATCTGTTAGATGATTTAAACCTCCGTAAGCAAACTTTGTGTAAAAATGATTTGGATCAGATGTTTTGAGCGTTCCATCTGCATTTACAACTTTTCCACTTCTTTTCCAGTCAAAAATATAATATGCCCCATCTTCTCTTTTATATACCATATCAACAGTACCTGCAAGCAAAAAGGCTTCGTCAAAAATCCTCCATTCAGTTCTATGGGGTGTCATATTTCTATACTGTTCTTTAAAATTCAAAAAATATTGTATTTCTATTGAACTTGCATCATAAGGTATTAATTTATAATAATTTTCAATTTGTTTATGCAAATGAGTTCCCAGTTCAGCAGCTTCAATTCCCTTTTTTTTCCATATTTCCACAATAGTATCAACAGGTAATCCATAAAGTTCGTTATTAGGATTTAAATTTTGAGCAGCCCTAATTGCATCAAATTCTGGGAAAAACTTATCTATCAATTGGCTCACGGAAATAGTATCGGGATTATTATCAATAAAATACCTATGATTGATGGGATCAAAAGCAATTCTTTTATCTCTTGGATGGGATTTATTTCCATTTAACGGCTTATTATCATCAGTATTAATGTTTGAAGGTTTATCTTCAACAATTGAAGATTCTATTAAATCATCCAATTCTGAATTTATATAATTGATTTTATTCGAAGTAATTGAATGATTTGTAAATTTTTTTATTCCCAAATAGGTTTCTCTAAATTTTTCTAAAGCCCATTCTTTTGATTGTAAGCTATCCCATTGTTTATAGATTGTAATTCTAGAAGAGTAATTCAAATCATTATTTATATAGTTGGAATCAATAGATTTAATAACATTTGAAATAAAAGCACAACATTCTTTAGACTCTTCAAATATTTGTTTTTCAGTAAATCGAATAACTATATACCCCCTGTTTATAAAAAATAAATCACGATAAACATCACTATTTAATTCATGTGTTGGTACTCTTGATATCCCATCATAAGGTTCATCAATTTCTATGTTTATATAAATATTTTTTTCGCTTTTTTTATTGATTAATAAGAAGTCAGGTTCATAAGCAGTATAATTGTTTTTGTGAAGTATATGCCTGTCATTATAAACTTTGAAATCTGATGAAAAGTAAAGGTTGAGCTGGTTAAAAAAACTTCTTTCTGTATAACCTAATCTGTTTGTTCTTCCTTTTTTTGGAAATTTTATAATACAATCTTCCTTAGGCATTTTAACTACAGGATAGTTATAGGGTTCAGCTTGTTTAAATTGTAAAGATGGTTTATAACCTATTCTTTTAATTTGATTAATCTTTGAATCTTCTTTAGGACTATTGTCAGTTTCAACAATTGTAGTTTCAATATTTTCAATTATTTCTGGAGTTTTTTTATTTAGAACTATGAAACATGTGATTAAAACTAAAATAAAAAAAATAATGATAAATGTTGTAAATGAACTTGAATTTGATTTGCTAACTGAATTTTGATTTTCATTTTTATTTATTTGATTTCCATTTAACAAAATAAATTCTTTAGTAAGTAAATCTTCATTCTCTGTTAAATGTAAAGTTATGGTTTCATTGTTTACATTGAAAGAGATCATTTTTATTGGATTAATACTTAGTTCTCTTATATCTCTATTAGTCAAGATATACATAGAAGTAGCAACCTCCCTACCATCCATATTGAATAACTTATTCATAACTGGTTTTAATGAAATGCCATTATTTTCAGTTGTTTGAATAAGTAGATTTCCTTGTAATTCCTCTGGAACACTTGATTTAAATAAAACTGTTATTGCAACCGTATAAACATTATTTGCGGGATATTTATATAATGACAATCCAGCTTCATAATCAGGTGTTATAGCTACAGGTATAGGGTTGATGTATTTTAATGTTATACCATCAGGTCTATTATTTGTTTTAACTTCAAGTTGACCAAAAACAGGAAAGCTTGAAATAATAAAGCTTAGAAATATAAAAATATTTTTCATCAATTAGATTTTGCAGGTTTTAATAAAGCATATGCTGCCCAAGAAATCAGGGCTACTGCTATTAAATGACCTATTAATTCTGATGCATCATAAGAAGCAACTTGTTGAAAAAAACTTATTAAAGAGCCTAATGCTCCAAAAATTAATAGAACTCCAAGAATAATTTTTAGTGCTTTCATTTTTCTAAATTTTAAATAAAGGTTAAAGAATAAACTTTTTTTCCATCTTCTGGATTAATCATGGTAGATATAAATATTGTTTCTTTATTTTTTGAATAGGTTTCAACCTCTAAACTATTCTTCATACTTTTTCCAAAATATTTATAAGTAGATTTTTTCAGATCAATTACTATTTTTTCAAATGTTTTATAATCATAAGTTAAAAAAACTAAAACTCCTTTATCATTAAATTGTACAATGTCATCGTTTTCTTTAGATTTCCATTGATTTGAAAATTGAGTGTCTAATAGATTATAATTACATTTCATCAAGTATGCTTCTATTTCACTTTTTGGTTTGGATTTCATTATGTCTAAATCCTTAAATGATATTTTACTTTTACTTATGAAAGTGTTTGTTTTAGAGTTTTCTCTACAGGCATTTATTGATAATGAAACTAAAATTATTAAAACTATTTTTCTCATAATTATTTGATTATAATTTGTATTTATTAAATGTGTTTTTCATCAAGTAATTTTGAAGAGTTCTTTCAAATTCACTCTTTTTTACTTAAGTCAAGAAGTTAGTCCAGCAATGAAAAGAATCAACCAACATATTAATAATAGATATCCAAGTGGGCCCGCTTTACCTCCTAATAATTTCAGAGGCCAAAGAGATCCAGCAATTAAAGCTAAAACGACGTAAATAATAACTGATAGTGTTACCATAAATTACATTATTTTTTTGTGATTACTCTTTTTGATTTTCTATATACCCAGCCTCCTATATTTCAAATGTAAGCATATATGCTTATATTTTAATTAATTTATTCAACGAATTTTATTTCGTGAATAAACATGATAAAAAAGAAATATTAATTCGTCTTGGAGATAATATAAGACAATGTCGTATAGCAAGAGGTTATACTCAAGAACGTCTTGCAAATGATTTGGGTGTTGAAATTTCTCAAGTTAGTAGAATAGAAAGGGGAGTTATAAATACCTCTGTAACCACTTTATATGAAATTTCAAAAACTTTAAATGTTGATATATCTCAATTATTCCTATTTGATTAAACGACCTAGTTTTTTCTTAAATAAATTTCAATTTATCAGATATAATCATTTTTAAGGTTTTTTTATAACATTCCTTTTTTATGTTCATACTTTAATTATGTTTGTATTCTTTTACAAGAGTACTAACTGTTAATGCAGTCTATTTGCAATTTTTTATGCCAGTTAATTTAAATGCTTTAATAAGATATAAAACTATTGATGAGTGCCTTTCAAATACAAATTTGAAATGTACAATTGATGTATTGATTAACAAATGCTCAGAAAAGATCATAGAAAATCAGGGGACTGAATCAGGAGTTTCAGAAAGAAGTATTAGAAATGATATTAGGGTTTTAAGGAGTGATATTTTAGGTTTTAATGCTCCTATTCAATGTAAAAATGGAATTTATAGTTATAGTGAACCAAACTTTAGCATTTATGGAAGACCTTTAAATGAAAAAGAACTACTAATAGAAATTCAAGATTTGCTTGTTGAAAACTTTGATTTGTTGAAGAAAGAGAATAAGAATTTAAATGAACTTTTACTGTCTCTATCAAAAATAACAGAAGTTAAAATACCAATTAAGTGTTATCCATCCAGCTCAGGCAACAATATCTTTTCAAAGAAGATACTTGATTATACTAGTGAGAAAGATGGTTTTAAAGAAGAGCTGAAAGCTTACATTATAAATTTAAACAGTCCTGTTCAAAATTCTCTGGAAAATATTTTTTCAATAAAAGAAACAGAACTGTTTAATTGGAAATTTATTTTAAAAGTTTTGAATTAGTCTTTTCGATTTTAGATAATTTTTTTGTCAATTCAATCATCGCATTACTGACTTTTTTTCTCACTATTTGTCCATAACTTTCCTGTGTAGTTATCATATTAGAGTGCCCCAATAGTTCAGACACTATTTCCATTGGAATATTGTTATACAGAAGAATTGTAGAAGCAAATGTTTTCCTTGCAATATGATGGGTGATATTTTTGTCAATTCCAACAATTCCAGCTATTTCTTTTAAATAGGAGTTTACTTTTTGATTGCTAAATTTTGGAAGAGTATTGTTATACTTGTTTAAAATATACCTGGCTTTTGGTAAGATAGGAATGGCAATTTGTTTGGAAGTTTTCTCACGTTTCATTTGAATCCATTCCATATTATCAAATCCAATAGAAATGTTTTCAGGTTTTAAATTTGTCATTTCGTTATAGGCTAACCCAGTGTAACAACAAAATATAAATAAATCTCTGACTTGACTTAATCTAGTTTGTTCAAATGAGTATTTTTCTAATCTATTTAGTTCATCAGTCGTTAAAAATATAATCTCTTTTTTTACACGGGTAGCTTTATACATTAGAAAAGGATCTTTGTCAAGATAACCTTCTGAAATTGCATTTTTAATTGGTTTTCTGAATCTTTGAATGGTTTTATTTAAAGTAACTTGTTTGTTGTTTTTTTCTGTTTTTAAATAATATTCAAATTCTTCAAGAAAATTAAGATTTAATTCATTTAAAGGAATGTCTTTCTTTTTAAAAGAGAACTTTATAAATGACGCTACATCATTGTAGGCATAGTTAAATTTATCCCATGTAGACTGCTTTAAATCTTTGCCAACTAGTTTTTTTATTTTTTCTAAATCTTTATTTAAATAGCTAATTACAGAATCTTCTTTTTTTAATGGTTTTTCAAAATATAAATCAATAATATCATTGACTTTGATTATTGCATTTTCAATTTTCAGTTTGAAATAGATATTATTAATTTTCTGTTTAATAATAGATAACTGACCATTTAGAACTTGATAATCTGTTTGTTTCGATTCAGCTAATTGTTTTTTAGAATTCCAATCTTTAGGATTAATAAAATTTCCTGTAGAGAATTGTTTTCTCTCTTTGTTAATTGTTATTCTGCAATAAATAGGACAAACTCCTTTTTGATTTGTTTTTGCTTGATTGGTTACAAACAAAATTGAGATTTTTTCTTGGTGCATGATTCCAATTGGTTTTAGTTAGACAATTGGCACATGATTCGATTTTAAAAATGGGAACCTCAAGATTTTTAATGGGAACCTTTTTAGGAACCTTTTTTATTTAAATCTTGATATAATTTCAATTTTGGATTTTTCTAACAGAAGTTTGTTATTACCAATGAATATTGATAAAAACAAAAAATCCAGTCTAAATAAATAAACTGGATTTCTAATTAAGCTCCCCCTCTTGGGCTCGAACCAAGGACCCTCTGATTAACAGTCAGATGCTCTAACCAACTGAGCTAAGGAGGAAACTGTATATTTTAATTTTTTAAAGAACTTTTTTGTGGCTAAGTGTCGATGTTTATCGGTTTAGCGGTTGCAAATATAGGGCGTTTTTTATTTTTTGCAAATAAAAAACAAGAAATTTTTATTTTTTTTTATTTCCCTACAATTGCTTTGTAAATGTCATTTCCGTTTGCAAATAAAAGTAAGGCAATAAGTAAAACAAAACCAACTAATTGGGCTCTTTCTAAGAATTTATCGCTTGGTTTTTTTCCAGAAATCATTTCGTATAATAAAAAGATTACGTGACCTCCATCGAGTGCAGGAATTGGCAATAAATTCATTACTCCTAACATAATTGACAATAATGCGGTGATGTTCCAGAAGGCAAACCAGCTCCATGATGTTGGGAAAATGTTGAAAATTGCCCCAAATCCGCCTACTCCTTTATACGCTCCTGTACTAGGGGTAAAGATGGCTTTAAGTTGTTTTCCGTAGCTTGCAAGTTCATCGCATCCTCTGTTAATTCCTACAGGAATCGATTGTAAGAATCCATAGTCTATTTTGTTTATTTTGTATAATCCTAATTTCTCTAAGTTGTCATAAGGCAAACGAGATGGATAAATTAATCCAAGTTTGGCGCTGTCGTTTACTTTTAGATTTATTGTTACTTCTTTTTCGTTTCTTAGAACGATAGCTTGAACGGTTTTTCCTTTTAAGCTATCTAAAACTGCTGCTGCTTGATCGGCATATTTTATGCTTTTTCCGTTTATGCTTTTGATAATATCTTTAATTTTTACTTCTTCTTTGTTAGCGGATTTACCGTTGTATCCTGACACAACAAATGGTACACGAAGATCAACTAAGGAATTTTTCTTTCCTTTCATTAATTGGGAAATAAAATTTTCTGGTAATTTGATTTTAATGTCTTCACCATTACGATTTAAAACCACTTCTTTAGCAAGAAAAAGCTCTTTGTTGATGTCGTCAAACTTTTCAATTTTAGTTCCATCAATAGACACTACTTTGTCTCCTGTTTTTAATCCTAGTTTTTCCATTGTAGGATTACTTATCCAGATACCATCTTTTACATTATCGTTGGCAATATATTCTTCACCATAATAGAATGTCATTCCGATGTAGATGACGAATGCTAAAATAAAGTTTACCGTTACACCACCTAGCATAATGATTAAACGTTGCCAAGCTGGTTTAGAACGGAATTCCCATGGTTGTGGTTCGCCTTGAAGTTGCTCGGTATCCATACTTTCGTCAATCATTCCGGCAATTTTAACATAACCACCTAATGGTAGCCATCCGATACCGTATTCGGTTTCGCCAATTTTCTTTTTGAACAATGAATATTTTACATCGAAGAATAAGTAAAATTTTTCTACTCTGGTTTTGAATAATTTAGAAGGGATAAAGTGTCCTAATTCGTGAAGAACAATCAGTATTGATAAACTCAGAAGAAACTGAGCGAGTTTAATTGCAAATTCCATTTTTTGTGATTCAGTCTTATTTTAAAAAAAGCAAAAGTAAGGTTTTCGCCTTACTTTTTACCAATTAAGTTTTATATGGTTAGTTTTTTATAATTTTTTTATGAAATGTACCGTCAGAAGTTTGAATTTGTATGTAAAGAACTCCTGAAGAAAGGGTAGAAATAGAAAAATCGGATTGGTTACTTTCTTGAAGTACTTGCCCTAAATTGTTGAATATTGTTGCTTTTTGAAGAGTAACGTTAGACGGCATTTGGAGGTGTAGTTCGTCGGTAACTGGATTGGGATAGATTGTTATTGCTTTTTCCAAATCGAAGGTGTCGTAACTCAAAGTAATGGTGTTGTTTTTGGAAATAATGTCTTTTTTAGGATCAAATTCTACATTACTGATAGCAAAAGGTACAGCAATAATGAATTGTTGATTGTTGAAAGTATTGTCTACCATGGTATCAAAAGTTTGCCCAGTTGAACTTGTGAATCGCAAGGGTAATGGCATTTCGAAATAGCTTACCGAGGCATTGGATTGCGTCTGGTTTACCGTTACTTTAACTTGTCCGGCACCCCAATTTTGCGCTGTTATGTTGTAGGATGGATACCCTTGATTGTAAATCCAATCGTTAAAAAATTCGGTTAGGTCGCCACCATAAGCCGTTTCCATGTGTGATTTAAAATCGGTTGTTAGGGCGTAATTATAAGCTAAGTTAACATCGGCTAAATATTCTTTCATTCCTTGAAAAAACTTAATATCGCCTAATTTTAATCGCAACATATTGAGCACCATGGCACCTTTGTTGTAGGTTAATCTCGAATTAAAAATTCGGTTGATATCGGTTGCTTCAGTATCGGTAAGGTAAACAGCACCTCCTGTTTGTGAAGTGATATAATTAATCATGTTGGTTTTATCGGCTACAAAAGCTGCAGTACCATCAAAGTTTTCGATTACTAAATCGGCTAAATAGGTAGCAAATCCTTCGTTGAGCCAAATGTCTTTCCAAGAACCGCAAGTGATTTTGTCTCCAAACCATTGGTGTCCCATTTCGTGTGCGATTAATTGTCGGTCGAAACCTACCATAAACGAAACGGTAGTATGTTCCATTCCGCCGCCCCAACCAAATTGCGCATGACCGTATTTTTCGTTGTGAAAAGGGTATATCTCAAACAAGTTTTTGTACAAATCTAAAATTAGTGGTGTTTGGTCTAATTGTGTTTGTAGATTAGCGTCAAAACTTTCGGGATAGAGGTAATTGATTACAGGAAAAGTATCTGGAGCTGTACCAGAGGTTTGTGTATAAACCGTGTAATCAGTAACTGCCATACAAATTAAGTAAGCCGGAATAGGATATCCGTGATGAAAATGAGTTGTTTTGTTAGCGCCATTTATCACCGGTGATTCGGGTTCTATACCATTAGAAACAGCAATATATTGCGAAGGTGCTGTAATGAAAACGTCAATGCTATTTACTTTATCGTTTAAGTCTTGCTTACATGGCCACCAATCTCTAGCTCCAAAAGGTTCTGAAAGGGTGTACAAGGTGTTGCTGCCGTTTCCTCTAACTTCTGTAGTAAAGGCTCTAAAACCATTTACTGGCGGCGCACCTGAGTAGGTTACTTCTACCGTTGCTGCAGTTCCAGATGTTTGGATACTCGGTAGTGTAATTACCAATTCGTTGTTGCCATTTTGAACAAAAGTTAGGTTTTGATTGTTTTGTTTTACCGAACTTACGGTCAATTCGTTTGCCAAATCAAAAGTTAGCGTACTCATATCTGCTAAAGCGGTGTAGGTGGTGGTTATTTTTCCAGAAATGAAGTATACCACAGGATCTACATTAAACTCTAATTTATGATAGGTAATGTCGTAGTTTTGAGTATTCGGATTTACCGTAAGGCTCATCTGTTTGTGTGCCGATTTCTTTTCGGCATTCACAATTTTATCCAGAGTTTCTTGTTGTTGCGCCAACGAAATCGCAAAAGTAAAAACAAGAAGTAGGGAGTAGATTTTTTTCATAGGGTTGTGCAAATTTTTGCGAATATAGTAATTATTCGTTTTTTGAGGGCTTAAAAAAACATTAAAACTGCATTAAGATGCTATTATTGATAGGTTTACAAAGACAAACATTCTTTATTATAATCTTCTGTAAATAGAAAGCAATTTCTTAAATTTGCAATCTTATAAAAAATTTAGTCATGTTACAGATAGCTGTTATTAGAGAAAATCAAGAGAAAGTGATTGCTGCTTTAGCCAAAAGAAATATGGATGCTAGAGCTATTGTGGAAGAAATTGTACAATTGGATGAAAATCGAAGAAGCACCCAAGTAGAATTAGATAACACTCTTGCTGAATCCAACAAGTTATCCAAAGACATTGGCGAATTAATGAAAAGTGGTGAAAAAGCCAAAGCTGAAATTTTGAAGCAAAAAACCGTTTCGTTGAGAGAAAAGTCGAAAGACTTGGGAGAGAAATTGGATGCTTTTGCCAAAGACTTGACCGAGAAAATGTATTTGCTACCTAATACTCCTGCTGATATTGTTCCAGAAGGAAAAGTAGCCGAAGATAATTTGAATGTTTTTGAAGAAGGTGACGTTCCAAAATTGCATGAAGGAGCGCTTCCTCATTGGGAATTGGTAAAAAAATACGACATCATCGATTTTGAATTGGGTGTTAAAATTACAGGAGCTGGATTTCCGGTTTATAAAGGAAAAGGAGCTAAATTACAACGTGCTTTGATTTCGTATTTCTTAGACAAAAACACTGATGCAGGTTATTTAGAATACCAAGTGCCTCATTTGGTTAATGAAGCATCGGCCTACGGAACTGGGCAATTGCCAGATAAAGAAGGACAAATGTATCACGATGCTACCGATGATTTATATTTGATTCCGACGGCTGAGGTTCCGGTAACCAATATTTTTCGTGATGTGATTTTGAATGAAAATGACTTGCCAATTAAATGTACGGGTTATACTCCGTGTTTCCGTAGAGAAGCAGGTTCGTATGGTGCACACGTACGCGGATTGAATCGTTTACATCAATTTGATAAAGTAGAAATTGTTCGTGTAGAACATCCTGATAAATCATACGAAGCCTTAGATGGTATGGTAGAACACGTAAAAGAAATTATGCGTGAATTGAAATTGCCGTTTAGAATTTTGCGTTTGTGTGGTGGTGATATGGGATTTGCTTCAGCGTTAACCTATGATTTTGAGGTTTATTCAACTGCACAAGATCGTTGGTTGGAAATTTCATCGGTATCCAATTTTGAAACCTATCAAGCCAATCGTTTGAAATTGCGTTTCAAAGGTAAAGACGGAAAAACACAACTAGCGCATACGTTAAACGGAAGTTCGTTAGCCCTACCTAGAGTAATGGCCGGAATTTTGGAAAACTATCAAACGCCAGAAGGAATTGTGATTCCAGAAGTGTTGCGCAAGTACACCGGATTTGATATTATTAACTAAAAGTTAATCTTAAGAAAGAATGTACTAAAATGACACAAAATGTGTTACTTTAGTACATTGCTTTTTAATACCAATCGATGAAAAAACTATTTATAACTTTATTTTTTCTCACTTTTTCGCTTTTTGTTCAGGCACAAAGTGAACAATTGGCGCAAAACTATTTTGATAGAGGCGAGTTTGAAAAAGCATTAGTGAGTTATGAAGATTTGTTAAAGTCGCAGCCTACCAACTTCAATTATTTTCAAAAAACGGTTGAATGCTACCAGCAGTTATCGCAATATGAAAAAGCTGAAAAAGCTATTCAAGAGCGATTGGACAAATACAAACAAGGTAATTTTTTGGTAGAATTGGGATACAATTATCAATTGCAAAAAAACCAAGATAAAGCCAAAAAATGCTACGATCAAGCCATCGATAAAATCCGAAGAAACCCTAATGAAGTGTATCAAATTGCCTACGTTTTTGAACGAAAAGCCTTGGTAGATTATGCGCTTCAAGCCTATCAAGTGGCGTTAGAATTGGAACCAAAGTTTAATTTCAATTTTCAAATGGCGTTGCTTTACGGACAAAAAGGCGATACCGATATGATGATTGATATGTTTTTGACCGAATCGTTTAAAAATCAACAAAATCAAGTTATGATTCAGAATCAATTGTCGCGATTCATGACCGAAGATGAAGATTTGAAATTTAACGAAGCACTTAAAAAAGCATTGTTGGTTCGTATTCAGAAAACCCAAGATTTGTTTTGGAACGATTATTTGAGTTGGTATTATGTTCAGTTGAAAGAATATGGAAAGGCGTTCATTCAGCAAAAAGCCATTTATAAACGCGATCCAGAATCGTTTTCCAATATTGTGAATTTAGGACAATTGGCTATTCAAGAAGGCGATCAAGAAGCCGCTACCGAAATATTGGGATTTGTGCTTGAAAACACCAAAGATTTAGATTTACAAATCAAGTCGCATACCTATTTGATGGAAATGAAAATCAATAAAGCGCAACCTAAAGATTATCCTGCCATCAATACCGAATTGGATAATTTAATTAAAGAATTTGGGGTGTCGCCTTATTCGTTATCGTTGTTAGAATTGAAAGCCCATTTTGCCGCTTTTAATTTGAAAGATCCAGAAACGGGTAAAGTGATTTTGAAAAATATTTTGGAAATGCCTATCAACAGAGAGCAAATGGCAGAAGCCAAAATGGAACTGGCCGATATCTTGTTGTATGAAGAAAAATTCAATCAAGCTTTGATTTACTATTCTCAAATTGAAGCCGACGGAAATAACAGTCCGATAGGCCAAGAAGCCAATTTAAAAATAGCCAAAACCAGTTATTACAAAGGCGATTTTAAATGGGCCAATCATCAATTGGAAGTGCTTAAATCGGCTTCTACCCAATTGATTGCCAACGATGCCTTGGATTTGTTTTTATTGATTTCGGACAACACCGTAGAAGATTCCACCCAAGTGGCCTTAAAGAAATTTTCGAGAGCCGATTTTTTATTGTTTCAAGATAAAAAACAAGATGCTTTAGCGGCTTTTCAGGCTATTTTAAAAGAAAATAAAGGTGATGCCATCGAACCAATAACGCTTTTGAGAATTGGAAAAATCTACGAAAGTATGGGTGATACCACATCGGCATTGGCCAATTACAAAGCCATTTTAGACAATTTTAAAGAATGTATTTACATTGACGAAGCGTTGTTTTATTCGGCCGAAATTTACAATCAACTGAATGATGCTGAGAAAGCCAAACCGCTTTACGAAGAAATAATAACTAAACACGAAGACAGTATTTATTATGTTACCTCGCAAAAGAAATACAGGAAACTGCGAGGCGATAAAGAGATTTAGTCTTTGAATTAATACCTTACGAATGATATTATATAATGTTACCACCAACATAGACGAAAGTGTACACCACCAATGGTTGCAATGGATGCAACAAAAACACATTCCAGAAGTTTTAGCCACAGGCAAGTTTACCTCGGCACGATTGGTTCGTGTTTTGGTAGAAGAAGAAATGGGCGGATTGACGTATGCTATTCAATATACCACCGATAGCAAAGAAACGTTGCAACGCTATTACGATGAAGATGCGCCTCGATTACGAGAAGAAGGAGCACGTTTATTTGGAGATAAAATGTTGGCGTTTCGCACAGAATTAGAATTTGTTTCGGAGTTTTTTCAAACGAATTAAAAACTTTATTTCTTATGGAAATTAGATTTCAAACCAAAGAAGAAAGTAATAAACAACAGCAAGATGACTTTTTGAAATTATCAAAAGTGGAGCGTGTGTATGCTTTTTGGCGACTTATGGAACGAGTGAGTAAATTTCCAATAAAAAATAAAGTTGACGATCATAAGGATAATTTTATTATTGAGTTAAAAGCAAAATAATTATTATGAAACCTTGGGAAGAAAATATTGATGAATTTATTTGTGTTGCCAACAAGAATGGAGTTAGAATGTTGATGGTTGGAGGGAATGCTGTAAATTTTCATGGATATCAACGTCACTCAGCCGATGTCGATTTTTGGATTGAAACTACAGAGGAAAATTTTAAAAAATTAGTTTCAACCTTTAATGAAATGGGCTATGAAATTGATGATTTTCCAGAGGCAGTTAAAAATAAAGAGCAGAATATATCCATAAAATTTTCACCTTTGGATTTGAATTTAGAATTAATTACCAATTTTTCAGTAAACAAATCCTTCGAGGAAGCCTATAATGACAGTGAAAAAGTAATTATTAATGATAAAACTTTTTTAAGATGGAATGTTTTGTCATTTGATGATTTGATAGTTAGTAAGATAAAAGCAAATCGTCCTAAAGATTTACTAGATATACAACAGCTTCAAGAAATAAAAAATAGAAAGTCATAGCGCCTTCATGCTAAAATAATATGGAAAAAGTAAAAGCCAAAAAACACCTCGGACAGCATTTCTTAACCGATGAAAACATTGCCAAGCAAATTGCCGATACGCTAAGTTTGGATGGATATGATAACGTGTTGGAAATTGGTCCAGGAATGGGTGTTTTAACCAAATATTTATTGGATAAACCAACGACTACTTATGTTATAGAAATTGACACAGAGTCGGTCGACTATTTGGAGGCACATTATCCAAAATTGCACGGAAAAATTATCTCTAAAGATTTTTTAAAATACAATATTAACGAAGTTTTTGAAGGGAAACCATTTGCTATAATTGGTAATTTTCCGTATAATATTTCTACGCAAATTGTTTTTAGAACCTTAGAATTGCGCGATCAAATTCCGGAGTTTTCAGGAATGTTTCAAAAAGAAGTAGCCGAACGTATTTGTTCTAAAAAAGGCAGTAAAGTATACGGAATTCTATCTGTTTTGGCGCAAGCTTTTTACGACGCAGAATATTTGTTCACAGTTCATGAGAATGTGTTTAATCCGCCACCCAAAGTAAAATCGGGTGTGATGCGTTTGCGCAGAAAAGAAAACTACAAACTGCCTTGCGATGAGAAATTGTTGTTTACCGTGGTAAAAACCGCCTTTCAACAGCGAAGAAAAACACTAAGAAATAGTTTAAAATCACTAAATTTGCACGATAATTTAAGAGAAGAAACCATTTTTGATCTTCGCCCTGAACAACTATCTGTAGAACAGTTTATTGAACTTACCCAAAAAATAGAAGCCTATGCAATTTAAAATCAGCAAAGAGCTCTTAGAGCAAATCGAGCAATTAATTCATCAAAAGAATGACCACGAGTTGGAACTTTTGCTGAATGACTTGCATCATGCTGATATTGCCGAAATTTTTGACGAGTTAGAAATTGAGGAAGCTATTTATATTTTCAAAATTTTGGATAGTGAAATCACTGCCGAAATTTTAACGGAATTGGAAGATGATGTTCGTGAAAAAATCTTGCAAGGCCTTTCTCCAAAAGAAATTGCAGAAGAATTAGACGAACTCGACACCGATGATGCGGCTGATATTATTGCCGAACTTTCCCAAAGTAAAAAAGAAGAAGTAATTTCTGAGCTAGAAGACGTTGAACACGCCAAAGACATTGTGGATTTGTTGCGTTACGACGAAGATACAGCTGGAGGTTTGATGGGAAAAGAGTTGGTAAAAGTCAACGAAAACTGGAACGTGCTTACTTGCGTAAAAGAAATGCGAAGCCAAGCCGAACACGTTACTCGTGTACATTCCATTTATGTGGTTGACGATGAAAACCGATTGAAAGGACGACTTTCTTTGAAAGATTTATTAACGACTTCTACCAAAACGATGATTAGCGAAGTCTATATTAAAAAAGTAGACTACGTTAAAGTAAACACACCCAATGTTGAGGTAGCACGTATCATGCAGAAATACGACCTTGAGGCTATTCCAGTAGTTGACGAAATGGGACGATTGGTGGGTCGTGTTACCATTGATGACATTGTTGACGTGATTAAAGAAGAAGCCGATAAAGATTACCAAATGGCAGCCGGTATCACGCAAGACGTTGAAGCAGGAGATAGTGTTTTCGAATTAATTAAAGCACGTTTACCATGGCTTTTAATTGGGATGATAATTGAAATTGTAGCTTCGTTTGTATTGAAAGATAATGAAAATGCATTTAAACAATATTCTACCTTAATTATTTTTGTGCCTTTACTATCGGCAACTGCTGGAAATATTGGTGTACAAGCTTCGGCTATTGTAGTGCAAGGGTTGGCTAATGGTTCGTTGAAAGAATTTAGTCAAAATTATTTCAAAAAAGAGTTGATCGTAGCCATGATCTCGGGAACCATTATTTCGTTGTTCTTATTAACGTTTCATTCCATAGTTTACGGACAATTTCATGTAGGAATCGCTATTTCCATTTCCATTATAGTAGTGATTCTCTTTGCCGCTATGCTCGGAACCATTGTGCCGTTGTTTCTGCATAAAAATAAAATCGACCCAGCTATTGCTACAGGTCCTTTTATTACAACCACCAATGATGTTTTCGGAATCTTGCTTTACTTTGCTATTGCGCGTTTAATTTTAGGAATGTAATTATTAACGGCCGAAGGTTACTTTAGGCATGTAATTTCTAATTTCTTCTTTGGTATAATCACATTCTTCGGGAATGGTTAGGTACTTGTCTATTTTAATAATTCCTTGTAAGCTTAGTTTACTAGTAGTTTTACCATCAGTATCAACAAAATAGATAATTTTCACCAAGCCATTTGGGATTTTTTTATCATCAACCCATCTTTCATACATAACCGATTCGGAAAAAAAAGGACTAAACTCAGATTTGTTTTTATCAATAATAAAATGAGCAGTAACTATTTTTTTTCTTTTTTGGTATTTTAGGCTTTTAGTGCTTACAATTTTATAATGATAATATGAAGTGTCGTTAACTACAGTATCACCACAGTTAATGATGTCATAATCGTCTTTTGTTATTTTGGCTAGACTAGTATATCTGAATGTCTGTGAACATTCATTTGAGATAGTTTCAACTTTATAAAAGTCTTTTTTTGTCATGGCTCCATAAACAGAAACACCATCTTCATCCCAAAAATGAATTATAAAAGAAGTCGAATCTTTTTCGTGTGCCAAAACTTTATAGTTGTTTTTTTTGGAGTTTATAAGATAGATCATTTCATTAGGTTTCTCATGCTTGTTACAACTTTCTTCATATACAATGGAATAATCGAACGAGTATTTTTTTTGCCCCAATGTTTGAAACGAGATCAGAATGCAAAGCAATACAATTAATTTTTTCATGGCTAATAAATTAGTGTTGGTATTTCAAAAATAAGTATTTTTATCCTTTAAACTGATTATGGACAAAAATAACGCAATCAAAATCCTTCACATCGACAGCAATCATCCGTTGTTATGGAACCAATTGGAAGAAGCGGGTTTTCAAAACGAAGCCGATTTCACTTCTACTAAAGAAGTCGTAGAAGCAAAAATTCACAACTATCAAGGTATCGTCATTCGAAGTCGTTTTAAAATCGACCAAACTTTTTTAGATCAAGCTACCAATTTACAATTCATAGCGCGTGTCGGTGCAGGTTTAGAAAGTATCGATTGTGAGTATGCCATTGCCAAAGGAGTGCATCTTATTGCCGCACCCGAAGGCAATCGCAATGCTGTTGGCGAACACGCATTGGGAATGTTATTGTCGCTAATGAACAAACTCAATCGTGCCGACCGATTGGTTCGAGAAGGAAAATGGATTCGTGAAGGCAATCGCGGATTTGAACTTGAACACAAAACCATCGGAATTATTGGCTACGGTAACATGGGAAAATCATTTGCCAAAAAGTTACGCGGATTTGACGTGACGGTTTTGTGTTACGACATTCAGGATAATGTAGGCGATGAAAATGCCCAACAAGTTAGTTTGCTAGAGTTGCAAAATCGTGCTGATGTATTGAGTTTGCACATTCCGTGGACACCCGAAACCGATAAAATGGTCAATACCCAATTTATCGCTGGTTTTGCCAAACCTTTTTGGTTTATTAATACTTCTCGAGGAAAAAATGTAGTTACAGCCGATTTGGTTGAAGCATTACAATCGGGGAAAGTATTGGGAGCCGGTTTGGATGTGTTAGAATATGAAAAGTTATCTTTTGAAAATTTATTTATTGATACCGATAAACCAGCTGCATTTGACTATTTGTTGCAAGCTGAAAATGTGTTGTTAACCCCACATATTGCTGGTTGGACGTATGAAAGTCATGAAAAATTAGCACAAACTATTGTCAATAAAATTATTAAATATTATGAGTAAAGACCTAAAACGAGTAACAGGAATAGGCGGATTTTTCTTCAAAAGTGATGATCCAAAGAAAATGAAAGATTGGTATAAAGACCATCTTGGTATCCCAACGGATAATTATGGTTGGACGTTTAGATGGAAAGATGATGATGGAAACGAAGGTTGTACACAATGGTCGCCTTTTGAAGCCAACACAAATTATTTTAAGCCTAGTGAAAAGCCATTTATGATGAACTTTAGAGTCGATAATTTAGCAGCACTTCTAGAGGTTTTAAAAGCAGAAGGCGTAACGATTGTGGATGAAATGCAAAGTTATGATTATGGTAATTTCGGATGGATTTTAGACCCTGAAGGAAATAAAATTGAACTTTGGGAACCTAAAGAAAGTAATTTGTAATAAAAATTTTATATTTTAGACCAATCAAAAACAAAATTAATTAACCAAAAAACAAAAATTATGGAATCAAGCAAAGTAGACATGTTCATGATGGCAAATTCAAAGTATTTTGAAGGGCATCATTTAATGGCTGTTAGAGAAAAATTATTAAGTTTAGATGAATCAAAATGGGGTATGGTTCAAACCCTTCAGTTTAAAGATCCAACAACCAGCATTATCGTTTCTTTATTAGGAGGAGGATTAGGTATTGATCGTTTTATGATAGGCGATACCGGAATGGGAATAGGAAAACTATTAACTTGTGGTGGAATGGGAATCTGGACTATTATTGACTGGTTCTTAATTATGGGCGCTACTCGGGAGAAAAACATGCAAATGTTTCAAAATTCATTATACTAATACATGTCTAAGAACAAGTTATATACTTTTGTTTTAGTAGCTTGTTTGTTAGGATTTTTATATCTTATATACAGTATAAATTATTCCGAAAGTTCTCATTTGAAATTTTGTATTTTTAAGAATGTAACAGGATATCCTTGTCCTTCTTGTGGTACAACTAGAGCGGTTCAACTTTTTCTTCGAGGAAATTTTGTTGCTTCACTTCAAATGAATCCTTTCGGAATACTTGTTAGTATACTCATGGTAATTTTACCCGTTTGGATTGTTTATGATTTCATCACACACAAGAACACGTTCTACACTAACTACAAAAAAGTAGAAACTATTTTAAAAACAAGATGGTTGGCTATAATGCTAATTTTTTTGGTTATTCTCAATTGGATTTGGAACATTAAAAAAGGATTATGATACAAGAATCAACATTTGCCTATAAGCCTTCTGATCATGAAGCCGAAAAAGCGTCCAATAGTTATTTGATGTCTTTAGTAGCTTTAGTTGCAGGTTTACCGTTGCCAATTATTAATTTAATTGCGACCTTCTTTTTCTTTATTGCCAATAGAAAAGGAACTTATTTTGTACGATGGCATTGCACGCAAGCGCTACTTTCACAGGCTACACTATTGTGCATGAATAGTTTCGGATTTTGGTGGACGGTGTCCATTATAATTGGTCATGAGCACGTAAGTAATCGTTATTTTGCCTATTTATTTACCGCCATTTTCTTTAATATTTTGGAGTTTATTACGACCATTTATAGTGCGGTTCAAACCAGAAAAGGGAAACACGTACAACAATGGTTTTTTGGAAATTTCACTAATTTAATTTGCAAACCAAATGATAAATAAAACTATTTTTCAAGGATTGGTAATTGTTATTTCATTTTTTGGGATTTGGTTTGCCTTATCTCATGTGAATTTTGTAGATTTTTTTCAAATAGATAAACATACCATTGCTGCCGAAAATAAAATTGGTGACATGATTTGGGATCAAATCAATGATACGGAAGATGTAGTTACCAACGATTCTATTGTAAAAGAATTGGATAAATTAATTTTACCATTGTGTAAAGCCAATCATATAGAGCGAGATTCTCTAAAAGTTCATATTGTTAAGAAAGAAGAAGTCAATGCTTTTGCACTTCCCAACAATCACTTGGTGGTCTATACCGGACTAATAACCGCATGTAAGAAGCAAGAAGCACTACAAGGAGTTTTGGGTCATGAAATTGCTCATATTGAGAAAAACCATGTGATGAAAAAACTTTCTAAAGAAGTTGGTTTGTCTGTCTTACTTTCTGCGGCTTCAAGCGGAAAAGGTGGAGCCATTGTGAGAGAGATTTTCAAAACATTATCTTCTACAGCCTATGATAGAGCCTTAGAAAAAGAAGCTGATATGACTAGTGTCAAGTATATGCTTAAGGCGGACATTGATCCATCGCCTATGGCCGATTTTATGTATGAGTTGGCTCAAAAGCAAGATGTTCCTGATGGTTTTGGGTGGATTTCAACACATCCCGATTCGGAAGAGCGTGCTAAGTATATTTTGGATTATATTAAAGGTAAAAAATACCAAAAGAAACAAACTATAACTGATGCTCAATGGAAAGCCTATCAAGCCAGAATAAAAAAATTAGATTAAATAAAAAAAGCTAAACATACGTTTAGCTTTTTTTATTTATTTCTCGCTTAGTTTTCGTTCTAACTCTGCCTGAAATTCTTCCATTACGGGTTTCATCGTGCTTTCGGGTATGTCGGCAATTCTAATGTACATTAACCCATCTATAGCATTGTTGAATAAAGGATCTACATTAAAGGCAACCAATCGAGCGTTTTGTTTGATGTATTTCTTAATCAACACAGGTAATCTCAAGTTTCCTGGTTCTAATTCATCAATAATTTTATCGAATTTATTCAAATCGGCTTCCGCTTCATCAAATATAAAATCCTTATCAGCATCTTTTAATTTTACTTTAAATTCCTTTTTTGGATGCACATATTGCGCAATGTAAGGATCGTAATAATTGGATTTCATAAACTCAATCATCAACGATTTCGAAAAATCGGTAAACTGATTGCTAATGCTTACACCACCTAACAAAAATTTATGTTCTGGATAACGCAATGTAGTGTGAATGATACCACGCCAAAGTAAGAACAACGGCATTGGCTTTTGCTGATAATCTTTTATGATAAAAGCACGTCCCATCTCAATGGAGTTATGCATCATTTCGTGTAACTCGCTTTCAAATCGGAACAAATCATTCAAATAGAAACCTTCCATTCCGTATTTTGGAAAAATTTCAGAACCCAATCCCATGCGGTAGGCTCCAGCAATTTGTTTGGTTTCGTCATCCCACAGAAACATGTGGTGGTAATATTGATCGTACTTGTCTAAATCGATCGATTCGTTTGTTCCTTCACCAACTTCTCGGAAGGTTACTTCGCGCAAACGACCAATTTCATGCAGCACATTAGGTATTTTAGGTGCTTCAGTGAAGAAAACCTCATAATTTTTACTTTGCAGTAATCGGCAATCAGTATCTCTAAGTTTGTTGACCTCTGCAATCATTTTTTCTTGATTGGCAGGTGTTGCAATTTGCTTCGGACTTTTAGGTGGTTTTAAATTTGGAACCGACAACAGTTGCTTGCTTTCATCGTTAAATGAATTGGCCAACATATAGGTTTTCTTTCTCAAGAATTCAGA
Organism: uncultured Flavobacterium sp.; assembly: GCA_964577105.1. Taxonomy (GTDB): domain Bacteria; phylum Bacteroidota; class Bacteroidia; order Flavobacteriales; family Flavobacteriaceae; genus Flavobacterium. Next base: position 21,107 of record CAZNWY010000016.1, read on the forward strand.
ATAATCATCAATTGTGGTGTGCTCATTTTGTTCGGCTACAGGTATAGGTTTTCCTATGCGCACCTTAATCACACGGTCTTTTTGAGTTAGTAATTCTGATGGTAATTTAGCCGTTCTTAGCGTATCGTTTATTTTGGATAAGAAATAAAAAAGTCGGCTGTTTTGAGCATGAAAATAAATAGGAACTACAGGCACTTGAGCTTTTCGAATTACTTTTATGGCACCTTCTTCCCAAGCTTTGTCGACTACAAGTTTTCCATCTTTGTAGGTTGAAACTTCACCAGCAGGAAACATTCCTAAAGGTTTGCCATCGCTCAAATGACGTAAGGTTTCTTTAATTCCAATCACGCTCGATTTAGCATCCTTATGGTTTTCAAAAGGATTTACAGGCATGATGTAAGGCTTCATCGGTTCAATTCTATGAAGCAAAAAATTGGCGATAATTTTAAAATTAGGTTCGCGTTCCAGCATTAATTTTAACAACAAAATGCCGTCTATTCCTCCCAATGGATGGTTAGAAATAGTAATGTAGGCGCCGTCTTTGGGTAATCGTTTTAAATCTTCTTCTGGAATTTCAAATTTGATTTGGAACTCGTCTAAAATAGCATTTAAGAACTCCAATTCGCTCAAATGTTTGTTTCTATCGTAGATTTTATTCAACGTAGAAATTTTAAGTACTTTCATAAGTAACCACCCAGAAAAAGTTCCGAATACACCGTATTTATCAGCATTTATAGCTTTTGCAACTTCTTTAGCAGTAACTAAACCCATTTATATCTTTAATTTTTGAGCAAGTAACAAAGATAATAATTCTTGCGAATTTACCTCCAAAAAATAACGAAATCGATTTTGATGTTAAAGATTTATTATAATTCTGTAATAGCATTTTGATTGTTAGGCTTTTTAGCTATTTTTGAATCACTATAAAAAACAACAATGAGAATCATTTCGTACAATGTAAATGGAATTAGAGCTGCAATTTCTAAGGGTTTTTTAGAATGGTTGCAGCAAGCCAACCCAGATGTTATTTGTCTTCAAGAAATAAAAGCCAAAGAAGAACAAATTCCGATTTTAGAAATAGCCAGTGCCGGTTATAACTATCAATATTATTTTCCAGCCGAAAAAAAAGGCTACAGTGGTGTGGCTATTTTGTGTAAAACAGAACCTAAAAACATTGTGTACGGAACCGGAATTCAGCACATGGATTTTGAAGGAAGAAATCTTCGTGTCGATTTTGACGATGTTTCTATCATGAGTTTGTATTTGCCTTCGGGAACCAACATAGACCGATTGGATTACAAGTTTCAGTATATGGATGAGTTTCAAAACTACATCAATCATTTGAAAAAAGAAGTTCCCAATTTGATTATTTGTGGCGATTATAATATTTGTCACGAAGCCATTGATATTCACGATCCTATTAGAAATGCCACCGTTTCTGGATTTTTGCCATCCGAAAGAAAGTGGTTGGATGGTTTTATGAAATCAGGATTTGTAGATAGTTTCCGCCATTTTAACAAAGAGCCTCACAACTATTCGTGGTGGAGTTATCGAGCTGGTGCCAGAGGTAATAATAAAGGTTGGCGTATTGATTATAATTTGGTTAGTGAAACCATTAAACAAAGAATGACAAGAGCCGTTATTTTGCCAGAAGCCAAACATTCTGACCATTGCCCAATTTTAGTTGAGATTGATTAAAATTCAATGTCAATAAGAATGTTAATAACACTATTTTTTTATAGATGAACTACCATTTTGATGGTTTATTTTTGATTCGATTCAATTAATACAAAAACAATGATTAAAAAGATTTCCTTAGGATTATTAGTGTTGGCGCTTTCAACATCGTGTGTTTCTAAAAAGATTTACAACGATTTGGAAAATAAATTTGCCGACTTGAAGAAAGAAAACAGAAAACTATCTGATGATAATGATGCGTTGACCAAAGCCAAAAACCAATTAGAAATGGATAGCGCAAAGCTAAAAGCCGATTATGACAAGCTAAAAGCCGAACGCGACAAGTTGCAAGCCGATTATGCTGCTACAGATAAAAGTTTAAAAACACTTCAAGCTTCTTATAACGCATTAGAAAAAGATAGCAACGATGCTTTGTCGGCCAACATCAACAAAAATCGAGAATTGTTAGCTAAATTAGAAGCAAAAGAAAAATCGCTTGCTGCAGAGCAAGATCGTTTGGATAAATTGAAAGCTGATTTAGATGCTAGTTCTAAACGTTTGAGCGAATTGGAAGCGTATATTGCTGCTAAAGATGCGAATATGAAAAAGCTAAAGGAAACTTTAATGAAATCGCTTAAAGCTTTTGATGGCAAAGGATTAACGGTTCATGAAAAAGATGGAAAAGTGTATGTTTCTATGGAAAATAAATTATTGTTCCAAACTGGAAGTTGGTCTGTTAATGCCGAAGGAAGATCGGCGGTAGTAGAAGTAGGTAAGGTTTTGGCACAAAATCCAGATTTATCAATTTTGATTGAAGGCCATACTGATGATGATAAAATTACAGGAAATTTAGGTGGTGGTATAGAAAACAACTGGGATTTATCAACCAAAAGAGCTACTGCTATTGTAAATATTCTTTCAGAAAATAAAGGAGTGAATAAACAAAATTTGACAGCGGCTGGTCGTGGAGAATTTGCTCCATTAATGAGTAATGACACTCCAGAAGGAAAAGCTAAAAATCGTAGAATTGAAATTATATTAACTCCAAAATTGGATGAAATTTCAAAAATGTTGAATGATTTGTAGAAAAAAATTTCAAAAAAATACCAGAAAAGCTCTAAGTCAATCTTAGGGCTTTTTTTTGGGTATATTTGATTGAAAAAGATGGAATTAAGGGCAACAAATAATGTTTTTATAAGTTTATATATTTCTTAACTACTATTTATTTTGTTTTCTTAACATTTTAACTAATTTTGCCGACTTATGAGAATAATCGCATTTATCACATACTTGTGTTTCCTACTAATAACAGGTGGGAATTATGTGCATGCGGCTACACCTTCTATCCAAAACACCAATTTATCTAGTTTAAGTTTTGCTCATAAAAAGCACATAAAAACAACTATTGAAGATCAAACAATTGTAGTTATTGAAGATTCTGATGTTGATGTTGAAGATGATTTTTTTGCAAAAGACAATGCGAAAAGTACAGATAAATCCAATTTTTTTGTTGGAAAATACACCCTAGTAAACACCCTCTATTTTATTTATTCTCGTCAAATTCTAGTAAGCCAACACGAGAATTGTTTTAAAATTTTTATGCCATTTGCTGGCAATCCATGTCCTATTTATCTTTCCCAAAAAGAGTTAAGGATTTGATTTAACGAAATTTACTATAATATAACGATTTACGTACAATAATTGTATAATTGTAGCATTATAAGTTGTATTTTCGTATCTCATTGATTTTTAAACTAAAAGAATAATTATTTCTAATCATTCCATTGCCTAATTTCATTTTAAACCATGAAAAGAAAAGTAGTATTTGCGGGCTTAATTGCCTTGTTGAGCTTAGTAAGTTGTACAACAAAAAAACAAGAAAAAGAAGAAGCTGTAAAGTATGCTGTTACTAATCCAGTAGTTATTGATACTTCGTTTACAAAAAAATATGTTTCACAAATCCGTTCGGTACGAAACATTGAGATTCGCGCTCAAGAAAAAGGTTTTCTTCAAGATATATATGTTGATGAAGGTCAGTTTGTAAATGCGGGTCAATTGCTTTTTAGAATTATGCCAAAAATATATGAGGCAGAGTTACTAAAAGCACAAGCCGAAGCAAAATCGGCAGAAATAGAATTGCAAAATGCCAAAACATTAGCCGATAAAAACATTGTGTCAAAAAGCGAACAAGCTATGGCACAAGCTAAATTGGAGCAAGCCCGAGCCGAAGTTGCTTTAGCTAAAACACATTTATCATTTACAGAAATCAGAGCACCATTTGCCGGTACTATAGATAGATTACCAAAAAAAATAGGAAGTTTGATTGATGAAGGCGAATTGCTAACCAGTCTTTCAGACAACAGTAAAATGTTTGCCTATTTTAACGTTTCTGAACCTGAATATTTAGAATACCAAAACAACGTAAAAGATAGAGGCGATTCTAATGTAACCTTACTTTTGGCCAATGGACAGCCTTTAAAATATAAAGGAAAAGTAGAAGTTATTGAAAGTGAATTTGATAACGAAACCGGAAATATCGCCTTTAGAGCGAGTTTCCCAAACTCGGATAAATTGTTAAGAAATGGCGAAACAGGTGAAATTCAGATGAAGGTTCCTGTTAAAAATGCTTTGGTTATTCCGCAAAAAGCAACCTACGAAATTCAAGATAAAAAGTTTGTGTTTGTAGTCGATAAAAATGATGTACTTCGATCTCGTGAAATTACAGTCAGAGGTGAAATGCCCGACTTGTATGTAGTGGAATCTGGAATAACCGTGGATGATAAAATTCTATTGGAAGGCATTCAAAAAGCCAACGATAATGATAAAATTAAATACGATTATCTTGATCCAAAGAAAGTAATTTCAACGTTGAGACTTAAATCGGAATAGTGTACTAACGATATAAAAAAATAAAAATGTTTAATAAATTTATACAAAGACCCGTATTGTCGATTGTAATATCGTTAATAATCGTCTTTTTAGGAATATTGTCAATGTTGGGTTTGCCAGTAACTCAATTTCCCTCTATTTCGCCTCCCAAAGTTAATATTACTGCAGATTATCCTGGTGCCAATGGTGAATTGATGATTAAAGCAGTCGTAATTCCATTAGAACGCGCCATCAATGGTGTTCCCGGAATGAAATACATCACTTCTAATGCAGGAAATGACGGTGAAGCTTCGGTTCAGGTGGTCTTTAATTTAGGGACTGACCCTAACCAAGCTGCGATTAATATCCAAAACCGTGTGGCTTCGGTAACCAACAAACTGCCACCATTAGTAATTCGTGAAGGTTTGAAAATTACTCGCGAAGAGCCTAATATGTTGCTTTATATTAACTTGTTCAGTAAAGATCCTAAAGCAGACCAAAAATTCTTGTACAATTATGCCGATATCAATATTTTATCCGATTTAAAACGTGTGAATGGGGTAGGGTTTGCCGATATCTTAGGAAACCGTGATTATGCGATGCGTATTTGGTTGAAACCCGATAGAATGTTAGCCTACAAAATTTCTACAGATGAAGTTATGGAATCGCTTAACAACCAAAGTTTAGAAGCCTCGCCAGGTAAAACAGGTGAAAGCTCGGGTAAACGATCACAAGCATTTGAATATGTGTTAAAATACAAAGGACGTTTTACTACCAAAGAAGGCTATGAAAATATAGTGGTTCGCTCTAATGCTAATGGTGAATTACTGCGATTAAAAGATGTTGCTGATGTTGAGTTCGGAAGTTCGATGTACGACATTTATTCCAGTCTTGACGGAAAACCATCTGCCGCAATTACGGTAAAACAATCTTACGGAAGTAACGCAAGTCAAGTAATTAAAGACGTTAAAGCGAAACTAGAAGAATTGAAAAAAGCGTTCCCAAGCGGAATGGATTATGAAATCAGTTATGATGCCTCTAAGTTCTTGGATGCGTCTATCGAAAAAGTACTTCATACCTTAGTCGAAGCCTTTATTTTAGTTGGTTTAGTAGTGTTTTTGTTTTTAGGCGATTGGCGTTCTACGCTTATTCCGGCTATTGCCGTTCCAGTATCGCTTATTGGTACGTTTGCTTTCATGCAATTATTCGGAATCACCATTAACTTAATTACTTTATTTGCATTGGTTTTAGCGATTGGAGTCGTCGTCGATGATGCGATTGTCGTTATCGAAGCCGTCCATGCCAAAATGGAGGAAGAACATCTTTCTGCTAGAAAAGCGACTAAAAAAGCCATGTCAGAAATTGGTGGAGCTATTATTGCCATTACCTTTTTAATGGCAGCGGTTTTTATTCCTGTGGCTTTCATGTCGGGTCCAGTAGGGATTTTTTACCGCCAATTTTCTATCACAATGGCAACGGCAATTATACTTTCGGGAATTGTAGCGTTGACCTTAACACCAGCCTTGTGTGCGTTAATGTTAAAAAACACTCATGGTGTTGCACGACCTAAAAATTTAATCAATCGTTTCCTTGATGGGTTCAACAGTAAGTTTAATATTTTGTCATCAAAATACCAAAAAATATTGTCTACGTTCATCAACAGAAGGTCTGTTTCCTTAATAGTATTGTTAGCATTTTGTACGGGTATATTTTTTATAAACAACAGCCTTCCATCTGGATTTATTCCTAGTGAGGATCAAGGAATGTTCTATGCCATCATTCAAACGCCGCCGGGATCATCTTTAGAAAGAACCAATCAAATTGCTGAAAGACTTCAAAAAGTAGCCGAAAAAGTAGAAGGCGTAAAATCGGTTTCAGCTTTAGCAGGATACGAAATTTTGGCCGAAGGAACAGGTTCTAATACTGGTACATGTTTGATTAACTTAAAAGATTGGCATGAACGCAAGCACAACGTAGAAGAAATAATCGAAGAGTTAGAAAAAGAAACCAAAGATATTTCGGGTGCTACCATCGAATATTTCCAACCTCCTGCGGTACCAGGATATGGAGCTGCCGGTGGATTTGAATTGCGTTTGTTGGATAAAGCTGGTTCTGGCGATTACAAAAAAATGGAAACCGTGAGTAGAGATTTTGTGGCTGCTCTAAAAAAACGTCCCGAGCTTACTTCGGTATTTACATTCTATAGTGCCAGTTTCCCACAATACATGCTCGATATTGACAACGATATTGCACAGCAAAAAGGGGTAAGTATTGACAATGCCATGAATACACTCTCTACTTTGGTGGGAAGTAATTATGAAACCAGTTTCATTAAATACGGAAGACAATACAAAGTAATTGTACAATCTTCGCCAGAATTTAGAGCGCTTCCTGAAGACATTTTGAAATTGTATGTTAAAAATGATCGTGACGAAATGGTGCCGTTTTCTGCTTTTATGAAAATGGAAAAAGTATACGGACTTTCAGAAATTACGAGACATAATATGTATACTGCAGCCGAAATTAGTGGTTCTCCTGCTATTGGATATAGTAGTGGAACAGCTATTGAAGTTGTAAAAGAAGTAGCCGAAAAAACACTTCCAAGAGGTTTCGGAATTGATTGGGCCGGAATATCTGCCGATGAGGTGGCTCGTGGAAACGAAGCGATTTACATTTTCTTGATTTGTCTTGGGTTTGTGTATTTAGTTTTGGCTGCTCAATATGAAAGTTTTATTTTGCCTTTAGTCGTAATTTTATCATTACCAGCTGGTATTTTCGGAGCGTTTTTATTCTTAAAACTTTTCGGATTGGCCAACAACATTTATGCTCAAGTAGCCTTTGTAATGCTTATTGGATTGCTGGGTAAAAATGCGGTGTTAATTGTAGAATTTGCGGCTCAAAAACACAGTCAGGGTGCTTCGGTACTGAATGCTGCTAAAGAAGGTGCTGCGGTTCGTTTCAGACCTATCTTGATGACGTCATTTGCTTTTATTGCAGGTTTAATTCCGTTGACATTAGCTACAGATCCGGGAAAAATCGGAAACAGAACATTAGGTTCGGCTGCAGCAGGAGGAATGCTTATAGGAACCATTTGTGGGGTATTAATCATTCCAGGATTGTACTATATATTTGGCCGAATTTCTGAAAAAACCAAGTTTGTTAAAAACGAAGAAGAAAATCCATTAACTGAAGAATTTGATAAGCACAATGATGATGAATAATATAAAATTATACCATTACCTTATCCCGCTAGGATTTTCTCTAGCGGTGGTAAGTTGTAAAGCGCCAGCTGCTGCACCAACAAACACAAGTGCAGCACTACCTGGAGCTTATGTGAATAGTAAAGACACAACCAATATGTCGACTACTCCATGGAAAAACTTTTTTAAGGATAAAAACCTGACCGACTTAATTGATGTTGCGCTCAAAAACAACCAAGAGTTAGAAATCACGCTGCAAGAAATTGAAATTGCAAAAAGCGAAATCCGCATGCGCAAAGGTGCTATTTTACCAACGGTTGGTATTGGTGCTGGAGCAGGTGTAGAAAAAGTAGGAACCTATACCAGTCAAGGTGCTGGAGATGCTTCTGCAGAGATTACACCTGGGAATAGAGTTCCAGAAAATTTAACAGACTATCATGTGGCAGCCTATGCGCACTGGGAAGTCGATATTTGGAAAAAATTACGAAACTCTAAGAAAGCCGCAGTAACTCGATATTTGTCAACCATTGAAGGTAAAAACTTTGTTTTAACCAATCTTGTGGCCGAGGTAGCAAGTTCATATTACGAATTAGTGGCTTTGGATAATCAGTTGGAAATTGTTAGACAGAATATCAAATTGCAACAAAATGCTTTAGAGATTGTAAAAGTGCAAAAAGATGCCGCTCGAGCTACAGAGTTGGGAGTGCAAAAATTTCAAGCAGAAGTATTGGCTTCTCAAAACATGGAATTTGAAATTTTGCAACAAATTAAAGAAACAGAAAACAAAATCAACTTTTTGTTAGGACGTTATCCTCAAGAAATAAAAAGAGAAAAAGCCTCTTTTATGAGTTTGGTGCCTGCCACAGTAAATTCAGGAATTCCTTCACAATTACTAGCGAATCGTCCTGATATTAAACAAGCCGAATTGGAATTGGCAGCAGCTAAATTGGATGTAAAAGTGGCTCGTGCCGAATTTTATCCTTCGTTAGATATTTCATCTTCATTTGGGTTGCAAGCTTTCAAACCCTCTTATTTGTTTACAGTTCCCGAATCGCTATTGTATTCTTTAGTTGGAGATATTGCTGGACCGCTAATCAATAGAAATGCTATTAAAGCCGAATTTAACAAAGCTAATGCACGACAGTTGCAAGCCTTGTACAATTATGAGCGTACGATTTTAAATGCTTATTTAGAAGTTTCTACTCAGTTGTCTAAAATTGGAAATTTAGAAAGCAGTTATGATTTAAAATCAAAACAAGTAACCGCGTTGAATCGCTCTATTGAAGTTTCTAACGATTTGTTTAAATCGGCTCGTGTTGATTATTTTGAAGTATTAATGACACAACGTGATGCTTTAGAATCGCAATTAGAACTTATTGATATCAAGAAAGAACAACTTAATGCCGTGGTGCAAGTGTATAGAAATTTAGGTGGAGGTTGGAAGTAAAATCCATTTAATTAAAATAAAAAAAGCCGTTCAAAATAGAACGGCTTTTTTTATGGTATTAATTCATTATTTCATTTTTGCTTCGATTGAATACCCAAAAGATGATTGGAAAAACCAACAAGGTTAAGATGGTTGCAGAAATCAGGCCTCCAATAATTACGATGGCCAACGGTTTTTGTGATTCTGAACCAATTCCAGTAGAAACTGCTGCAGGTAATAATCCGATGGTTGCCATAAGTGCCGTCATTACTACGGGTCTTGTACGAACTTTTACGGCTTCAAAAATTGAGGTATCTAACGACATTCGAGCCTTCAGGTTTTTGTGAAATTCCGAAATTAAAATCACTCCATTTTGAATACAAATTCCGAACAAGGCAATAAATCCAACTCCAGCAGAAATTCCAAAATTCATTCCAGTAATGTGCAATGCTAATATGCCTCCAATCAAGGCAAAAGGTACGTTTGCCAGTACTAAAGCAGAATCTTTTATGTTACCAAACATGATGAACAATAAGAAAAATATCATGATTAAACTGATGGGAACCACTTGTGCTAAACGCGCCGATGCTCTTACTTGATTTTCAAATTCGCCAGTCCATCCGATTGTATATCCATCGGGTAATTTTACATTTTTCTCTACTTTTTGCTGTGCTTCGGCGATGGTACTTCCTAAATCGCGATCACGAATTGAGAATTTTACACCAATGTATCGTTTCATATTATCACGATAAATGAATGCTGGTCCGTTATCACTCACAATATTTGATATCTCTTTTAGTGGAACTTTGGTATCTCTTAATGTTGGCACCATTAAATTAGCAATATCTTCGGTGTTTTTTCGGTATTCTTTATCGTATCGAATGCGCACGTCAAATTTGCGTTCGCCTTCGTATTTTTGTGTAGCTGTTTTTCCTCCAAAAGCCATTTCCAATACCGCTTGAGCATCTGAAAGAGTTACTCCATAAGCCGCCATTTTTTCTTTATCTAAAACAACACTTACCTCTGGTTGTCCCACATTTCTAATGATACCAGGTTCTTTAATTCCGGGAATATCTTTTATTTGTTTCAACACTTGAGTTGCTAAACCATCCAATTTATTCAAATCGTCACCGTAAATTTTGATACCGTTGGCCGCTTTAAATCCGGCTACTGCTTCGGCAACATTATCAATAATAGGTTGCGAATAGTTGTACGTGATTCCTTGATATTTTTTCAACTTATGGTCGATTTCATTTACCAATTCATCCATACTAATTTTTCGAGTCCACTCTTCTTTAGGTTTCAAGTTGACTTGCATTTGAGCAAAATAAAAGCCACTTGGGTCGGTACCATCGTTGCTTCTTCCGGTTTGTGAAAGTACACTCACGACTTCAGGAAAACTTCGAATTTCTTTTTTAAGCGTTTCTGTCATTTTCACGGTTTCTTTTAAACTCTCGCTCATTGGAAGTTCTGCAGTAACCCATAGTGCTCCTTCGTTTAATGGTGGTAAAAATTCGGTTCCTAAAAATTTAGCAGAGAACAACGTTAACACCAAAATACTAATTGCTACAGTAAGGCTTAATCTTTTGTTTTTAAAAGTAAAAGCAAATCCTTTTTCTACAATTCTGTTCCAAAAGTTTACAAATCGGTTGTTTTTTTCTCTTACATTTTTGTTCAATAAAATGTGAGAAAGTACAGGAACTAAAGTTAGTGTAAACAACAAAGCACCTAATAATGCAAATCCTAAAGTGTAGGCTAATGGAGAAAACATTTTGCCTTCTACTTTTTGAAATGAGAAAATAGGAAGCAATGCTGTGATGATGATCATTTTGGAAAAGAAAATGGCTTTACCCATTTCGGTTCCGGTTTTTTTGATCAGTCCAGCTTTGGCCAATTTGTTGTATTTTTCCATTCCGACCGAATGTGCCTTGTGGTCGAGCATTACAAATAATCCTTCCACCATAACCACCGCACCATCGATAATAATTCCAAAGTCTACGGCTCCCAATGAAAGCAGGTTGGCGCTCATTCCCATCATCTTAAGACAGAAAAAGGAAAACAGCAGCGCTAACGGAATGATGATTGAAACCGTAATGGTTGTTCTCCAATCGGCCATGAATAATAATACCATCAGCGTAACCAAAATGATACCTTCTAACAGATTGTGCATTACAGTATGTGTACAAAAGTCCATTAATTTGTCCCGGTCATAAAAAGGCACCAGTTTTACGTCTTTTGGTAATATTTTAGTGTTTAACTCGTGAATTTTATCTTTTACTTTGGCTAAAACTTCAGGTGTATTTTCGCCTTTTCTCATTACCACAATCCCTTCTACCACATCGTCTTTGTTGTCTAGACCAGCTTGTCCCACACGAGGCATAGAGCTTTCGGAAACCGAAGCTACATTTTTTACCAAAACCGGATTTCCATTATCTTGTTTGATGATGATATCTTCAATATCTGGAATAGATTGTAGCAATCCAATACCACGAACCACAAAAGCTTGTCCATTTTTTTCAATCACATCACCACCCACATTCAAGTTACTTTTGCTTACTGCATCGTAAACTTGAAGTGGCGTAAGGCCGTATTTTTCTAATTTTCTTGGATCGGCACTGATTTCAAAAATTTTGGTTTGACCGCCAAAAGCATTGATGTCTGCAACACCAGGAACAGAGCGCAATGCTCTATCGACCACCCAATTTTGAAGTGTCAGTAAATCTCTAGAATCTCTTTTTTTACTTTGTAAAGTGTATCTGTAAATTTCACCAGTTGGTCCGTAGGGCGGTTGTACGTCGGGTTGGATGCCTTCGGGCATTTCTACATTTCGAAGGGCGTTATTGACTTGATTTCGTGCAAAAGCATCATCAACACCATCGTCAAAAATAATTTTGATAACAGACAATCCAAACATGGTGGTGCTTCTAACGCTAGTTTTCTTTTGCAACGAAGCCATAGAAAGTTCGATTGGCGTGGTTACAAAACGTTCTACTTCTTCGGCACTTCTACCATTCCATTGTGTAATGATGATGATCTGTGTGTTGGTCACATCAGGAAACGCTTCGATAGGCATGTTTTTGAAGGAAATAAATCCCATTAGTGCCAAAAGTCCCACCCAAAAAAAAGTAAAAAATCTGTTTTTGAGTGAAAACGCAATGATATTTTTAATGAATTTTGTCATTGTTAGATGTAATTAAATTAAAACCTGATTAATCATTTAATGTTTCGTAAAACAACAACTGATTGTGGGTTATTACTTGTTCGTTTTCGCTAAGACCAGAAGAAATGTAAGTCGTTTCGCCAACTTGTCTAAAGACTTCTACTTGTTTAATTTTTAAATTGTTTCTGTTTTTATACACCACCACATAATATTTGTTATTGTTAAAAATCAAAGCCGATGACGGAATTGACAACATTGATTTGTTTTCGGTATACGAAATATTAATCGTGGCTTTACTTTCGGGAACTAATAATGAATTGGCATTGTTCAACACAATTCGCACATTCATGGCGTTGGTTTCGGGATCAATAATTTTGAAAATCTTATCTACTTTACCATGAAATTTTTTATCAGGATTGGATAACGTAGAAACGGTAGCATCCATTCCTAAACCTACTTGATTGATGTCACTTTCATTAACATTGGCAATAGCCCAAACGTCTTTGGTATCGGCTACGTCAAAAATATTGTCGGTTCTATCGCTTCGTAATTGCATGTTTTGGTTGATGTTTTTTTGAATGATGTATCCATCAATTGGAGCTACCACTTGATAAATAGAACCTGGTTTTAGGTTGTAGATTTTATAAGTTTCTTGCAAACGATTCAATTGAGATTTGGCTTTTTCAAGAACACTTTTGGCTTCTATAACTTCTCGTTCGGTGCTGAGTTTACCATCAAACATTTCTTGGGTAACTTTCAAATTGTTTTTGGCAACAATCACTTCGTTTTGTGCGTCTTGAAAGTCTTTTTCATAACCTGCCGCTTCGGTACTTCTAATGGTGGCCAAAACTTGTCCTTTATGAACATAATCGCCCAGTTCAACGTTTACTTTTTCAACACTTCCGCCCACCACGGGATATACCTCAATTAGTTTGTTTTTGTTGGCAGAAATTTTTCCAAAAAACTTCAATTCGTTTCTTAAAATTTCGTTTTTAACGGTACCAAAAGTGGTCGTTTTCATCATAGCGTCCGAAATTTGAAAAGAATCTGTTTCATCGTTTTTTACAGTTTCTTTTTTGGTACAACTTATCGTGAAAAGAACGAGTAGCGTGAGTCCTATTTGAATACTATTTTTCATGTTGATTTGGATTTAGAATTAGAATAATTTAGATGCTGTTGAATGATTGATTTCTTCGCAAGCATTGATGTATGATTTGCTAATTTGATTCAGTGAAATGATGCTTTGGTTGTAACTTTCAAGAAAATCGGTAAACTCGAGCATGCTGATATTTCTCTTGACAAAATTGGAATAGATGCCTTCGTAAACCGTTTCTAAATTGGACGGAATGGAACTGTTTACCAACTCATAATTGGATTTTTGCTCCAGGTATTTTAAGAAAGCAGATTTTACTTCATTACGGACTTCCAATTCGTGTGATTTTTTTTCAACTTCGGCCTGACTTACCAGTGCTTTGGCGGTTTTAATATTTCCCTTGTTTTTGTTCCATAATGGTAATGGAATTCCGATGGTTAAATCGGTTTGATTTCTAAAGGCACCACCCAATTGATCGTAGCTTGCGCCAAATGTAACGTCGGGAATAGCAAGCGATTTTTGAAGTTTTAAATTCCAGTTGTTGGCTTCAATCAACTTGTCTGATCTTTGTAAGTCGGGTCTGTTTTGAATTGCGGTTTTTTGCAAATCGTCTAAATTGGTAGTAATTGGTTTTTGGTAATTGTCCAATTCTACTTTTGTTGGAGTTGGTACAATATCAATCGAAGTTCCATCAGAAATTAGAAGTTCTAAATTCTTTTTGTTTTCGATGATATCGTTCATCAAATCGCTGCGATTGGTTTTTAAACTCAAATACAAATTTTGCAAACGCACCAAATCTTTCAGCGAAACGTTTCCTTTTTTTTCTTGCTCGGCATAATTGTCTACCAACGTTTTTAAGTTGGATAATTGTTTGTCTATTTGAGCAATGGATTGGTTGTCGTAATAAATAGAAAAGAAGAAATTGCGCAATTGAAATTTCAAATCTTGCATAAGAACCGAAAAATCCAATTCGGCCAGTTGAGCATTGGTTTTAGCCAATCCTATTTGGTTTTTTCGTTGACCGCCAATATGAATCAATTGTTGAATGTAACCCGATTTTTCACCCGAGTTTCCAGCGTTGAAAAACTTTTTATCTTCATTGGGCGCCCAAGCATTGGCTTCAAAACCAAAACTAGGATTGTCCCAAATTTTAGCCTGCACTATTTGCGCTTGAGCAACATCAATATTGTAATGATTGGCTAGTAAATACAGATTGTTTTTTAAAAACTGACTCTCACATTCTTGTAACGAAATGGCTTTTTGAGCAAATACATTGCAAGTGATTAATGCTGAAATAATAATAACTAACTTTTTCATTTTGTACTTTTTTATAGTACAAAATTGAATTTAGCTTCTTAAAATTGGCTTTAGTAGCTTCTTAAAAATACCTTAAATTGAAAAAGTCACACAAAAATGATTGCTATTTTCGTTTACAGCACGGTAAGAAATGGCTGCATTGTGGTAGTCAAGAATGCGTTTTACAATTGGCAAACCAAGTCCAGAACCTTGAATTTGAGAGGAGTTTTCGCCACGAGCAAAAGGCTCAAATATCTTTTTTTGTTCTTCTTGCGATATTGTTTTTCCATTATTACTGATGGTTACCACTAGCTTTTTTTGATCGAGTTGATGTATAATTACCTGGGCTTTGTTATCGGTAGAATATAGGCTAGCGTTTTTTAGTAGGTTGGTAAAGGCAATTTTTAATAACGATTTTTGTCCCAAAACCTCCATCGGGTTATCGATATCATCCCCAATTTGGATATCAAAATCTAGGTTGAAATTTGCATTTATTTTTTTTACTTGCTCATTGGCGTCAAAGATAATTTCGTCGATGCGTACTTTTTGAAATTTGGTGCTGATTTCTTCTTTGTTCACTTTGGCTAATAGTAATAACGAATTGATTAAATCGGCAATTTGATGCACATCGTTATTAATCGATTTTAGATAGACTAACGTGTTTTCAGAATGTTTTTCAGATTGTATTAAATTCTCTAATTGTAACGAAACCCTTGTGAGCGGTGTGTACAATTCGTGCGAAGCATTTGAAGTAAATTCTTTTTGAGTAGTAAAGGCATTTTCTAATCGCGCCAACATTTGATTGAAGGCACGAGTTAAAAGATTAATTTCATCGTTGGTATTGTCTTCTTCTAAAGGCACATTCAATTCGTTGGCCGAAATAGAGGTTATTTTTTGTTGAAAAACATCCAACGGATTCAGTTGTTTTTTAATCAACAAGTAGGTGAAAACCCATACCAATAAAACGCCGCCCAAATAAGTAAAAATTAAAGAATACAATAAATACTGTAGTTTGGAATAGCCATAAGTATCTTCGGCAGAAATCAAAACATAATAATCACCTTCCTTAAAAGGAAAGAATATGCCTAAGGTTTCTTTTCCTTTTTTGTCGATGAGATACGACTTTTCGTTGTTGAGCCTTATCAAATCGTTTTTAGTCCATGTGATTTTTGAATCGTCCAAACTGCTGTACACCAATTTGTATTCACCATCAAAAACCAATGTTTTTTCGTTTAATAATTTGTCAATTTTATTCTTGTCGATGAGTTTCAGAATTTGGTTGTCAATTTCTTTTACTTCGACTAAAAGTTTGGCAGTTGAAAGCGCTTTTTCTTCTAAACGTTTTTTAAATTCTTCTTTTCTAAACGTCGAAAAACTAATGTAAATAAAGGTAGAAGCTAATCCAAACAAAATGGAATAGGCAATAGATACATTGATGGCAATTTTTCGTTTAAGTGTCATTCTTCGCCTGTGTTTATGTAATACCCATAACCAGATCGTGTTAGGATGAGTTTTGTCTCGTGATCTTTATCTATTTTTTTTCTTAAAAAGTTGATGTAAACTTCGATGGTATTGAGATTGCTATCGAAATGAACGTCCCAAATTTGTTCAGAAATAGCTTGTTTAGAAAGCACTCTTCCGTTGGCTTTGGCCAAAATTACCAACAATTGATACTCTTTTGGTGTTAGTTCAATTACATGACCGTTGCGTTTTACCTTTTTATCGTTGGTGTTGATTTCTAAATCTTGAATAATGATGAATTCTTTTTTTTCTTGAGGAATGGTACTTCTTCTTAAAAGCGCCATTATTCTAATGTAAAGTTCATCAAAATGAAATGGTTTTACCAAATAATCATCAGCGCCAATGGTAAAAGCGTCCATTTTATCTTGAATATCTCGATAGGCGGTAAGCATTAAAATTGGAGTCGCTTTATCGCTTTCGCGAACTTTTTTACAAACATCCAATCCGTTCAATTTGGGCACATTGATATCTAGAAGATAAATATCATAAGTCTCCAATTTTAATTGTCTGAAAAAAACTTCGCCATCAAAAACAGCGTCACAATCAATTTTCATCGATTTAAGAAAGCTGATAATTTCTTTAGAAAGAATGTGATCGTCTTCAAGTAATAGTGCTTTCATGGTTGGAATTTTTGGTGCTGTAAAAGTAAAAATTTATTGATGCCGAAATTTAGCTTTTTTATTTTGTTTAACAAATGTTATTCAGCCAATTCGTTTTGATAATGTACTTTTGTAATTCAAAAATCAACTTTTAGGAACATGAAATACACTACACTTCCGAATACCGATATTAAAATAAGTAAAATTTGTTTGGGAACCATGACTTTTGGCAACCAAAATACCGAAGCAGAAGCCCATTCCCAATTGGATTATGCGGTTTCGCGAGGCATCAATTTTATTGATACGGCCGAAATGTATCCGATTGGTGGCAATGCCCAAATTTTTGGAAGCACTGAGCGTCATATTGGTTCGTGGTTGCATAAAATTGGCGCCAACGAGAGAGAAAAATTAGTGGTGGCTACCAAAATTGCTGGTCCTAATCGCGGTATGGAATACATTCGTCAGCCGTTAGATTTTTCTAAAAAAAGCATCCATGAAGCGGTGGAGTTGAGTTTAAAAAACCTTCAAACCGATTATATAGATTTGTATCAAATGCACTGGCCAGAACGTGTAATGAACATGTTTGGGCAACGTGGTTTGACTCAAATTGATACCCAATGGCAAGACAATTTTTTTGAAGTTTTGTCGGTCTATGACGGATTAATCAAAGAAGGAAAAATCAAACACATCGGAGTTTCTAACGAAAATCCGTATGGCGTGATGCGTTTTTTACACGAAAGTGAAAAACACGGTTTGCCGAGAATTGCAACCATTCAAAATCCGTATTCGCTACTCAATCGTTTGTTTGAAGTAGGTTTATCTGAAATTTGTATGCGCGAAAATGTGGGTTTATTAGCCTATTCACCTTTGGCTTTTGGTGTACTTTCGGGAAAATATTTAGAAGGCTCTAAACCCGAATACCGCATGTCGCGTTTTCCTCAATTTACACGTTATACTGGCGAAAATGCTACCAAAGCCACACGTTTATACAAAGATTTAGCCGAAGCCAACGGATTAACTTTGGTGCAATTGGCCGAAGCATTTGTACACCAACAATCTTTTGTGATGTCGACCATTGTGGGAGCCACATCGTTAGCGCAATTACAAGAAAACATCGATGCTTTTGATGTGGTGCTATCGCCCGAAGTATTAGCAGCAATCAATCGCATTCAAGAATTACACCCGAATCCAGCACCGTAATAATAGAATTTTAAGTTTTTAGGTTATAATTTGAACCTAAAAGATATTAATTATAACCTCTGAGGTATTAATTATAATCTCTGAAGTATTAAATATAACCTCTGAGGCATTAATTATAATCTTTGAAGTATTAAATATAATCTCTGAGGTATTAATTATAATCTTTGAAGTATTAATTATAACCTCTGAAGTATTAAATATAATCTCAAAGCTAATTATTTAAAGCTAAAAGCTTCTAATTATAACCTAAAAGTATATAACTAGAAGCTTTTTGTTTGAAATTTGAATTAGAATAGGATTACAAATTATCAATCACTTTATCTTTCGGATATTTCACTTTGTAACTGATCCTAATTTTCTTGGTTTCGTTCGGAGCCAGTTTCAATTCCCAGGTCATGATGCCAGTTTCCGTATTTATTTTGGCTTTACCGTTTTCCAATAATTCTATCGTCACGTCTTTATCAGAACTCAACGGATATTGGTCTTTGAGCAACATGAAAATCTCTTCTTTTTTGTTGTTTCTAACGGTCAAATCGTAGGTAAAGGTTTGTTCTTTGTAGGATGATAAGAATTTAGTACCCGATTTATCGACTACTTTTTCGCGTTTAATAGAGATTTTTTTATCGCGGCCCATACTCAAATTCAATGTGTCAGTTGTTTGATTCGGATTGATATTGGTTTTGCCTACATACAAACCTTCAAAGATAATGTTGGCTTCACCTTGCAACAAATTGTATTTCGAATAATCGTTGATTTCAGCTAATAAAAACGCTTCTTTTTCTACACGTGGTACCGCATAAAATTTATAGGTTGCAGGTAATTTAATTTCTTTTAATGCTACCGAATGCGCTTTTCCGTTGGATAAAATATCATACGGAATGTCGATATCGAAAGACACGTTGAGTTGGTTTTCGTTGATTTGGGTGTAGTCGCTAATGCCATCGTTGTTTATTTCGTCTCTTCCAGAATTAGCAGTAGTGTCAACATATTCATAGGCTGTTCCTAATTTTAGATCTACTGCTCTGCCATTTTGAATAGTATTTTTTGTATAAACATTTCCCCTAAAATAATTGAAATCATTGTCCTTATAACCTTCTTCTTGATACCTCAAAAACCATGAACTCAATAGCGGTGCTTGATTGTTTTGATTAGGATTTCCGCTAGACAACGTTAGTTTTACTTTCTTCCAATCGATTCCTGAGTTTTGGAATACTTGTGCTTTGTACACCATATTAATCGGTTCTTTTACATTGTCTACGCGCAAGTCGTAAAACGGATTCCACGAAGCGGTATTGGTAATGTAGTTGATGTCTAAATTGACCGTTCCGGCTACCTCATTCATCACTTGCAACACCAACTTTCCTTTCGATGTTTTGTCTTCTTTTTGGGTATTGATGACCAATTTTTCGTTCAAGGCTTTCAACTTCAAATTCAGTTTGGTTTCTTTTTCTTGAAAGGCTAAAATAGTATTGTCCAACTCGGTTCTTTTGGCTTTGTAATAATCGACCAATTTCATTAATTCGGTAACATTTAAGCCCGTATTTGCCCCAGCCACCATTTGGTTTTGATCAAGTAATTCGATGGTTTGTTGGTGTGAATAGATTTCGATTTGTACTTTTTTAAGGTCTTTTTGAACCAAAGTAATACTGTCACGAACTTTCTTAATGGCAGGATTGCTTTCGTCAATTTCGTATTCGGAAATATAATTTTTGGTAAACTGCACCGATAATACGGTAACTGATGACGGTGCGCCTACTTGAACGGTATTTTCATTCAAATAATCGGCTACGTTTTTAATCACAATTTCGCTCGTTCCCACCGGAAGATTCACCGAAGTGGTTTGCTGCAATTCGGCTGCATTAAAATAAACTGTTGCAGCTTTGACTTTGGCAGTGGCAAAAATCGGTTTCTGCGCCAATAGGCAAGTCGAAACTAAAAGAAAAGAGAATAAAAAAAGGTTCTTCATGGTGATTGATTTTTAAATTGAAGTAAAAATGAGAAAAAACCACAGCTTTTTAGGGCTGCAGTTTTCCAGTAATTAACGTGTTTTTGAATGAGTTAGTATAAGTTGTCAATTACTTTATCTTTTGGATATTTGACTTTATAGCTGATTCTGATTTTCTTAGTTTCATTTGGCGAAAGCTTTAAATTCCAAGTCATGATGCCTGTTTCTGCATTAACAGAAGCTTTTCCGTCGTCCAATAATTCAATAGTTACTTCTTTGTCGGAACTCAACGGATATTGGTCTTTCAATACCATTTGTATGTCCTCTTTTTTGTTATTTCTAACTGTCAAATCGTAGGTAAACGTTTGTTCTTTGTAGGATGATAAAAACTTAGTACCCGATTTATCCACCACTTTTTCGCGTTTAATGGAGATTTTTTTATCGCGACCCATGCTCAAATTCAACGTGTCGGCCGTTTGGTTCGGGTTGATGTTGGTTTTGCCTACATACAAACCTTCAAAGATGATGTTGGCTTCACCCGGCAACAAATTGTATTTCGAATAATCGTTGATTTCAGCTAACAAAAACGCTTCTTTATCGGCACGAGGCACGGCGTAATATTTGAAAGAAGCAGGTAGTTTAATTTCTTTCAACGCTACCGAATGGGCTTTTCCGTTGGATAAAATATCATACGGAATATCGATATCGAAGGAAACGTTGAGTTGGTTTTCAATGTCAGTTGCGTTTATTGATCTAACTTGTTTGTCTTTTCTAATATTGTAAGAAGATGTAACCACCACTTCATCTAGTTGAACACCCGAAGCTCTACCTTGAAGTTTATTAACAACATTATTTTCTTTGTAATCATCAGCATAGCCATATCTCAAAAACCACGAACTCAACAACGGCGCTTGGTTGTTTTGATTCGGATTACCGCTGGATAACGTTAGTTTTACTTTCTTCCAATCGATACCAGTGCTTTGTGCGACTTGTGCTTTGTACATCATGTTGATCGGATCTTTTACATTCTCTACACGCAAATCGTAAAACGGATTCCACGAAGCAGCATTGGTAATATAATTAATATCGAGGTTCACGTTTCCAGCAATCTCGTTCATCACTTGAATGACTAATTTTCCTTTGGATGATTTTTCTTCTTTTTGGGTATTGATGGTTAGTTTTTCGTTCAACACTCGGAGTTTGGTATTCAAAGCCGTTTCTTTTTCGTCCAAAATCATGTAAGCATTACTCAATTCGGTTCGTTTAACTTTATAATAATCGGCTAATTTCATCAGTTCGGCCACACTCAAACCGGTATTAGCCCCAGCAACCATTTGATTTTTATCTAACAATTCGGTGGTTTTGCTGTTGGATACTTTATCAATTTGCACCTTTTTGATTTCTTTTTGCAATAAGGTAATGCTATCGCGGACTTTTTTAATAGCAGGATTACTTTCGTCTACTTCATATTCAGACATGTAATTCTGTGTAAATTGCACCGATAACACCGTCACCGAAGACGGCGCACCCACTTGAATGGTGTTTTCATTCAAATAATCGGCTACATTTTTGACTACAATTTCGCTCGTTCCCAACGGAAGGTTGACTGAAGTAGTTTGCTGCAATTCGGCCGCATTGTAATACACCGTGGCTGCTTTAACTTTGGCATTGGTGAAAATAGGTTTTTGAGCAAATGTGATTGCCGAAACCAATATTGAAAGAAGTATTATTTTTTTCATGTTAATTTTTTTTGAAGTAATAACTTTCCGTGATATACCAACTCGATTGATTGCCGTTGGGATAACTGTGGGTGTATTGTAAAACGGCGTTGTCATCATCGAGTAAGACAAGTATGAAAGCTCCGTTTAAAGGCGCACCTCTTGGTGTAAGTAAAATTGATGAAGGAAACTGATTCAGGAGGGTTACTTTTTGTTTAAAACGTTGAAATACATTCAAAATATCTTGCCCTAGAACCACATTGTCTTTTTTTCCAACTTCTAAAACATCAATGTTATGACGCTGATTGGGCATGTTTTCTTTCCAACCTGTTACCCGATGAAACCGTAATTTCCATTTTGAATTTTCGTCAAATTTTGTACAGGTATCTTTTCTTTGGATCGTATTTATCGCATTTATTTCTTTTAAACAAAGTGCAATCGAATCTTTAGAAGTAACCTTTTTTAGTTTTTCGGCAAAAGGCGCACCTTGATCTTGATTTTGAGCAAATAGCAACGTGCCAAATAGCAATAATGCTGTTGTTAGAATGTATTTCATAGGATACTTATGAAAGTTTGTTTTTCTTGTCGTCGATATAATGTACACCCATACCACCCATAATTTTCATCGATTGAAATTCTTTTTCGGGATCGACCAAAATGGTTAACGTTTTTGTTTTTTCTTTCGGATTTATTGCAAATTCTTTCGAGTATCGAATGTCGTTGCTTGTAATGTAGATGGTAATGGTTTTGGTGTTTTCATTCATCTCAACATCTAACGAATAGGCTCCGGTTTTTGGATCGATGCTAACATTTTTAGCAGTACCTATTGCATAAATAGACAAGTTTGGATAGATTTCTGCTGCAAAAGGTTTTTTAGTTTTTTGATCTAAAACAAAACCTTTTATCGTAACCACAATTGTTTTTTGTTTCTGAACCGCTACTTTTCCTATCAAATGTTTAATAGGTTTGGCCTCACAAGTTTGAAACGTAGCAACAGGTTGTTTGTTGTCTTGAGCCGCTACACTTGTAGTTAATAAAACCGAAGCGGCAACCGCTACCGCATATTTTAAATTATGGTTTTTAGCATGGGTTTCGAATTCAAATGTTTGCTCTAGTTGCGAAACGTTCAATCGGGCACAAATGTTTTTGTCTTTGGATTGTGCAATGAATTGCGCCACTTCGCGATTGGTTTTGGTACTTAAATCAATTACATTTTTGGAACACGAACTACAAAACGAACCATTGGCATTCGGAATCATAGTGTTGAAATTCTCGTAACACGGACTGGTAATTTCTAAAGAAAATTTCTTTTTCATAACATTCTTTTTTAAGTGAAATCCAAATTCAAACCTTCGGATTACTTATATAGAGTGTTATTTTGAGAAAAAGGTTGGGATGGAGGCAAAAAATTTTACAAACCAAAATCTTCCACAGCTGTAGAATCGATTTCGGGTTTGGTTTCCGATTTGTTTTTTAAGAAGAATTGCGCTGGACCCGAAATAGAAAGCGGAATGCTATGACCGATAGTGTCGTTGGCGTCAATCAGATTGCGTCGTAACATCAATCGAGTTAAGAAATTATCTTGTTGTTTAGCAAACGATTTTAACTGGTTTTCCGAATTAAATCGGTACATAAATCCTTTCGGTTTTGGGATGATGGTCGCCAAAAACAAACATTCTTTTAAGGTTAAATCGGATGGTCTTTTTTGGAAATAAAAATGCGATGCTTCGCCAATTCCGTAGATGTTGGGTCCCCATTCGATGATGTTGAAATACACTTCGAGCATGCGTTCTTTGGAAGCAATACGATTGTTTTCTAAGATGTAAACCAATAGAATTTCTTCTAGTTTACGAGACAACGTTTTTTCACGAGTTAAGAATACATTTTTAATCAATTGCATACTGATAGTGCTGGCACCTCGAGCAAATTTTTTGGTTTTAATATTCTTGGCAATCGATTGTTTGAAGGCTTCGTTTATAAAGCCACGATGATTGAAAAACGACGGATCTTCACTGGTTAAAACACATTTTTGTAGGTAAGGTGATATTTCGTTCAAAGGCGTGTAATTTGGGTTGGAACTTCCCACTACAATTGGGCGTTGTGCTACACCTTTGTCGATAGCGCGATAGGTGAACTCCGAATTGATTTTGTTCAAATCGGCTTCGCCATATTTGGTAATTTTAAGGTTTTCAGGTTTCAATTTGCTTTCAAAAACAACATTGTCAGGTTTGCTTTTATTGAATTCGAAGTTCAAGTTGTAGCTAAAAATTCCTTGTGCTTCCATGCCTTTAAAATGACTGAATAGTCCATCGGGCAATGAGCTGATAAAATCTTGTGCCTTCATTTTTGGAATGTTCAATTTTAGAGCTACTATTTTATCGGTATCATTAGTATAGGATAGATAAGGCGTGCATTTTATATCGTTAATTTTTACTTGCGAAGTGCTGTCGATTGCCATAAATCGACCACCAAAAACCAAGCGATAATCGAAACGTGCGTTTTTAATCAGTACATCATTTTTGGCAATTCTCGCATGGTTTATTTTAAAATTTTCGATAGAAGTATAGCCATCAATGTGCAATTCACCACTGCCCATATCGAGATTTTCTAAGTTGAAATGAATGGTTTTAAAGCTGGTTTTGAGATGAATTTTTTTGTCCAAATATGGAATCCGAATGCTGTCGTTTTTGGTGTTGAAAAATTTTAAATCAGCTTTCCGATCACGCGGATCGGCAAAACCAGAAATACTCCAATTTTGCGTTAAATCGTCTTCTTTGACTTTGATTATCGAATGGAGTTTTTTGTCTTCCAATTGCAATTGTACAAAATCAAAAACCACTTTGTTGCCCATATCATCCATTTTGAAAGCAAAACCTTTTACATTCATGTCGGTCGGAACTAGATTAAGGGTTTTAGACAAAATACGATAGGCTAGTTTGGCATAATTGACTTGTTGGTCGTCGTTTTTTTCTTCTTTTTTTCGTTTGAGAAAAGCATCAAAATTGCGACCTTTTTCGTTTTTCACCAACTGGATAAAACCTTTATTGATTTCGAGTTTTCCCAATTGAATGTTTCCAAAAAGCAATTCCCAAACATTCACCGAAGTTTTTAAATTTTGAATACTCACTAAAGTATCGGCTTTTTGAGGAACTAGACTAATTTCATCAAATTCTAGATTGGATAAGCCATGAAATTGCGCATTTTTTACGTGAAATCGGCATTGGTAATCGCGGTTGAGTTTGTGGTCAATCCGAGAAATAGCACTTTCTAAAATGGAATTTCTAAAAGCAAAAGCCACTGACACTCCTAGTAAAACTAAGAGAAGTGTTATTTTTAAAAAAAGAAATACTTTTTGCTTTTTGGTTCTCATTTACTACTAATGTTACCCAAATAAATGTTCTACAACTTCTTCAATTTTTGACACCAAAACAATTTTTATCAACGCATTTTTTATCGAAATCTTATTGTATTTGGAAACAAAAATGGTGGCAAAACCTAATTTTTCTGCTTCTTGAATGCGTTGTTCCACTCGGTTTACTGGACGAATTTCACCTGAAAGTCCGACTTCACCTGCAAAGCAAACGTATTTACCCACAGCAATATCTTCATTGGAGGAAAGTATCGAAGCAACAACGGCTAAATCGATGGCTGGATCGTCTACCGAAATTCCGCCAGTAACGTTTAAAAACACGTCTTTGGTTCCTAAACGAAAGCCGGCTCGTTTTTCTAAAACCGCCAAGAGCATGTTCAATCGTTTGGCATTATAACCCGTAGTGCTGCGTTGCGGTGTGCCATAAACAGCGGTTGAAACTAGAGCTTGTATTTCTATCATTAATGGACGCATGCCTTCTAATGTTGAGGCAATGGCAGTTCCTGAAAGTTCTTCTTCGCGATGCGATAATAGAATTTCAGACGGATTGGAAACTTCTCGCAAACCCGAACCTTGCATTTCGTATATGCCTAGTTCTGCTGTAGAACCAAATCGGTTTTTCAAGCTGCGTAAAATTCGATACACATGATTTCGGTCGCCTTCAAATTGCAAAACGGTATCAACCATGTGCTCCAAAATCTTGGGTCCAGCAATGGTTCCGTCTTTAGTAATGTGTCCGATTAGAATTACCGGAACGTTGGTTTCTTTAGCAAATTTGATAAGTTCGGCGGTACATTCTCTAATTTGAGAAATGCTTCCAGCAGTCGATTCGATGTAATCGGTATGTAAGGTTTGAATCGAATCAATAATGACGATTTCGGGTTCGATTTCCTGAATTTGTCGAAAGATATTTTGTGTTTTGGTTTCTGTTAGAATGTAGCAATTATCTTCTTTTGACGTAATTCTTTCGGCGCGCATTTTGATTTGTTTCTGACTCTCTTCGCCCGAAACATACAACGTTTTATATGGTAATTTTAAGGATATTTGAAGCAACAACGTACTTTTTCCAATCCCGGGTTCACCGCCTAAAAGGATTAAAGAACCAGGAACAATTCCGCCGCCTAAAACCCTATTCAATTCTCCATCAAGTGTATCTAAACGAATTTCTTGAGACGAATCTATTTCGGCAATCTTAAGAGGTTTTGGTGCTTTTTTTACTTCAGAAGTAGGTTTCCAGCTTGTTTTTTCTTCTTTTTGAATA
This sequence comes from uncultured Flavobacterium sp., assembly GCA_964577105.1. GTDB lineage: Bacteria > Bacteroidota > Bacteroidia > Flavobacteriales > Flavobacteriaceae > Flavobacterium. The sequence continues at coordinate 47,441 of CAZNWY010000016.1, forward strand.
ATTTCTTCAACAATAGTATTCCATTCTTTACAGGCATTGCATTGGCCTTGCCATTTGGCATATTGAGTTCCGCAATTTTGACAAAAGAATGACGTTTTGAGTTTTGCCATTTATGCTTTTATTTCTGCTGATTTGTGTTTTATTTTTTCTTGATTTGCGATTTTAGTGAATCTGCTTTATCGAGCATCATGTCTTTGGTTAAATCGCCAATAGGTTGCAATTGAAAGGCATTTTGGTAGTATCGAACCGCATTTTTAATATCGCCTGTGTTTTCATAATACATGGCCATATGGTAGTCGCCAAGCATGGTTCTAGGATACATTTTGTGAGAAAGTTGAGCAAGTTGCTCGAACTCACCATAAGCTTTGTTTTTTAAAATGGCTGCCTCAATAGCTTTAAAGTCATTAATTCGAATATTCATTTTGATGCCCAAAGCCTTCTCTAATAAATCGTATTTGTTTTTTAAATAATCAACATAACCCGATTCTAATTTGACAATTTTTTCTTGAAACTCGGCAATCGAGATTGGTTGGTATGCAGCAAAAAATTGATACAACGCACTTGGAATGGAGAATAACACTAACGAATAGTGTGAAGCACCTTTAAAATCGTCGTATCTATAATTGAGTGTTGGACTGTTTAACGCTTTGATATTAGTATCTAAAGTTGCAATTTTTTCTTTCATTTTTTTAATATCACCCTCACCTGATGATTGATAATAAAAAATATTTTGTTTAAAAGTACCCAATCGCTCTGCTACTCGAGTTTCCATTTCTAAAGGCAATTCTGGACTGAGAGAAATATAGGCATTGAACAAAGGGTTGTCTTTGTATAAAAACAAATTCATAAAACCTGCAGTAATGTCGTGACCGGCAATTATTCGGAAATTGGAGGTGCGGTATTTATTTTGGATGTAAGGCACTAATTCGCCGCCAATAAATTCAAAAAAATCTTCTCCTTTGCCTTCAGGAAGACCTGTTGCTTCATCGAAAGTACAATCTTCTTCACGTTCTTTACTTTGAGAAAGTCCAACAATGATTACTTCAGGTAAATCATCCCAATAATAACCATAACTCATGGTTCCTTGAAAAGGGTCAAATAGATAGTCGCCATCCAACAACAGTAAGAGAGGGTATACTTTTTTAGTTTCTTTAGTGTAACTAGGAGGTAGAGAAATGGATAAGTATCGGTATTTGTCCATTTTTCGAGATAAAACACTATCTTTTACTTTTTGTGCAAATCCGTTACAGCTTATAGCAATAACGATTAATAGAAGTAATTTTTTCATAAAGTATTTTGATTTTGAATGACTAAAAAGTAACCTAAAATCAAGCAATATAATAAATTATTTTCTATTTAAGATAGGAAGTAGTAAAAATGACAATAAACCTAAAATCAGCACAAGAAGCATTTGAGAAGTCCAAATAATCCAACCGAAAGCTGTTCCAGCAGGTTCTGCAATAGCATAAAACACGAGCACTTTTGAAGTAAGAAAGGGATACGCTCCGAAGCCACTATTGGTAAAAGCTATGGCAATGCTTCCTACCACAAAGCACGTTATGATGGCGCCAACAGACAAAACAGAGGTTTCCGGAATTACTTTGGTTGCTATGTAATAGGTTACTAAATAAGAAACCCAAATGAGTATGGAGTGTAAGAAATACTTCCATTTTTCTTTCATGTGAAAAATGCTCAACACACCTTCTTTTAAACCAGAAACTTTTTCTTTGAATAGTTGAACAATTTTTAATTTGGAGTATTTGTAAATGAGTATAAATGCGATGAATCCAGCTATTCCTGAAATTAAAAGCAATGCTATAAAGTGGAATGGCATTTTGTCAAGAATAAAAGTTTTTACAATATTGTATTGTAAAACAACGGCTAATAGCATGAAAAATAGCAGAAAAAACATGTCAATTATTCGTTCGGCTACAATGGTTCCAAAACCTTTATCAAACGGAATATTGTTGTATTTTTTTACGATTACAGCTCGAGAAATTTCACCCGATTTGGGTACAGTTAAATTGAGTAAATACCCAATATTTACAGCCATAAAATTGTTTTGAAAATTGGATTCGTAACCCAAATGATCCAGCATGTATTTCCATCGGTAAGCACGCAATGTGTTTCCAATAAAGCCAACAAAAACAGCCAGTAAAACGTAGAAATAATCGGCATTTTTGAAGTAGCCAATAATTTGGTTGATTTGGTTGTCGGTAAATTGATGGTATTGGTATGCGACAATTCCAATTCCTAATGCAATAGGAACAAGAATTGACAACCATTTACTGAGGATATTTTTCAAAAGATTATTTCAAAGAATTGTCGTTTTCATTAGGAAAAACGAGCCATGGTTTGAATGTTTTCGCTTCTTCAAAATCTAAAGTAGCATAAGAAATAATAATGATAATGTCGCCAGGATGTACTTTTCTAGCAGCAGGTCCGTTTAGGGTAACTTCACCTGAATTTTTTGCACCTTTAATAGCATAGGTTTCAAAACGTTCGCCATTATTGATGTTTACAATAGAAACTTTTTCGCCTTCAATTAAGTTAGAGGCATCCATTAGAGCTTCGTCAATAGTAATACTACCGATATAGTTCAAATCTGCGCCAGTAACTTTAACGCGATGAATTTTTGATTTTACAACTTGAATTTGCATGGGGCAAAGTTAAATTAATTTAGTGAAATAGTATCAATCAATCTGATTTTGTTAACAAAAACGGCAATAAAAGCGCGATATTTCTTGTTTTTATTTTTTCGAATGCAAGGCAATAAGGTAGCTTCGTCGGCAATTTCAAAATATTCTAATTCAAATTCGGGATGGTTTTGGAAGGCTTTTGTAACAAAATCTGAAACTTTTTTAGCAGATTTCGTGCCAAATCGTTTTTTAGCTTCACTAATTGTTTTGTAAATAAAGGTCGCTTCTTTTTTTTCTTTTTCTGAAAGTCTTTCATTGCGAGAACTCATTGCTAGGCCATTGGCTTCTCTAAAAATTGGACATCCTACAATAATTACAGGAATTTTTTCTTTTTCAACTAGTTTTTTTACGATTTGTAATTGTTGGAAATCTTTCTCGCCAAAATAGGCATGAGTTGGTTTTACAATCTCAAAAAGACGCTTAACCACAGTGCCAACACCGTCAAAATGTCCGGGACGAAATTTGCCTTCCATTTGGTGTTCTAATCCATCAAAATTATAATGTTCAGATTTGGTATTTCCTTCATAGATATCGTCAACGGTTGGGGCGTAAACTAAAATTTTATCAGAAACAGTTTTTATTTTTTCAACATCATTTTCTAACGTTCTTGGATATTTGTCTAAATCTTCTGCGTTATTGAATTGTGTCGGATTTACAAAAATACTGATTACGGTTGTTGAATTGTTTTCAATAGATTTTTTCAACAAAGAAAGGTGTCCAGCATGCAATGCGCCCATGGTAGGCACAAAACCAATAGCAGATTTATCAAGGCTATTTTCTTTCAAGTAATTGATTAAATCGGCTTTTTTGTTAAAAATATGCATCTGTTTTTAATTAAAATAGGGTACAAACTTACTACTTTAGTAATTATCTGCATAAAATTTTGTAATTTTGCGTGTTTTTTATTGCCAATACATACATACATAACATAATGGAAGATAAGAGGATATTATATGTATCATCTGAAGTGGTGCCTTATTTAGCAGAGAATGAAGTTTCTCTTATGTCTTATGACGTGCCAAAAATGATTAATGATCAAGGCGGACAAATTAGAATTTTCATGCCGCGCTATGGAAATATTAATGAGCGAAGACATCAATTACATGAAGTAATTCGTCTCTCTGGGATGAACCTAGTGGTAAACGATGTTGATATGCCTTTGATTATCAAAGTAGCCTCGATTCCGAAAGAGCGCATTCAGGTTTATTTTATTGATAACGACGAGTATTTTAAAAGAAAAGCTACCTTTTCTGATGAAGATGGCGTGTTGTATCCAGATAATGATGAGCGTGCTATTTTCTTTGCCAAAGGAGTAGTTGAAACGGTAAAAAAACTAAATTGGGTTCCCGATATTATTCATGTTCATGGTTGGATGGCCTCTATGTTGCCAGTTTACATGAAACATTTTTACAAAGATGAAGCTCTTTTTTCAGAAACTAAAATAGTTACTTCGGTTTATGGCCAATCTTTTGAAGGGACGCTAGATCTTGAAATGATTAATAAGGTTAAATTCGATGGTATTCCAGAAGAAGCTGTAGCTGAATTGGAAACACCAAATTATGAAAATCTGATAAAAACCTCTATTCGTCATTCGGATGCAGTGATTATTGCTTCTGAAAATCTTTCTCCAAGTTTAACAAAATTTATAGAATCTTCAGAGAAACCTTTTTTACCTTTCGCTCCGAAAGAAGGGTTTGCTGAAGCCTACACTTCTTTTTATAAAAAGATGTTATAATATAATCACAAAAACATGAAATTTAATTTCTTTATTAAAACAGTAATTGTTGGAATCGTAATCCTTTTATTTGCCTCTTGTGATAGAGATTTTAATGAAATCGGTTCGGGAATTGTAGGTGACGAGCATTATGGATTGAATAAATATGTTTCTAATGTAGTAGCATACAATCAAGCGTTGGGTCCAGTACAATCTAATAACCTTCCCATCAATCAATTTGGATACTACAACAACCCTGTTTTTGGTAAAACCACAGCTAGTTATGTCACACAATTAGAGTTAGCTGTAGCAAATCCTACTTTTTATGATCAAGCTAATGTAGTGGTTGACTCGGTGTATTTATACGTACCTTATTATTCTACTTTTTTAAGTACCGATACCGATTCTGGTGATAGTACTTATGAGTTGGATTCAATCCAAGGTAATTCCAACATCAAATTAAGTATATATGAGTCTAACAAGTTTTTAGAAACTTACGATTATTCCAATGGTCCACAACAATTGCAAAAATATTATTCCAACCAACAATCGCAATTTGAAAGCGAAGGAATGATTGCCGGAAATCGTCTTAATAATGACAATGGTAATATTTATGATTTAGCGGCTACAAATGATCATAGTCAAAATGACGAATTTTCTTTTAATAGCAAGCAAATAAAATTATACAAAGAAGCAGCTCATACCAATGTTGCTGAACGAAAAGCACCAGGAATGTTTATTAATTTAGACAAAAACTTCTTTAAAAATAAAATTGTTAATGCGCCTTCAGGAAAGTTGTATAACAACAATGTGTTTAAAAATTATTTTAGAGGATTGTACTTTAAAGTAGAAGCAGCTGCATCGTCTCCAAACCAAGGAACTCTTGCGATGATGAATTTTGGTAGAGGAACAATAACAATGATCTATCACGATAAAACATCGGATACTGATGCTACTGTAGTTAGAAAGACGCTTACATTGAATTTGTCAGGGAATACCGTTAATTTCTTGGAAAATGATAATAATCTTCCAGGTTATGTAACGCCAAATCCAATTACTGGTGATGACAACCTTTATTTAAAAGGCGCAAATGGTTCTATGGCCGTCATCGATTTATTTGGAGGAAAGAAGAATGATGATGCTAATACAGAATTGAAAGACATGAGAGATCATAACTGGTTGATTAATGAAGCCAGTCTTACTTTTTATATTGATAAAACAAAGTTAGGAACCAGTGCTCCAGAACCAAATCGAGTTTATTTATTTGATTTAACACACAATCGACCACTAGCTGACTTTTTTGTAGATGGTACCACTAGTTCTAGTACCAAATTCAACAAATATGTTCATGGCGGAATTTTACTAGACGATAATTCACAAGTGGTAAAAGTAGCAGATGGTACTCGCGGAACTAAATATAAAATTAGAATTACAAATCATATCAGGAATTTAGTTAAATTTGGAGGTTCTGCTGCAACTGCAGATTCAACCAACGTAAGATTAGGATTGGTAGTAACCGAAAGTATCATGACGGTTAATAGAGCAAATTTACTATCTCCGTTCACTACTTCTAATTCAGCCAATCCAGATGGAACTGTACTTTCTAAATACGTACCTGTAATGTCTGTTGTTAATCCTTTGGGAACGGTTCTTTATGGATCAACACCAAACGTGCCTTCCGATAAAAGATTACAATTAGAAATTTATTATACTAAACCTGACTAATTAAACTGACAAAAATATGTGTGGAATTGTTGGATATATTGGATATAGAGAAGCATATCCTATTGTTATAAAAGGATTGAAACGTTTGGAGTACCGAGGCTATGATAGCGCTGGTATTATGTTGTATGATGGAACCGATTTAAAAATTTCTAAAACCAAAGGAAAAGTTTCTGATTTAGAAGAAAAGTCTTCCAAAGAAATAACTACAAAAGGTACTATTGGAATGGGGCACACGCGCTGGGCTACACACGGTGTTCCAAATGATGTAAACTCACATCCACATTTGTCAAATTCTGGTGATTTAGTAATCATTCACAATGGTATTATTGAAAATTATGAACCATTGAAAAAAGAGTTAATCAAAAGAGGTTATGTGTTTAAATCAGATACAGATACCGAAGTTTTGGTTAATTTGATTGAAGAAGTTCAGAAAAAAGAAAATTTAAAACTTGGAAAAGCGGTTCAAGTAGCTTTAAATCAAGTGGTAGGTGCTTATGCTATTTGTGTTTTTGATAAGAAAAAACCAGACGAAATTGTAGTAGCACGTTTAGGAAGTCCTTTAGCAATTGGAGTTGGTGAAGAAGAATTTTTTATCGCTTCTGATGCTTCTCCGTTTATAGAATATACTTCTAATGCGATTTATTTAGAAGATGAAGAAATGGCAATTGTACGTTTACATAAGCCATTAAAAATCAGAAAAATAAAAGATGATTCCTTGGTAGATCCTTATATTCAAGAACTACAAATGAATCTGGAGCAAATAGAAAAAGGTGGATATGAGCATTTTATGCTGAAAGAAATCTATGAGCAACCAAGCGTTATTAAAGACACCTACAGAGGTAGACTTCTTGCCAATACAGGAATCATCCAAATGGCAGGAGTTGAAGACAATATTGAAAAATTTCTAAACGCTGACCGAATATTAATCATTGCTTGCGGAACATCATGGCATGCAGGATTAGTGGCAGAATATATAATTGAAGAGTTTGCAAGAATTCCAGTTGAAGTAGAATACGCCTCAGAATTCAGATATAGAAACCCAATCATTACAGATAAAGATGTGGTTATTGCCATTTCACAATCAGGTGAAACAGCAGATACATTAGCGGCAATTAAGTTGGCTAAAGAAAAAGGTGCTTTTGTTTTTGGAGTATGTAATGTAGTTGGATCTTCTATCTCTAGAGAAACTCATGCAGGAGCTTACACGCATGCTGGTCCTGAAATTGGAGTAGCATCAACTAAAGCTTTTACTACTCAAATTACGGTATTAACCATGATTGCCCTTCGTTTGGCTAAAGCTAAAGGAACTATGTCGAATTCCGACTTCCACAGATGTTTACAAGAATTAGAATTGATTCCGGAAAAAGTTACAGAAACGTTGGCATTAACCAATGAAATTTCTAAAGAAATAGCCGCTATTTATAAAGACGCTACCAATTGTTTGTACTTAGGAAGAGGATATAATTTCCCAGTAGCTTTGGAAGGGGCCTTAAAGCTAAAAGAAATATCTTATATTCATGCCGAAGGATACCCTGCTGCTGAGATGAAACACGGTCCAATTGCATTGATTGACGAAAAAATGCCAGTGGTTGTGATTGCACCAAAACAAGGACATTACGATAAAGTAGTTAGTAATATTCAGGAAATAAAATCAAGAAGTGGAAAAATTATTGCTGTCGTTACCAAAGGAGATAAGCAAGTAAAAGAATTAGCCGATCACGTGATTGAAATTCCAGAAACTTCTGATGCACTTTCACCTTTATTGACAACAATTCCGTTACAATTGCTTTCTTATCATATAGCGGTAATGAGAGGTTGTAATGTTGATCAGCCGAGAAACTTGGCTAAATCAGTTACAGTAGAATAAATGACTTCATTTTAATATAAAAGCGAGATTTTGTCTCGCTTTTTTTATTTATTTATTTTTCTACTTTGTTTTTACGATTTCTTTAAATTTTGTTCTAATTTTATATGTATGCATAATATATTTATGTTAAAATGTAATTTCAAATGCTAAAAGTTTAAAGAAGTTTCGTTGGAGAAATGACAAAATATGTGCGAATAACTGAATATTATTAAAATAATAATGCGTTTTTTTATTAATATAAAAATAATTTGTATTTTGGCTACTTAAACCAACAAAAATCAAACCTAATGAAGATTTATTATTTTATTTTGACGTTGTTTTTTTGTAGCGTGTCCTTCGCACAAAATACAATTTCAGGTTCGGTAAAAGACAGCAAAAACGAACCAATTCCCGGCGCAAACATTAAGCTTGTTGGCGAATCTTCGGGAGCTGCTACTGACGGAGACGGTAAATTTATTTTAAAAGTTTCCAAAAAACCACCTTTTACTATCGAGGTTTCAAGCATTGGTTATGCCACCAAGAAGGTGCAAGTTTCATCTGTTGCACAAAAAGTTGATGTGGTTTTAGAAAGTGCTGATACTCAACTTGATGAAATTGTGGTTTCTGCCTCTAGAGCACCAGAGCGTATCAAGGAATCGCCAGTGACTATTGAAAGAATGGGGGTTAAAGACATCAAAAAATCGGCTTCGCCAACTTTTTATGATGGTTTAGAAAACCTTAAAGAAGTTCAAATGAACACGAGTAGTATGTCGTTTAAATCGATTAATACTAGAGGATTTGCTACCGTAGCTAATACTCGTTTTATGCAATTGGTAGACGGAATGGACAACTCTTCACCGTTATTGAACTTTGTTATCGGAAATATGATTGGTATTTCTGAAATTGATGTTCAAAATGTAGAGCTTTTACCAGGAGCATCTTCAGCGTTATATGGTGCTAATGCCTTTAACGGAATCATGTTCATGAATAGTAAAAGTCCTTTTACAAGTCAAGGAATTACAGCCTATGTAAAATATGGTCAAACCAATCAAAAAGCTGCTGGAGCCAATGATTATGTAGACTATGGAGTGAGAGTGGCTCATGCATTTGATAAGCATTTTGCAGCTAAAGCAAACTTTACTTTCATGAAAGCAACAGATTGGTATGCTACAGATTATAGAGATTTGAACAATCCAGGAAAAGACAGATCATACTACAATTATAATGGTTTGAATGTTTATGGTGACGAAGCTTCTACTAATTTAAGAGGTGTTGGTCAATCGTTGGCTGCTTTAGGATTAATTCCTGCTTCAGCTGTAAACTTATTACCAAGCTATAATGTAAGTAGAACAGGATATAATGAGGTTGATTTAACAGATAATAAAGTTAGAAATGCTAAAGTTGATTTCTCTCTTCATTTTAAACCATGGGCTAATGATACTGAAATTATTTGGCAAAGTAAATTTGGCTTTGGTAATGCAGTATATCAAGGAGCAAATAGATACTATTTGAACGGATTTTTCATGCAACAACACAAGTTGGAAATCAAAGGTAAAAACTTCTTTGTAAGAGGTTATACTACTACAGAAGATGGTGGAAAATCATACGATATGTTGTTTACAGCGCTTAATGTAAACAGAGCGTGGAAAAGCGATGCTACTTGGTTTGGTCAATATGCAGGACAATACATTACAGCTACTTTAGGCGGTGCAACTCCAGAGCAAGCACACGCTTCTGCAAGAGCAGTAGCCGATACAGGAAGATTAATTCCAGGAACAGATGCTTTTAAAGCAGCGTTCAATAATGTAATCTCTAATCCAGATGTGCTTTCAGGTTCTAAATTGGTAGATAACTCAAGAATTTATCATTCGGATGCTAATTACAACTTTAAAGACTTATTCAAGCCAGTTGAGATTCAAGTAGGGGGTTCTTTTAGACAATATCAATTAAATTCTCATGGTAGAATTTATACAGATGCAGACGGTCCAATTTACTATAATGAGTATGGTATGTATACTCAATTGCAAAAGAAATTAATGGACGACCGATTGAAATTAACAGGATCTATTCGTTATGATAAATCGAAAAATTTTGAAGGTAATTATTCACCAAGATTTTCTGCTGTATATTCTGCAGGAGCTCAAAAAAATCACACTTTTAGAGGGTCATTCCAAACAGGTTTCCGTAATCCATCTACTCAAGATCAATACATCGGATTTAATGTAGGTAATGCAGTGTTGATTGGTTCTGCTCCAGACAACTTAACTAGATATACAGAAACTTTACCTGTTTCAAATGGAGTTCCAGCTACTGGTCAATCATACGCTGGAGGTTCTACAGTAGTTATGTCAGGATTGAATGCTTATAATAATTCTTATACTGCGGCATCTGTTCAAGCATTTGCAGCATTAGCATCTACAGATCCAACCACGGCAGCTTCATTGTTAAGAAAAACAAATGTTAGTTATGTAAAGCCAGAAACGGTAAGGGCTATAGAATTAGGATATAGAGGACAATTCAAAGGATTTTCATTCGATATTAACGGATATTACAACACCTACAATAATTTCTTAGGAAACTTAACAGTAGTGGCGCCATATTATGGGACTACCGCTGATGCACCAGTTTATTCTGCAATTCCATCTCCTACTGATTATAATGGTCAAGCAATACATGCTCTTTTAAATGGTAATACTAGAAGTTATCAATTGTATACCAATACCGATATTGAAATTAAATCAATAGGTTTTGGTGTAGGAGTATCTAAAAAAGTATACAAAGATTTTGAAGTTAGTGCTAATTACAACTATGCACAATTTGATTTTGATCAAGCAAAAGATCCAAGTTTTGAAGCTGGTTTCAATACTCCAAAACACAGAGTTAAAGCTTCTTTTGGAAATGAAAAATTATTCAAAAACTTCGGATTTAATGTAAGCGGAAGATGGACTACAGAATATTTATGGCAATCTACTTTTGCAGATGGAATGATTCCTTCTACAACCGTATTTGATGCGCAGATTAACTATGCAATTCCAAAATTAAAATCAGTTTTAAAACTAGGTGCTGCAAACATTGGAGGTAAAGAATACCAACAAGTTTTAGGAGCTGGTTTAATCGGGCAACAATATTTTGCTTCATTAACCATCAATCCTTAATTTTTTTTAGTCAATAACATATAATAAATACTATTATGATAAAAAATTTCAAATGGCTATTCTTGGTTTCTTTAACCTTTGTAGCTTGTAACAATAGTGATGATGTAACAGTAGATCCAAATTCATCAGATGGAATGCCGCTTACATCAGGATCAGCAGATTTTTCTAAATATGTTTCATTAGGAAATTCATTAACAGCTGGTTATAGTGATAATGCTCTTTTTATTGAAGGGCAAAAAGGATCGTATCCTGCCATTTTAGCACAACAATTTGCTTTAGCAGGTGGCGGTGAGTTTAAAATTCCTTTCATGAATGACAATGTTGGAGGTTTGCTTTTAGGAGGTACTCCAGTAGCTGGACCAAGATTGTATTTTGATGGTTCGGGTCCTGTTCCAGTTTCAGGAACACCAACTACCGAGATAACGAATCATTTGACAGGGCCTTTTAATAACATGGGAGTTCCTGGAGCAAAAAGTTTTCATTTGTTAGCACCAGGTTATGGTAATGCTGCAGGTGTTGCAACAGGACAAGCCAATCCTTATTATGTGCGTTTCGCTTCTTCTGCAACATCAACAGTAATCGCTGATGCAACAGCTCAAAACCCAACATTTTTCTCTCTTTGGATTGGAAATAATGATGTGTTAGCGTATGCAACTTCAGGAGGAACAGGTGTAAATCAAACTGGAAATTTAAATCCAGCGTCTTATGGTCCGAATGATATTACAGATCCAAATGTTTTTGCTTCGGTTTACAACACTTTGGTGACTAATTTAACGGCTAATGGAGCTAAAGGAGTTGTGGCTAACATTCCTTATGTTACATCAGTACCATTCTTTACAACAGTTCCAACAGATCCAATTCCAGGGTTGCCAGCAGCAAGCGCAGCGCAATTGAACCAATTGTTTGGTGGTATTAACGCGGCTTTAACAGCAAATGGATTACCAACTAGATTTGTTACGTTAGTAGCAGACGATGGAAATTCTGCTACAGTTGAAAAAAATCCTTTATTGATCAAAGACGAAAGTTTATTAAATATTTCAGCTCAAATTACAGCGGCTCTTACGCCTACTTTAGGAGCAGCAACAGCTACTTATTTAGGAAGTATTTACGGTCAAGCAAGACATGCTAGTAGTGCTGCAGCTTCAAGAGATTATATTTTATTGTCTGCAAGAAGTGTAATAGGAACAACGCAATCGGGTGCGCCATCACCATTTAATACCATTGGGGTTTCTTATCCAATGCAAGACAGTACCACTTTAACGGCATCTGAAACCGCTGAAGTTAAATTAGCTACTGATGCCTACAATTCTACTATTCAATCGTTGGCTTCTTCTAAAGGATTGGCTTTTGTGAATACAAATACAATTCTTGCACAGGTGGCAAATGGTGGTATTTCTTTGAATGGTTTTACTATGACATCAACGTATGTTACAGGAAACTCATTCTCTCTTGATGGAGTTCATCCAAGTCCAAGAGGATATGCTTTAATTGCCAACAAGTTTATTGAAGCGATCAATGCAACATACGGATCTAATTTCAAAGGAGTTGATTTAGGAAATTACAGAATTCTTTTCCCAGCTTCTTTATAAAGAAAATAAAAGTTTAAAAAAAAACCATCAGCTTCGGTTGGTGGTTTTTTTGTTTCTATTCTATAGATTTTTCGATGTTTAATGCGTTGTGTGATAAAAAAATCAAAAAACGATTAAAAAAATAGCTTTTTACTATTGATTTTCTATTTAGAAAAATTATCTTTGCACTCTGAAAAAAGACATCATTTTTTCATTTCTAAAACGCTATTAAATAAATACATAAGCAATGTCAAAAGCAATAGGAAAAGTTTCACAGATCATCGGACCAGTAGTTGACGTAGTGTTCAACTCAAAAGATGCTGAATTACCAAAAATTTACGATTCATTAGAAATCATTAAAAAAGACGGTTCTAAATTAATACTTGAAGTACAATCACACGTGGGTGAAGATACTGTTCGTACCGTATCTATGGATTCTACAGACGGTTTAAGCAGAGGTGTTGATGTTCACGCAACAGGTGCTCCAATTCAAATGCCAATCGGTGCAGATATTTACGGACGTCTGTTCAATGTAGTTGGAGATGCTATCGATGGTTTAGGAGATTTACCTAAAGACGGTGCTAACGGAATGCCAATTCACAAACAAGCGCCAAAATTTGAAGATTTATCAACTTCTACAGAAGTTTTATTTACAGGTATCAAAGTAATCGATTTGATTGAGCCTTATGCAAAAGGAGGTAAAATTGGATTGTTTGGTGGTGCTGGAGTAGGTAAAACCGTATTGATTCAGGAGTTAATTAATAATATTGCAAAAGGTCACGGAGGTCTTTCTGTATTCGCTGGAGTAGGAGAAAGAACACGTGAAGGAAATGACTTACTTCGTGAGATGTTAGAGTCAGGAATTATTAAATATGGTGAAGATTTCATGCACTCTATGGAAAATGGAGGATGGGATTTAACTAAAGTTGACAAACCAGGAATGAGAGAGTCTAAAGCTACTTTCGTTTTCGGTCAGATGAATGAGCCACCTGGAGCACGTGCGCGTGTTGCATTATCAGGTTTGTCTATCGCTGAGTACTTCCGTGATGGAGCTGGTTCAGACCAAGGTAAAGACGTATTGTTCTTCGTAGATAACATCTTCCGTTTTACACAAGCGGGTTCTGAGGTATCTGCACTTTTAGGACGTATGCCTTC
>CAZNWY010000017.1:0-60035 GCA_964577105.1 uncultured Flavobacterium sp.
AAATTGTTTGAGCTCTTTTTCTAATGTTGCCTTCGAGATCCTCAGGCAACATTAGAAAAAAGCGAGTTTCAGCAGCAGGAATAGGGATTGTAGCAATGCCCGAACGATTCGCTCCAAAAAAAAATCTCACCATTGCTGATGAGATTTTATTTTTAGTTATAAAACAACACTTCGACTGCGCTCAGTGTGACTGTTTATAATATTAACATAGCGTCGCCATACGAATAGAATTTGTACCCTTCTTTGATGGCTTCGTCATAGGCTTTGCGCATTAAATCGTGTCCGCAGAACGCAGAAATCATCATTAATAATGTTGATTTTGGTGTGTGGAAATTGGTTACCATACAATCGGCAATACTGAAATCGTAAGGTGGAAAAATGAATTTATTAGTCCAACCATCATACGGATTTAAAGTACGTGCTGACGACACCGAACTTTCTATAGCACGCATAGAAGTAGTTCCGATACAACAGATTTTTTTCTTATTGGCTTTGGCGTTGTTTACAACATCACAAGCAACTTGAGTAATTTTTAACTCTTCAGAATCCATTTTGTGTTTGGATAAATCTTCTACTTCCACTGGATTGAATGTTCCTAAACCAACGTGAAGCGTTACTTCGGCAAAGTTTACTCCTTTAATTTCCAATCGTTTTAAAAGATGTTTAGAAAAGTGTAGTCCAGCAGTTGGAGCTGCAACGGCACCTTCTTCTTTGGCATAAATAGTTTGGTAACGTTCGGCATCTTCTTCGGTTACTTCACGATTAATGTATTTTGGGATTGGAGTTTCACCCAATTCTGTTAATTTTCTTCTGAATTCTTCATACGAACCGTCGTAAAGAAAACGCAAAGTTCTTCCGCGAGAAGTAGTATTGTCAATTACTTCTGCCACTAATGAATCGTCATCACCAAAATATAATTTATTACCAATTCTGATTTTACGAGCAGGATCAACTAAAACGTCCCAAAGACGTTGTTCTGCATTTAATTCTCTTAGCAAGAATACTTCAATTCTAGCACCAGTTTTTTCTTTGTTTCCATACATTCGAGCAGGAAAAACTTTGGTGTTGTTTAAAATCATTACATCGCCATCGCCAAAATAATCGATGATGTCTTTGAACAATTTGTGTTCGATAGTTCCTTTTTTTCTATCTACAACCATCAAACGAGATTCGTCGCGATTTTCAGCTGGAAATTCCGCTAATAATTCGGCAGGTAAATTAAAATTGAAATGAGATAATTTCATATAGAGTAATTAGTAATTAGTAACTAGTACTTTTTGTTTTTAAAGAGTGCAAATATACGATTGTGAAACAGGCGTTGTCAAGTGTTTTGTGGTTTATTTTCAAATTGCTAAGGTTTGCTGGTATACACGCCATCATACCAATATTTTTAAGGAAACTGTTTTCACAAATTTATAAAACCAATTTACAAACTCTTTTCTATTGGTAATTTGAATTTAATTATATTTGTTATAAATCGGATTTTTTGAAAAACTTCATTCTCTATAGTGCCTTCTTATTGTTACACTTCCTGACTTTTGGGCAGAATCCGTATTATTTTAAAATTGACAAAACCAAAGGATTGCCTTCTAATGGTGTTTATGATATGTTGCAAGATCACAATGGAATGATGTGGTTTTCTACCAACGAAGGTATTTGCAGTTATGATGGCAAAAAGTTCAACAGCTACAATAACGAAAACCAGACTTCTAAATCGGGTTCTAATATTATTGAAGATGCCTATGGTCGAATTTGGTATTGTACTTTTGATGGGTTTATTTATTATTTAGAACATGGCATCATTAAATCGTTGGCGCAATCAAGCCCTATAGGTTATCAAAAATTCAATATTTTAGGAAATAATCTACTGTATTTTGAGAACCAAAAATTGATTTTTTTAGATTTAAAAACATTGCGAATAGAAAAGACTGTTCCTATAAATACTACATTTCTAATCAGTTCAACAAAAATTGGTTCAGTTTTTTACGTTTATACCATAGATACACTTTATGAAATAAGATCCGGTCAAGACATCAAAACTTTTAGTGTTCCAGAAAACATCAAGAATGACATTAAAATAATGATTTTGACAGAATGCAATGGTAATCTGTTATTCCTTTCTAAATACTCTAACAATTTTGCAATCTACAAAAATGGTAGTTTTACAGAAAAAACTTTTAAAGGTCCTTTAGATTTCTTCAATAGTGCTACCTATACTTCTAATATAAATTGGTTAGCAACTACCAAAGGAATTATACAAAGTAATATCAGCACTTCTCCAATTCCAACTAAAGACAAACGCTATTTTGAGGAATTCAATATCTCGGGAATATTCAAAGATAAAGATGGTAATTATTGGGTTTCTACCCTTAGCGACGGTATTCTTTTTGTACCCGATTTTTCAAATTTATTAATTCCGACAGCAACAGTTCCAACCGCATTAACTACTTCAGGTGACAAGATATATTACGCAACTAAAGACGAAAAATTATTGGTTAGTACCCTTAAAAACGAACCTTTCAACTTTAAAAAAATATATCAGGGAAATGCCAATCACTCGATTGAACAACTCATAATTAATCCGAATCAACAAGAGATTTATTTTACATCGAATATGTTCAAAAGAACCGATTTGAACGGAAAATCGATTCAAGAAGAAACTATCTCTATAAAAGACATTAAAAAGTTAGACGATACTTATTACATTTTTGCCTCAAGTGGTGCCTGTGGTTTGTTAAAAGTTTCGAATAAAAAAAGTGACTGGGATGATATTTATTTAATTAGCAAAAAACAACCCAACAACAACATTGCAAACCTATCGAGTTTACTACTAGAAGTTCGCGGAAAATCGGCTGCCTATAATGACCATACTAAAACCATCTTTTTTGCCACCAATAGAGGGCTTTATAGCATTTCTAAAAACAAAACTTCTACTATTTTAATGGATGGTAAACCGATTAATCTCATTAAAATTGAATATTTTGGAAATAGAATTTATGGATTGACGACTACTTATAAATTATTGGTTATAAAAGAAAACAACCAAGTTGAAACTGTTCCTATTGCAGAAAAAATTCGCCATGAAATCATTCAAAAGATAAAACTGATCGACTCTTCATTGTACTTGATAACCAACAATAGCGCTTTTGAATACAATCTAAAAACGGAAAAAATAAACAAATTTTTCAATCTTAATCAGGATGATGAAATTACGGATATTGTAAAAAAAGAAAATCAATTTGTATTGGGTACTTCCAAAGGACTTGTTGTGGTTGAATCTAAAAAAACAGAAAAAAATTCCATACCAAAACTTGTTATTAATTCGGTAACCGTTAACAATAAAATTAGCACTTTTGAAAGCTTAAAAGACTTAGATTACGATCAAAACAATATAGAAATTAATTATTCTGTAATTTCTTATATTCCAAACCTAAAAAACATACTGTTTTACAAAATTAATAACGGACGTTGGTTAGCAGCCGATGACAATAGTAGAAGTTTAATTTTATCCTCGATAGGTTCGGGAAACTATACCATCTCATTCAAAACGGCTTTTCACAATGAGTTTTCTGACATCACAACATTTCAAATAAATATTAAAAAACCATTTTGGGAAAATTATGGGTTCATCACTTTAATTCTGTTGCTGATTGTTATTGGCGTTCGGCTTTTTTATAAAAATCAAATCAAGAAAATCAACAAAACCAATCAATTTTTATTGGAGAAAATAGAGTTGGAAAAAAACCTCAACAAATCGACTTTAAAAGCGATTAAATCTCAAATGAATCCGCACTTTTTTTACAATGCATTGAACACTATTCAATCGTATATTTTATCTAATGACAAGAAAATGGCATTGAATTATTTGTCAAAATTCTCAACATTAACCCGAACGATACTAGAAATGTCTGAAAAGGAATATATTGGATTGGCAGAAGAAATAAAAACCATCAATCTGTATTTAGAAATAGAGCAAGCGCGTTTTAACGAAGATTTCGAATATGCTATTGAATATGAAAATTTATCGGAGCTGGAACCTCTTAAAATACCTTCTATGCTGCTGCAACCTTATATTGAAAATGCTATAAAACACGGATTGCTTCACAAAGTTGGACCGAAAAAACTCATTATTTCTTTCGTCAAAAACAAAAAAACACTTCAAATTAAAATTGATGATAATGGCATTGGCAGACAAAAAAGCAGCGAGTTAAATTCGATTAAAAGTAAGAAACACCAATCTTTTGCCACCGAAGCAATGCAAAATCGAATTGATTTACTGAATAAAAATAAGAGCAAAAAAATTAGCATAAACTATATTGATAAAATAAACGAAAATCAACAATCAACAGGTACCACTGTTATCATTGAAATTCCAATAAACTAAAATGATGAAAGCAATAATTATAGATGATGAAAAACGAGCTCGAGTATCTTTATCGTTGCTATTGAAGGAATATTGTCCTTACATAGAACTCGTAGCCGAATGCGAAAACTTGCCAGAAGGTGTAAAAGCTATTCGTAAATTCAATCCCGATTTGGTTTTGTTAGACATCGAAATGCCAGGTCATAGCGGTTTAGAGTTGTTAGATTTTTTTGACGAAAAGGAAATTAATTTTGCTATACTTTTTACTACTGCTTACAATGAATATGCTATTCAAGCATTCAAATTATCGGCTTTGGATTACCTTTTAAAACCAATTGTTCCCGAAGAACTAACCAATGCAATCACTCGATTAGAAAACCAGAAAAACACTCAATTTAAAACTTTGGCAGAAAACCTTCAACACGAATCTTTTCAAAAAATTGCAATTCCGTCGGGTAATAGTCTCATCTTGTTAAAAATTTCTGACATCATTTACATCAAAGGTGAAGGCGCTTATTCTGAAATTCATTTGAAAAAACAAGTCAAACATTTGGTAAGTCGAAATCTGAAGAATTTTGAAGAAATCTTGATTCATGATCAACGTTTTGTAAGAGTCCACAAATCGTATTTAGTAAATTTTGAAGAAGTGACTCTGTATAATAAATCAGATGGAGGTTGGCTAGAGATGAGCAATAGCAATTCTATTCCGGTTTCGTCGGATAAAAGCGCTATGATTTTGGAACGCATTCAGATTGTGAAACGCTGATTTATACCTCAGAAAATTGAAATCCAATGTTTTTTAAATCCTCCCAAAATGATGGATACGATTTAGAAACCACTTCGGCATCTTTAATAATCAAAGAAGTTTTCAAGGCTAATGGTGCAAATGCCATAGCCATTCTATGATCTTGATAGGTTGCGATTGCTACGTTTCTAGTAATGACAAAATCGGCTGGTGATGGTTCTAAAGTCAAACTATCGTTGGTAACGGTAATGATGGCTCCTAATTTAGATAGTTCTGTTTTTAAGGCTTCTAATCGATCGGTTTCTTTAATTTTTAAAGTATGTAAACCAGTTAAATGACAACCAATCCCCAAACCGAAACAAGTTACTGCTATGGTTTGAGCAATATCTGGAGCATTGTTTAATTGTAAATTAGCTTCGCTCAGTTCGCCTTTGGCTCGGGTGTGGGTTGAAACTTGTGATTTATTGACTTTTGAAATTGTTATTGAATTATCATCATTGAACGTGGTTTCAACACCAAAACGCTGATAGATTTCGGCCAAAACACTATCGCCTTGAAGTCCGTTTTGCTTATAACTAGACAATTGGATTTGAGTACCAACTTCTGACAAGGCTACTATTGAATAAAAAAAGGATGCCGAAGACCAATCACTTTCAATGGTGAATTGTGAATGGTGAATTGTGAATTTTGGTTGTACTATAATTTTATTGCCTACAAACGAAGTTTTAACACCAATTTCTTTGAGCAATCCCAAAGTCATGTTGATGTAGGGCATCGAAGTAATTTCTCCTTCTAAAGTTAATTGCAATCCATTTTCGAGTTTTGGAGCAATCAATAAAAGTGCCGAAATGTATTGACTACTTACATTGGCAGGAAGTGAAACTTGGTTTTGAGTGAGTTTTTTACCGATAATTTTTAGTGGTGGAAAACCCTCTTTTTCTTCATAAAATAGTTCTGCTCCAAGTTGCTTTAAGGCTTCTACTAAAATTTTTATGGGTCGTTCTTTCATTCGTGACGAACCTGTAAGAACAACTTCTTTACCTTCTTGAATGGCAAAATAGGCGGTAAGAAAACGCATTGCTGTTCCAGCATGATGAACGTCAACTAATTGTGAGTTATGAATTGTAAATTGTGAATGCAATGCTTTTATCATCACTTCAGAATCATCAGAATTGGAACTGTTTTCTAAAGTGATATTTGGATATAACGCTTGAAGCAATAACAATCGGTTGGTTTCTGACTTACTTCCTGTCAGCTTCAATTGTGAATTGTGAATGGTAAATGATGAGTCTAACAATAGGTTCATTTTCTTCCTATTTTTTGTTTGGTTGTAATAATAATTGACGCTAAGATCTTATTAATCTCAACAATATCTAATTTTAATGATTGAAATTGAACTTCATTTAAATAGTCTGACTGAAATAATAATTCAAGCCAATAATCAGATTCATTAGCTTCCTTTTGAGCAATTGCAAGTTTATGAATAAAGTCTAATTTGCTTTCTGCTTGTTCTGATTCTCTAACTAAAGCACCTATTGCTGTTCCGCTCCTTAATAATTGCTTACTCAAAACGTATTCATTTTTGTCAGAACATAAAAACTGGTATAGTTTAATGACACGAATGGCAAAACTAAATGATTTGGTTTTAATTACATTCTCACTCATAATTCACAATTTACCATTCACAATTCACAACTCACAATTATTTAAGTTTCTCGTTATTATGATGTCTATCGTGATCGCGGTTGGTTTTCAAGTCCATTTTTTTATCAAAAGCCGCTTGAAGATCAATACCGGTTTGATTGGCTAAACACAACACTACAAAAACCACATCGGCAAGTTCTTCACCAAGGTCTTTGTTTTTGTCGCTTTCTTTTTCAGATTGTTCACCATATCTACGGGCAATAATTCGGGCTACCTCACCTACTTCTTCGGTAAGTTGAGCCATATTGGTAAGTTCATTAAAATATCGGACTCCGTGGTTTTTAATCCAGTTGTCTACTTCTAGTTGGGAATTTTTTAGGTTCATGGTTTTAATGTTATTATTTAATCCTATCAGGGTTTGTAAAAATTCTGAATACTGACAAGGTTATAAAATGTAAATGTTTTATAGCCATTCTTAAAAATTTTTTGAGGAATACTTACTCAAATTGAGTTCTCTTTTTTTAGTTTTTTCTAGTTGACTTCAGAAAGTTACTGAACTTAACTGTTTTACTCCTTATTTTTTGTGTCAATAATTATTGTCACTGGTCCATCGTTTACAAGTGCCACTTTCATGTCGGCGCCAAATTGACCCGTTTGTACTTTTTTGCCAAGTTCATGCTCTAATGCCATCACAAATTTTTCGTATAAAGGTATAGCAACATTTGGCTTTGCGGCTTTAATATAAGAAGGACGATTCCCTTTTTTGGTGGCAGCATGCAATGTAAACTGGCTCACTACTATGGCATCGCCATTGACATCTTTTAAAGACAAATTCATTACGTCGTTATCGTCTGCAAAAATTCGGAGGTTGGCAATTTTAGAAGTTAACCAATCGATATCTTCTAGGGTATCAGCGTCTTCAATTCCGACTAAAATTAGTAAACCAAGATTAATATTGGCTACTACTTTATATTCTATGGTTACTGATGCAGAAGTTACGCGTTGAATTACAGCTTTCATTATATCTAATAAAAATTCAATTTTTTTAATTTATCAATCAAGGAATTTCTAAATTTTACATATGATGTTAATTTTTCTAATTCAGACAATTCAACTTGTTTCCCAATAATTTGATATAAATCAGAAATATCTAAACCTTTTCTCCTTTTCTTTTTTGTCTCATCTTCTTTAGACAATCGAATTATTTCTTCAATAAGAGCTTTAGGATTATTCAATTTCTCTGGATTTAAGTGAATTCCTAATTCAGCATCTGTTTTATCAATACCTATCTCACTTTTTAAAAGTTGTTTATCTGCAATCATCCAAGATTCCGTCATTTGAATTGGGACAATTGGAATCATTTCTTTACAATACAACTCTTCATCTTCATTTAAGAGTTTATTTTGTGCAGGAACTATTTTTGTTTGAAAAATTAAATCATCAGATGCTGAATCAGAATCTGTATGAACAAACAAAAGTAAAATTCCATATTTGTCAAAAGCTACTTTTGATGCTTCTAATACTTGTTCATCAAAACTCAACCCAGTTTTATCAATAGTGATAACTTCTACCATTGTTTCAATATCACCTTTACAATCAAAAGCAACTTCTTCGAGAGTTCGTTCAACTACACTAGATAAAAATCTGACATCAGTTGTTCCCTCGGTAAAAAGACCAGCAAGAATAAAATTACTCATATCTATTATAAAATTGAATCTTCAAATTCTGCAGTTTGTAAATAATCTTTAACTATGGCTAACGTTAATTTTCTTTCTTGCTCTAAAAAAGGCAACCTTAATTGTAATAAAGTATCTTCTTTTATTACTCGACTAATTTTGGTCGAATTTATTTTCAATCTCTTTTCATTGATATTTGAAATTGAAGTTCTTATTTGAGCATACCAAATACTTACATTTTTATCATCTTTCCACTTCAACATATTACCAACTAAAACTGGAGAGTGTGTATTAACTATAACTTGACGTAAAGGAATTCCAACCTCATTAAAATCAACACTCAAATCTTTTAAAAGTTCTGTCATTGCTTTAATTCTAAAAGGATGTATTCCATTTTCAGGTTCTTCAAAACATAACAAACCCGTATGTTTTTCATCAAACTCTAAAATACATAAAGCTAAAATTCTTAAAGTTCCTTCAGATAAAACTCTTGATGAAAATTCTTTTTTATCAACATCCTTTAGTTTTATTAAATATTGTTTATTCTCTTTATCATCAATAACATCGACTTCAACAAAATTTGGCAAAAAACTATTTAATTTTCTTGAAATTTCTTTTAGTAAATATTCATCTGTTTGTTTTATTCTGAATAATGCTGCCGCGAGATTTTTCCCACTAACTGAAATAATATCTTCTCCATTATTTTTGCTAGTAGCTTGTCTTAAATCTTCAGGATTTAATTGCAAAAACTTCCAGCTTTTCATCTCTTCTTTTGCAGCTAGTATATGTCTAAAATCTACAGTATCAAAACTACTCAAAACTGTTCTTGAAGCTTTATTTAAAGGAAATGTTCTTTTGTTACCTCCTTGTACACCATCTTGAGGAACAATTACAGTCTGAACTCCATTTCTATTTTCTGTAAAAATATAAGGTGTTGCTCTTCTACCTCCTTTTGGAATTTTAGGTCTCCATTTTTCTAATATTGATTTTGAAATTAGATTATTAATCCATTTATCATCATTATGCTGTAAATTTTCTAAATGTTCATATTTTACAGTTAAATCTTCAATACCAGTTGAATTGATATATCTTTGAAGTACTAATTTATACCTTAACCTTGTATATTTTAATTTACTTTCATTACCCCAAGCATCTTTTACATTTTCATTAACTAACATTTCAACAACAAACTCCATTTCAGAGGCAGAATTATCATCCCCATATTGAGTGAATAATTCTATAAACTCTCCTCTTTGTTCGCTAAAAGCTCTTTTGAGATTATCCGTTTCAGCTAATCTTGACAACAAAGTTAATGCATCAAACAAATTACTTTTCCCAGAAGCATTTGCTCCTGCTATAACTGTAAATGGTGTAAACTCCATTTCAAAATTATGAAATGACTTAAATCCATTTATTTTGAGATACGTAATCATGATTTTAAATATTTATTCAAAAATATTATAATTTATTTGTAATTAAAGATTTATCTCTAATTTTCTAGTTACTTCTAGTTTGATCACTTGCAATGCGATCATCATTATAAATATCTTGACGGTAATGTTCGTCGTCACCTTCTAGAATTTTAAGGTAACTATTGTATCGCGACCAAGCAATTTTGTCTTCTTCTAAGGCTTTCTTAACGGCACAATGCGGTTCTTCTTTGTGCAAACAATTGTTGAATTTGCATTGATCTTTCAGTTTAAAAAACTCTGGAAAATAACCACTAATTTCTTCTTTTTCCATATCTACAATCCCAAAACCTTTGATTCCTGGTGTATCGATAATTTTGGCATCAAAAGACAAATCATACATTTCGGCAAAAGTCGTAGTGTGTTGTCCTTGCTTACTTTGTTCTGAAATGGTTTTGGTTTTTAAATCTAAATTGGGTTCTAAAGCATTGACTAAAGTCGATTTCCCAACACCCGAATGACCCGAAAACATAGATACTTTTCCTGTCATCATTTCTTTGAGCGCTTCCAATCCTTTGCCGTCTTTGGCAGAAACACGCAAACATTTATAGCCAATTTCAGAATACACATGTTGCAAGTACAACTGTTCGTCTAAAGTGGCCTCATCATACGTATCGATTTTATTAAAAACAAGTACTGCTTCTATGCCATAAGCTTCGGCTGTAACCAAAAAACGATCAATGAAACTGGTAGTTGTTGGAGGATTATTGATGGTAACCAATAAGAAAACCAGATCAATATTAGACGCAATGATGTGGGTTTGCTTAGACAGATTAACCGATTTTCTGACTATATAATTCTTTCTATCGTGGATGTTGTGAATTTGTCCGATTTCTTCATCAGTAGAAGTATCCAATTCAAAATCGACGATATCACCTACCGCAATAGGATTGGTACTTTTGATTCCTTTAATTCTAAATTTTCCTTTAATACGACATTCATAAACCTTATGGTCTTCGGTTTTTACGGTGTAATAACTTCCGGTCGATTTATAAACTAGTCCAGTCATATTGAATTGTGAATTGTGAATGACAAAAGTAGTATTTTCTAATTTACAATTCACAATTCACAATTTACAATTGATTAAATATTTTCTCTTGATGCGTAATACTTTCTTGGTGAATGGCTTTGAAAAACTGCACAATAAACGCTTCGCTCAACCCTTTCTGACTTCCTTCTAGAATCATTTTATCGAGCACTTCGTTCCATCGTTTGTTTTGCAATACTGCCACATTTTTTTCTTTTTTTAATGCCCCAATATCTTCGGCAACTTTCATTCTTTTGCCAATAACATCCAATAATTTCTCATCATATTCATCAATTTTTCCACGAAGTACATTCAATCGTTGTTGGTAATCGTCAGCATCGTCGGTTGCTTTTCTGATGGTCAAATCGAAAATAATTTTCTTCAATTGGTCTGGTGTGACTTGTTGTGCGGCGTCACTCCAAGCATTATCAGGATCGATATGGGTTTCGATAATCATTCCGTCGTAATTCAAATCCAACGCTTCTTGCGTTACCTGAAAAATCATGTCGCGATTTCCAGTAATGTGCGACGGATCAATAATCAAAGGCAAATCGGGAAATTTATGTTGAAAATCAATCGCAATTTGCCACTCAGGATTGTTTCTATATTTGGTTTTTTCATACGTAGAAAATCCTCTGTGGATGATGCCCAATTTTTTAATTCCGGCATTATGCAAACGTTCAACACCACCAATCCACAACGCTAAATCGGGATTTACAGGGTTTTTTACCAATACAATTTTATCGGTATTTTGCAGCGCATCGGCAATTTCTTGAACAGCAAACGGATTTACCGTAGTGCGTGCACCAATCCACAATACATCAATATCATATTCTAAAGCTAACTTCACATGAGCGGCGTTAGCTACTTCAACCGCCATCAACAAACCGGTTTCAGCTTTGGCTTTTTGCAACCATTTCAATCCAATTTCTCCAACACCTTCAAATCCACCCGGACGTGTTCTTGGTTTCCAAATACCTGCACGATAAACCGATACTTTAGAATCTTCCAATTCGTGTGCAATTTTCAATACTTGCTCTTCGGTTTCGGCACTGCAAGGTCCGGCTATTACAATCGGATGTGGCAAATTAAAATCATTCAACCACGTTCTCATTTCTTTATTGTTTTCCATAACTTTAGTCTTAAAGTCATAAAGTCATAAAGTCATAAAGTCAAAGATTTTCCACTTTTGACTTTCGACTTTCGACTTTCGACTATTTCAATATTTCTTTAATTCTATTCGTATTTTGCATTTCGTTAAAAACAGCTTCGTAATCATCCTTTTCGAGTAACTCTTTGAAATGCGTCAAATTCTCAATATATTCTTCTAACGATTTGACCACTTGCTTTTTATTTTGTTTAAAAATGGGTGTCCACATGGCTGGTGAACTTTTGGCTAAACGCACCGTACTCTCAAATCCAGAACCTGCCATATCAAAAATATCTTGTTCGTCTTTTTCTTTTTCGATGACGGTTTTTCCGAGCATAAACGAACTGATGTGCGACAAATGTGATACATAAGCAATATGTTTATCATGCGATTTCGGATCCATATAGCGAATGCGCATTCCGAGTTTTTTAAACAAATCCATTCCTTTTTCTTGCAATTTGAAGGTGGTTTTTTCTACTTCACAAATGATGTTGGTTTTACCTTCATACAGCCCTTTGACAGCAGCTTTGGGTCCAGAAAATTCGGTTCCTGCAATTGGATGACACGCCATGAAATTTCTTCTTTTGGGATGATTTTCCAACGCTTCACAAATAGGCAATTTGGTAGAACCTACGTCAAAAACCAAAGTTTGCTCTCCTATTGTATTCAAAATCTCTGGCAAAATTACTAAACCCACATCAACTGGCACTGAAACAATCACTAAATCTGCGTTAATTAAATCATTTTCGGTTGCTTTTTCGTCAATAATTCCGAGTTGCATGGCCTCATCCAAATGCTTTTCGTTGGCATCAATTCCGAAAACTACCGCATTATCATAAATCGATTTTATGTCTAATGCCATTGAACCGCCAATTAATCCTGTTCCTATTATAAATACTTTCATTTTTACTTTTTTAAAACACAGATTACACAGATTCTCACAGATTAATCTGTATAATCGTTTTAGTCTGTCGCAAAATTTATTTAAATCTTTTTATTGCTTCAATTATATGCTCTTCTTTTACACACAATGAAAATCGGATATAACCTTCGCCATTGCTACCAAAAATGGTCCCGGGTGTTAGGAAAATATGCTTTTCATACAACAATTCATCAATAAAAGCTTCGGATGCAATTCCAGTAGGCAATTTTGCCCAAACGAACAAACCGACTGCTGTTTTATCAAAAGTACAATTCATTTTTTGGGCTAATTCAAAGATCAAATTCCTTCTTTTGGTGTAGATTTCATTCTGACTTTCGAACCACTCTTTTCCTAATTTTAAGGCAGCTATGGCTCCTTTTTGAATGCCATAAAACATGCCCGAATCCATATTACTTTTTACTTTCAACACGGCATCAAGCAACGTTTTATTGCCAGAAACCATTCCCACACGCCAACCTGCCATATTGAACGTTTTGCTCAACGAATTCAATTCTAAGGCAATTTCTTTAGCACCTTCAATTTGAAAAATAGACAACGGATTGTCATTCAACACAAAACTGTAAGGGTTGTCGTTAACAATTAAAATACTGTGCTTTTTTCCAAAATCAATTAACTTTTGGTATAATTCTAAAGTTGCGCTAGCACCAGTAGGCATGTGCGGATAACCCACCCACATCAATTTTACTTTCGATAAATCGGTTTTTTCTAATGCTTCAAAATCGGGTTGCCAATGATTATTTTCATTCAAATCGTAATAGATGGCTTTAGCCTGCACCAATTCGGTTACCGAAGCATAGGTTGGATAACCCGGATTTGGAATTAAAACTTCATCACCTTCATTCAAAAAAGCCATAGAAATGTGCATAATTCCTTCTTTGGAACCCATTAATGGCAGTACTTCCGTATTGAAATCCAGGTCAACAGCAAACTGATTTTTATAGAAATTAGCAAAACCTTGACGTAATTCGGGCAAACCTTGATAGCTTTGGTATTCATGCGCTTTGTCGTCAAACATCGCTTTTTGAATGGCTTCAATTACCGAAGAATGTGGTGCCAAATCGGGACTTCCAATTCCCATATTGATGATTGGTTTTCCCTCAGACATTAGTTGTCGTACTTCTTTCAGTTTACGTGAGAAGTAGTATTCTTGAACGGTTTCTAATCTTTTTGCTGTTGGTATCATTTTAACTTGGTTATCTGTTAATTTGGTTATCTGAAAAGTCGAATAACCAAATTGACGAATCAACGAATCAACTTATTTTTATATTCTCCTAAAACTTTAAAATGATTGGTCATGAGTTCTAATATTTTAGTTGCTTTTTCATAATGCTTGTACTTTTCAAAAACGACATCCACGAAGAATGAATATTGAAAAGGCGTTTCTATGATGGGCATCGATTGAATTTTGGTTAAGTTCAATTTGCAATTGGTCATCACATTTAAAACTGTTGCCAAACTTCCAGGTGTATCGTCTAACTCAAATTTGATAGACGCTTTATTGATTTCATCTTTATGTGTCAAACTTTTTTCTTTGCTAATGATAAAAAAACGCGTCATGTTGTTGTTTACCGTTTGGATTTCGGGTGCAATAATTTCTAAATCATACATTTGGGCTGCGACTTTACTTCCAATAGCTGCAATGTTTTTCAATTGATTTTGATGAATTCTACGCGCTGTTTCGGCAGTGTCTTTATCTTCAACCAATTTAATTTGCGGATGCTTTTTCAAGAATTCCATACATTGCAATAACGCCATGGGATGCGAATGTACTTCATGAATATCCTCAAATCGTTGCTCTTTTAACACCATCAAATTCTGAATAATGTCTAAATAATACTCGCCCATAATGTGAAAATCGTTATTGTCAATCAAGGCATAATTGGGAATAATGGAACCTGCAATAGAATTCTCGATAGCCATTACCGCCAACTGTGATTGTTTGTGATTCAAACTATCAGCAAGTGCTTCAAACGACAAACACTCATCAATAGCAACATTTTCTTGAAAATATTCTAAGGCAACTTGATGGTGAAACGATCCTTTAATTCCTTGTATGGCTACTATTTCTTTCATTTTACTCAAAAAAAAATCCCGATTTGCATCGGGATTTGTATATCTATGTTCTAACTTTTACTTTTTTACATAACACAATACCAATCCCTTTTTCTGTCCGAAGAAGAAATAAAAGAAATAGTTGTAATATGTTGTGAATTTTGTATTCATTGCTGTTTTTATGTTTTGCTAAAGTAACAAAAAATGTTAAACCATTGTAAAAAATTTAAAAAAAGTTACGGAAACGTTTTCGTAAAACAATATTATTCCATTTTATCGTTTTGTTTTTAACCATATAGATAAATAGGATTTTGATTGTATATAAAGTCGTTTTACTAGACATAGTTTTCATAGCTATGTGTAAAATGAAATTTTCTTTTAAAACCTTCAACTTAAGCCGAGAAATTTATCAAAAAGCTATGTGTCTATGTGTTTTAAAAAGATTATTAATTATTACATTTGCTTCAAATATCAAATTATGTCAATAGAAGTTCAAAATATTTCGAAAAGTTATGGTGCTCAAAAAGCATTAGACAATGTTTCTTTTTCGGTAAAAAAAGGAGAAATCGTTGGTTTTTTGGGTCCGAATGGCGCCGGAAAATCAACCTTAATGAAAATTTTGACTACTTATATCAATGCCGATGAAGGCACGGCTTCTGTGAACGGCAATGATGTAAACGACAACCAAAAAGCGGTACAACTTTCGGTAGGTTATTTGGCAGAACACAATCCGTTGTACTTGGATTTGTATGTGCGTGAGTATTTAGAGTTTAATGCCGATGTGTATAAAGTACCTAAATCACGTATTGAAGAAGTTATTGCCTTAACAGGATTAACCCCTGAAAGCCACAAAAAAATTGGACAATTATCTAAAGGATACCGTCAACGTGTAGGTTTAGCAACTGCTTTGTTGCACAACCCAGATGTGTTGATTTTGGACGAACCCACCACAGGTTTAGACCCCAACCAATTGGTAGAAATTAGAAACGTAATTAAAAACGTTGGCAAGAACAAAACCGTTTTCTTATCGACACATATTATGCAAGAAGTAGAAGCGATTTGTGACCGTGTGATCATCATTAATAATGGCAAAATCGTGACCGATAAAAAATTGGATAAACTAGTTTCAGAAGTTACCGAACAGGTAATTGAAGTAGAATTTGACAAAGTAGTAGATGCTGCGTTATTTTCAAAATTAGCCGATTTAAAATCGCACAAAAACACGCACGGCAATGTGTGGGAACTGACTTTTGAAACCGAAAACGATTGCCGTTCTTCGGTATTTGACTTTGCACAAGAGAATAGCTTGAAAGCACTACAAATTAGTTTGAAAAGCAAAAACTTAGAAACCATTTTTAGAGAAAAAACGTCTAAAAAATAACCCTTTCGTAGTAGCCCTGATGGTAGTGGAAAGCTTTTTGAAAGGAAAAGCCTATTTTTGTTGCTGTAAAAAAGCGACTTTAGAAGCTCTTTTTACTGCTTACAAAAATGGCTTGGCATGAAAAAACTTGAAACGGACAGCAGGATTGGCTTCTAATTGTAAATTACATGTCCTTGGTACAATTGCTGCACATCTACAACAGGCGGATTGTTTTTTAGGATGATATCACCTGTACTCATCATTTTACCCGTAATACTTTGAATGGGACGCAAAATCATGTCATTGGAACCTCTATGATACACCTCTATGGTTTGAGCGGTTAAATCTCCTGCCTCGATGCGACCATCACCTGCCCAAAAATCTAAAATGGCGTCGGTGGTTGTTCCTGAAATATAAAATCTAGAAACATTATTGTTTTGAATCTCCAATTGACCATTGTTTACATTGATGAAAAAATCACCTGTACCAGCACCGTCTTCACCATCGCCTTCTTTATCGAGAGCAAAAAGTCGCAATACAGGATAGGCTAGAACTCCGTTAGAACTTATGTTTCGTTCGGTTTTGGAGTAAATTTCTTCGAGATTTGGTGCGGTAATATATACGGTGGTTTGTCCATATTCGCGCAACCAATTACACTTGGTATTGTCTTTTAAAACCAATTGATTATCGATTTGAGTCACTTCAATATTATCGATTAGATTGCTACCCGATTGGATTTCGACTTTGTATTCGGTGCCTTGCGTGATGACTAAGGCAATGCCACGATAGACTTTTATTCGGGTAAACGGATTAACCGGAATGGTTCGAGTTACCATATCGCCTGTACTTTCAATACATTCGCTTGGCTTTTCACACGAAGTCAAAACCAAAACCAAACTCAATACAATAAATAGTTTCTTCATAATTTTATAATCTAACTCCAACACCAAATTCTAAGGCTTCTGCCAAAAACATGTGCGTTTTTACCGAAAAACTGGCAAATAACTTTGGATTAATATGGTATTTAAAACCAACACGTTCGTAAATCGCGATGTCATTTACAAAAGGTCGGTATACATAATAACCCACTTGCGCTTCAAGCGAAATTCGATTGACGAACAACTCGTAACCTACAAAAACCCCTACACGTTTGTAATCGGTATTGGGATCGATATTCAATTCGGGAAACGCCACCGATTTATACTTGATAAAATCTTTGAACGAATTGGTTAAAAACAAATCGGTTCCTAATTGCAGGGCACTTTTACTATTGAAACGTTTGTCAACAAAAAAGCCAATATGATAAAACGGATGTTGTCCGCTGCCAATAACTGGACTTTCGTTAAATCCGCTGCGAACCACGATATTGTATTTAATAGGCTCACGAAAATCTTTCTTTACCAACGCGGTATCTATCGTTTTGTTAGTTACTTTAGAGAAATCGTAATTAACACCCACATTCAGCAAAAATGAATTGATACCGCTATTTGGAGATTTGGTTCTTCCGTTAGAAAAATGCGTGAATAAGAATCCGGCTTGCAATCCAAATTTATCCAGAAGATGTTCTTTTTTGTAAAACAAACCAATGTTGGTATTGGCCATTAAGGTCGAACCGAAAGCCTTATTTTTACTGTTTTCTACTTTATCATACGGATTGGTAGCATAGCCAATTCCTTGTGATAATTTGAGTTCGAGGTTGCGATTTAAGAAGTAAAAATTATACTGAACTCCGGCCGCATACACCTTTCCTAAAAAATCGTTATTGTAGTTTTGGTATTCCAAATAGACGCCATAATCTGGGAAATTATACGCCGAATGCCATTCGTCTTTACCGTGCGTTTGCTTTAAAAAACTCAGCATTACGCCATCGGCATGTCCTTGTAAATGATATAAATCTTTGGTGTGTGGCAATACATTTCCGCGCAAAAAAGACACTTCTATAGCGTTGGTGTCGTTGTTTTCTTGGGCAAATACTGCCATTGTAAACAAGCACAACAAATAACACAATTTCCTCATCCTAAAATTTTAAACGCCACAAATATAACAGAATATGTTTAGCAATTTACTATTTTATCAGTAGCGAACCGCTTGGTTTATTTTTGGTTTCCCTATTCCTGCTGTACTTTACAATTAAAAAGGCTTTCAAAAAATGAAAGCCTTTTTAATTTTCATTGCCATCAGGGCTATTTAGTGGTGGTCTTTTGCAAAGTTTCGATTAAAAAATTTCTTTAGCAATAGCTTTGATATTTTCAGCTTTTCCCATCGAGTAATAATGCAATACTGGGATTCCAGCGGCTACTAACTCTTTACTTTGAGCAATGCACCATTCAATTCCGATTTGTTTTACCGCATCGTTATCTTTGGCTTTGACAACCGCCATAATCAAATCGTCTGGCAATTCTAAACTGAAGCGGTGCGGAATCAAATTGAGTTGCTTTTTGGTAGCAATGGGTTTCAATCCAGGAATAATAGGAACTGTAATGCCTGCTGTTCTACATTTCTCCACAAAATCGAAGAATTTTTTGTTGTCAAAAAACATTTGTGTAATGATGTAATCGGCACCATTTCTGATTTTTTCTTTCAAAAAATGAATATCGCTGTCTAAACTTGGTGCTTCCATGTGTTTTTCAGGATACCCTGCTACACCAATACAAAAATTAGTTTTAGCCGAATTTTTCAAATCTTCATCCAAATAAATTCCGTTATTCAAATTGCTGATTTGCGTTACCAATTCGGAAGCAAATTCGTTACCTTCTCTTTCGGGTTTGAAATAGGTTTCGTTTTTCAAGGCATCGCCACGAAGTGCCACTACATTGTCAATACCTAAGAAATCTAAATCGATTAATAAATTTTCGGTATCTTCTTTGGTAAATCCACCACATAAAATATGTGGAATGGCATCGACCGAATATTTATTCTGAATTCCGGCACAAATACCAACCGTACCTGGACGTTTTTTTACAATTTTCTTTTGCAACAAACCATTAGGCAATTCCTTAAATTCGTATTCTTCACGATGATAGGTTACGTCAATAAACGGCGGATTGAATTCCATTAACGGGTCAATACTATCAAAAATAGATTGAATGTTTTGTCCTTTCAATGGCGGTAAAATTTCAAAAGAAAAAAGTGGTTTTCCTTGAGCGTTTTCGATATGTTGGGTTACTTTCATGTTTTAAGTCTTAAAGTTAGAAAGTCGAAAGTCGAAAGTTCCTTATAAACTTTATGACATTTGACTTTATGACTAATTTTTAATCTGCGATATTTGGCGCTAGCCATTTGTAGGCCATTTCGGTAGAAATTCCTCTACGTTTGGCATAATCTATTACTTGATCTTCTTTAATTTTTCCGAGTCCGAAATACTTACTTTCAGGATTCGCAAAATAATATCCCGAAACCGATGCTGCTGGCCACATGGCCATACTTTCGGTAAGTTTCACTCCTATTTCTTGTTCTACATTGAGTAATTTCCAAATGGTTGGTTTTTCTAAATGGTCGGGACAAGCTGGATAACCTGGTGCTGGGCGAATTCCTTTATATTCTTCTTTTATCAAATCGTCATTAGATAAATTTTCTTCTGAGGCATAGCCCCAAATTTCTTTACGAACTTTTAGGTGTAAATATTCTGCAAATGCTTCTGCCAGTCTGTCGCCAAGTGCTTTAACTAAAATCGAATTATAATCGTCTAATTGTTTTTCAAATTCGGCTGCTTTTTCATCTACTCCAAATCCGGTAGTTACACAAAAACAACCTATGTAATCTTGCTTCCCAGTATCTTTTGGCGCGATAAAATCAGCTAAAGCGATGTTGGGTGCTCCAGCAGTTTTTTGCGATTGCTGGCGTAGAGTCAAAAGTCGAAAGTCGAAAGTCGAAAGTTGTCCCTCAACTGCGCTCGAGATGACAGAAATATCATCATCGTTGATGGTATTGGCTGGAAATATTCCGAGAATTCCTTTGGCTTTAAACCATTTTTCTGAAACAATTTGACTCAACATTTTTTGAGCATCTTCAAACAAATGCGTGGCTTGTTCTCCAACAACTTCATCTTTTAGAATAGCTGGATATTTTCCGTGCAATTCCCATGACTGAAAGAAAGGCGTCCAATCGATGAAATCAACCAACTCAGAAAGTTCTACTTCTACTTTTTGGGTTCCAATGAAATTTGGCTTTACTGGATTGAAATTGTTCCAATCCAATTGTAATTTATTTTTACGGGCTTCTTCAATAGATAAGTAATTTTTATCCCTACTTCTACTCAAATAGCCTTCTCTTAATTTATCGTATTCTTCTCGAACCGTTTTTGCGTAATCCACTTTAGTTTCCGCTTGAAGCAAATTACTCGCTACCGTTACCGCACGCGAAGCATCGTTTACGTGAACAACGGTTGCTGCATATTCTGGTGCAATTTTTACGGCTGTATGCGCACGAGAAGTTGTGGCACCACCAATCATAATTGGAATTTTGAGGTTGAGTTTGTCCATTTCTTTGGCCAAATACACCATTTCATCTAATGACGGCGTAATCAATCCGCTCAACCCAATAATATCTACATTATGTTCTACGGCAGCTTGAATGATTTTTTCTGGCGGCACCATCACACCCAAATCGATGATTTCAAAATTGTTGCAACCCAAAACTACGGCGACAATATTTTTACCAATATCGTGCACATCGCCTTTTACTGTTGCCATCAACACTTTACCAGCCGAAGATGATTTGCCGTCTTTTTGTGCTTCGATGAAAGGCAACAAATATGCTACTGCTTTTTTCATCACACGCGCCGATTTGACTACTTGAGGTAAGAACATTTTTCCGCTACCAAATAAATCGCCGACTACATTCATTCCGGCCATCAAGTTAATTTCAATGACATCAATCGCTTTTTCAGAATTCAAACGAGCTTCTTCGACATCTATTTCGATGAACTCGTCGATTCCTTTTACCAATGAATGCGTTAATCGTTCTTGAATAGAGCCTTTGCGCCATTGGGCAGTTTCTTTTTCATTGGATTTGGTTTCGCCTTTGAAACTTTCGGCTAAATCTAATAATCGCTCGGTAGCATCGTCTCTTCTATTCAGCAAGACATCTTCTACATGTTCTAATAATACAGGGTCGATTTCATCGTAAATTTCGAGCATTTCCGGATTTACAATTCCCATCGTCATACCATTTTTGATAGCATGATATAGGAAAGCTGAGTGCATGGCTTCTCGCACTTTATCATTACCACGGAACGAAAACGAGACATTGCTCACACCACCTGAAACTCCAGCATAAGGCAGATTTTCACGAATCCATTTAGTAGCTCTAAAGAAATCTAAAGCATTTAGTTTATGCTCTTCCATTCCGGTTGCTACTGGGAAAATATTAGGGTCAAAAATGATATCTTCGGCTGGAAAATTGACTTCGTTGACCAAAATATCATAACTTCTTTTACAGATTTCGATGCGTCTTTCATAGGTATCGGCTTGACCGTCTTCATCAAAAGCCATCACGATAACAGCGGCACCATAGCGTTTAATCAACTTGGCATGATGGATGAAGGCTTCTTTTCCTTCTTTTAAAGAAATAGAGTTTACGACACCTTTGCCTTGAATGACTTTTAATCCAGCTTCGATGATTTCCCATTTAGAACTGTCAATCATCACGGGCACACGAGCAATATCGGGTTCGGCAGCAATTAAGTTTAAGAATTTGGTCATGGCATACACGCCATCCAACATTCCTTCGTCCATATTGACATCGATAATTTGCGCACCTCCTTCTACTTGATTACGAGCAATATCAAGTGCCTCTTCATATTTCTCTTCTTTTATTAATCGTAGAAATTTACGTGAACCCGTCACATTCGTTCTTTCTCCAACATTGATAAAATTGGATTCTGGAGTTACAATAAGTGGCTCCAAACCTGATAACCTTAAATATTTTGTTTCTGACATTTTTACTTCATTTTACCACAAAGGCACTAAGTCACTAAATTTTATTTTTAAACACCGATTTCACAAATTGACACAGATTTAATTTGTGATAATTATGAAATCTGTGTTTGACTTTTTCTTGGCTTGAATTCTTTAGCAACCTCAGCAATAGCTTTGATGTGTTCTGGAGTTGTTCCGCAGCATCCGCCAATAATATTAACTAAATTATCTTGCAAATATTCTTTAATTAAGGCTTGCATTTCTATAGGTGTTTGATCGTATTGACCGAAAGCATTGGGCAAACCAGCATTGGGATGTGCCGAAATATTCAATTGTGTATTGTGTGCTAATCGTTTTAGATAGGGTTTTAATTGATCGGCTCCTAATGCACAATTAAATCCGATACTTAACAAAGGAATATGTGCTATGGAAATTAAAAAAGCTTCTACCGTTTGTCCAGAAAGTGTTCTTCCTGAAGCGTCGGTAATCGTTCCTGAAACCATTACTGGAATATCAATATTGCGTGCTTCTTTTACTTCTTCAATGGCAAAAAGAGCAGCTTTGGCATTGAGTGTATCAAATATGGTTTCGACTAATAAAATATCTACACCACCATCAATAAGGGCTTCTACTTGTTGTTTGTAGGCAATTCGCAAATCATCAAAGGTGACCGCTCGAAATCCTGGATCAT
The DNA here is from genome assembly GCA_964577105.1 of uncultured Flavobacterium sp. Classification (GTDB taxonomy): domain Bacteria; phylum Bacteroidota; class Bacteroidia; order Flavobacteriales; family Flavobacteriaceae; genus Flavobacterium. Next base: position 23,039 of record CAZNWY010000017.1, read on the forward strand.
TCACATCGGGCGACATGGAGGCAGTTCTGTTGGTTGGCCCGATGGAACCCGCAACAAATCGTGGTCTATCGGTAAACTCATCGGCAACTTGACGAGCAATTTTGGCAGATTCATAGTTTAGCTCGTACACCAAACCTTCTAAATGGTAATCGGCCATTCCTATTGTGGTTGCTGAAAAAGTATTGGTTTCTACAATATCGGCACCTGCTTGAAAATACAGACGATGTACTTGTTTTACTGCTTCGGGTTGTGTTATGGAAAGCAAGTCGTTGTTGCCTTTTAATGGATACGGAAAGTCTTTGAATCGTTCGCCTCGAAAATCTTCTTCAGAGAAGTTATTTCGCTGCAACATCGTGCCCATAGCTCCGTCTAGCACTAGGATTCTTTCTTTGATTGCTTCTGTTATTTTTGACATATTTTTTTCTTAACCGCAAAGCTCGCAAAGGATTTTCGCAAGGTTCGCAATGTTTTATTTTATTTCTCGCAGAGACGCTAAGGCGCAATGCTTTGTTTATTTATTGTTTTAACCATTAAGAAATTAAGGCACATTAAGAGTTGGTTCTTTTGAAACTTAATTTTACAAAAATGGATTACTAATTAGCCCTGATTGTAGCGGTATCCTTTTTTGCAAAAAAAGATATAGCGGAAAGCAGGTATACGGATTGCAAAAATGCGCAAGCCTTTCGCTCTTAAAAAAATTATAGGTTATCGTGAAAAGTGAGAGGAATGTCTCGTGGTTATCTGCTTCCGATAAATCGGAATAGAATGTAGCACCTTCTACAAGTGTAGGGTTGCTAAGCTTTCGTAGGGTCTATTCCCTCCAGCTTTCGTGATAACAAACAATAGGTTTATGAACAGTGCAAAGTAATAACATAGAATTTAGATTTACAACTAAAATCTAATTTATGTTATAAAAAAAAGCGAAAACGTTGTAATAAAAAAAGGAGCTTATAATTATAAGCTCCTCTTAAAACATCCATTAAATGGAATTATTTTTTAATAATTTTTGAAGTACCAACTCCGGCTTCTGTTTGAACTTTTACAAAGTAAACTCCTGAATTTAAATCAGAAATGTTTACTTGTGCATTGTCTGCTCCAGAAACATTCATTTCGTTTACAACTCTTCCGTTAAGATCTAACACTTTAACATTTTGAATAGCAACGCTATTTTTAGCTGTTAATGTAAAAATATCTTTTACTGGATTTGGTTGAATTGAGAAGTTGCTTGCGAAGAAATCTTGAGTACTAGCTACTGGTCTATCTACAGAAAAAGTATCAATACCGATGATATCTGAATTTGCGCCTGTAGGTCCTCCATTTGTTACGAAATATCTAAAAGCAAACATACAGTCAGTTGGCCCAGACAATCCTGTTATGGTATAAGTATATTGAGCCCATGCAGTTGGATAGGTTACTAAATCTAAATCTGGATTTACATCAACCAATAAATTTGTAAAGTCACCTAATCCAGTTGCACCTCCCGAAGGAAGAGCTGAAAAACCTCCTGCAGTACTCATTCTCAACTGAAGTCTATCAGCATAAGCAGCTGCTCCACCATCTCTACCAATTCTAGTGTAGAAAGAAACAACATCTCCATTTTGAACGTTGATTGATGGTGTAATTAGCCAATTGCTTATAGTTCCTGATCCTGTTGAGGAAGAAGTCCCTGTACTTGTATAATTTATTAAAGCAAAAGATGTTCCACCTCCAGCTTGACCTCCACCTGTAAAAGTTGTAGTTGGTGCTGATGCAGGAATGCTCCATGTAGGTGCTCCAGTATATACAGGTGAACTCTGATTGGTAACTTGCCAACCAGCTGAAATCATAGCTGCAGTAGTACCATCAAAACCGAATGCAAATTGATTTTGTGAAAATCCAATAAATGGCAATAACACGAATAAATAAAGTAATTTTTTCATCATAGTTTATGTTTTAAAAAGTTATTTGTAGCACAAATATATAAATAAAAATAAAAAAAAGTATTTTAAACTTAAAAACTTTTCTAAATTTGCAAAAAAATAGAGGAAAAATTTGAACTGATTGCAACCTCATTAAAAAATGCTAAAGCAGAAACTCTTCTTTAGCATTTCCTTTGCAATTTTCTTTTTTCTTGACCAAAATTAATTTAAAATAAAGTATATTATGGCTTATTTATTTACGTCAGAATCAGTGAGTGAAGGACACCCAGACAAAGTAGCTGATCAAATATCTGACGCATTAATTGACAACTTTTTGGCATTTGATCCAGAGTCGAAAGTAGCTTGTGAAACCTTAGTTACTACTGGACAAGTAATTCTTGCTGGAGAAGTAAAATCGAATACTTATCTTGATGTTCAAACTATTGCTAGAGATGTAATCAAAAAAATTGGTTACACTAAAAGCGAGTATATGTTTGAAGCAAATTCTTGTGGTGTTTTATCAGCAATTCACGAACAATCTGCTGACATCAACCAAGGAGTTGATAGAGCTAGTAAAGAAGAACAAGGTGCTGGTGATCAAGGAATGATGTTTGGTTATGCCACTAATGAAACTAAAAACTACATGCCTTTAGCTTTGGATATTGCTCACGCATTATTAATCGAATTGGCCAACATCAGAAGAGAAAATTCAGAAATCACTTATTTACGTCCGGATGCTAAATCGCAGGTAACTTTAGAATACTCTGATGATAACAAACCACAACGAATTGATGCTATCGTAATTTCTACGCAACATGATGATTTTGCTCCAGAAGCAGAAATGTTAGCAAAAATTAAAAGTGATTTAATTTCGATTTTGATTCCTAGAATTAAAGCAAAATATCCTCAATATGCGCATTTCTTTAATGACGACATTACGTATCATATTAATCCAACAGGAAAATTCGTAATTGGTGGACCACACGGAGATACCGGATTAACTGGAAGAAAAATTATTGTGGATACTTATGGCGGTAAAGGAGCTCATGGTGGTGGTGCATTTTCTGGAAAAGATCCAAGTAAAGTAGACCGATCTGCAGCTTATGCTACTCGCCATATTGCTAAAAACTTAGTGGCTGCTGGATTGTGTGACGAAGTTTTAGTTCAGGTTTCTTATGCAATTGGTGTGGCTAAACCAACATCAATCAACGTTAACACTTACGGAACTGCAAAAGTTGACTTAACAGATGGTGCTATTAGTAAAATTGTAGAAGGAATTTTCGACATGCGTCCGTACTTCATTGAGCAACGTTTGAAATTGAGAAATCCTATCTATAGCGAAACTGCAGCCTATGGTCACATGGGAAGAACTCCAGAAGTTGTTACCAAAACATTTAAATCTCCAAATGGAGAAGACAAAACAATGACCGTTGAATTATTTACTTGGGAGAAATTAGATTTTGTAGATCAAGTTAAAGCAGCATTCAATTTATAAAATAAAAAAGTTAAAAAAACCTGACTATTTCTAGTCAGGTTTTTTTTGTTTTAATAAGTACCATTTTTCATTTTCTGTAGAACATCGGTGTAGGTTTTAATCTGTTCTTTATCACCATCAACTATACTATCAATTGCTTTTTGTTCTGTTATAATAGCTTTGTCTTTTTGATTATTCATGTAATACAACTGACCCAAAGTATCTAAATAATAAGGACTTTTAGGCTCAATTTTCAAACTAGATTCACTCCATTGTACGGCTTTTTGAATTAAATTAGCATCTTTAGTTTTAGATTCAACTACATCCCAAGCCACAGTATTAGCCATACCTGAGTAGATTTGTTTAAATTCTGACCAATCCATGTACTTTTCCTTTTGAGAAGAATACATTGCATCTAGAGTTTCTATGAGACTTGGTGTTTTATTTTGTAATGTTTGGAAAAAGTCTTCATATTCCGAAAAATAGAATGATTTATCGGATGCATTATTGCTTATTTTTTCTAAATAGGTTTTAAAATTATTGAGATTGTAGCCAGATAGTTGCAAAAACGTTTTATTGTACTTCATGTACTTCTCTGTTGTGGCAGCATCAATAGAAGTTGATGAACTCAATCGTTGTGAAAAAAAAGTACTCAATACTGAGGCAATTTCAAGATTATAATTTCCAGTTTCAAACCTTCTGTAACCCATATCATCATATTCTTCTACATCTTTTTTAGAAACTTCATCCGCAGTGATTTGATTGTAATTTTTGTATAAGTAGTCTAATATCCTAAAATCATACTGATAATCTGTTGATACTTCATCGAATAATTTGGTTGTAAAACCAATGCCTATTAATTCTCTTTTAGCAATTTCAACAAAATCTACATCATACGTATTCAACTTGGTGTAGAAATCTAAAATGTTTTTCCATTGCTGTTCAATAGCACTTTTTTTAGCTTTAAACGAGTACAAATTACCTCGATCTTCAACGTGATAATAATCGTCGTCTAACGAAACTGCAGCCAAGGCAGTATCTGCAACTGCCTCATTATAATCTCTATCGACAGCAACAGCAACGGTATCAGCTGCAGGCGAAACAAAATCATCATCATACGAAGCACCTTTTTTGGTCACAGAAACTTCTAAAAATGCTTTTTTCATTTCAGTCAATGGCGTTTTTTTATTGACTAACAGTTTATCCAATTTCATTTTGGCATTCGCAATTTTCAATTCGTCAACAACCGAATAGTACGCACCAAGTTTTTCAGAATTATCTTCTAACGTTCCTTTGGTGTGGTACAACAAATCGCCATTGGAATTCAAAAAAAGTAACGTTGGATTGTCTTTAATTTTAAATTTTTCGAGAAGCTTTTTATCTTTTTCTGTAGCCAGATAAAAATTAAAATGATCTCTTTCTGAATTATAGGCTCTTCGCATATAATTTGAAATTTCTTGCTCTGAATTTTTTATAAATTGAGTGAATTTTTTCTTTGCTTCGTTATCATTGTCAAAGGCAACTACCAAAAATTTAGAATCCGATTTAGCAATACTTTTCAGTGCTTCATCATACGTTTTTAAGTTGGCATGTTTGAAAGTGTAAGTCGCTGTTTCTCGTTCGCCAAAATATTCTGTATTTTCTTCTTGCTCAAAACCATTGTTTTTCACCCAATTTTTATCAGATTTTACTTCTAAAGGTTTAATAGCGTTTGCCAAAGGCGTTTGAGTTCCTTCTTTTTCAAAAACGAAGATTGGATTTGCTCCTCTACCTTCCATAACGGCTATTTTTTTGGTTTCAGGATCTACAACTCCTTTCAACTTAATATTAGCTAGAGATAAAGCTTCATATTCGACTTCTATTACATTCGTTTCAGGATTGATTTCAAACTTAGAAATGGTAGTTTCATTTTGTATATTTTCTACAAAATAGAGGTATTTTGTTTTGTCAACGCTAATCGTTAACGCCTTATTTCTAGAATAATCCATTTCTTTGTTTTTGATGTATTCATAAATAGGCTTGTATTCTACCATTGAATTATCATCTTTTTGAGTACCAATAAACAAAGAACGCCCAACAAACATCATATAGGGTGACGTGAATTTAATCTTTAAAGTGCTTGAAAATTCGGCTTTTGTATCCGCTTTAATTTTAAAATTAGATTCTCCTTTAGATTGACCTCCAAAAGTAATTGTATCATTATCAACCGTATACTGCCCAAACAATACCGACATTTCATACTTGTTGTCTTCAAAGACTTTTAGCATAATGTTTTGTCCTTTTACATTTGATTTGTATACGCCAGGCTCTAAAATTGTTTGAGAAAAAGTTGTTGTTAAAGCAAATAAAAACAACAGAACAAAAGTTTTTTTCATGAAATGGTTGATTGGTTAATAACGGTTAAAAATAGTTTTTTTTATTTTACTAACGCAATTAGTAGAGCATATATTATGACTATGATTTAAAAAAAAACTTCCTTTGTTTAAAGGAAGTTTTAAGAATTATCTCGTTTGATCTTATAAATTGTATTTCAAACTGAAAATAAAATATCGTGGTTGAACCGTGTACTGCGAGTTGGTAGTATTGTATTGGTTGAATGAGTTATCGTTTAAACTGGTTGTATTTAACAGATTGGTTACGGCAACTTTGTATTCAAACTTACTATCCTTTGTTTTTTGATAAATCAAACTCGCACTCAAGAATTGGTAATTATTTTGAATGGTTTTGTCGTTGTTATAATACTTATAATATTCATATTCTGACACAAACGAGAAGCTTTTCAAGAAATAATAATCCAAACGAGCAAAGGGTTTTTGCGTATAAATTTTGGTAACTCTACCATTATTATTGTTGTCTGTAATCACATAATTGTATCCCAATTCAATGTTTGGCAAATTCTTATAATTGGTGGCAACTTTGAACGTGTAATTTTGAACATAGCTTTTGGAAGTTGCTAAAGCTCCATTTTGGAAATTATAATATTTGTTCCAATTTACACTTACGCTAGTAGAAGCTTTATAATTTTTTAAGAATGAACGTCCGTAGCTTCCCATACCAGATAAAGATTCATCTGCAAAATTAGACGAATTATAAGGCATAGAAGATTGATTAACACCGATAAACTCGGCATTGGTTTTAACCGCATCTATTTTTCGAGTATAATTGGCTACGGCAAAAATATTTTCAAAATTGAACATATTGTATTTAAAATAACGTAATGTATGTACTTGAGAAGTGGCGTTTTCTAAACCTCTATATCCTCTAAATAAACTACTGTAGCTTGATAAAACATACCCCGAAGCCAATTGATTGATGTCGGTAAAATCATTCGTAAACGAAAAATTATAAGTCAAGGTTTCTGCTTTTTTAATTTGATATAACGCAAAGAAATCAGGTAAAATTCGAGTAAAGTTTTGTTTGTAATCGGTTCCTAATTGCTGGTTGTTCATGGCATAGGTATGAAAACTAACTCCAGGTGTTATGGTAAATTTACCCGTTAATACTTTGTAATGCAATCCTAAAAAGGCGTCGTTAAAATGATAACGCACATCGTTTTTAGAATTGGAATTCATATCGTTAATGGCGCCTCCACTCAAAACTTGGTAGATATTAGAACTAAAACTTTGATATGAATAGGTATTCCCTAAAGTCACGTTGATGTTGCTTTTCGGCGTTAACATGTAATAATAATCCAATTTAGAATCGAGTTTATTCGTCTTAACATAGCGATTTTGATTCAAGTCGTAACGCGTTCCCAAACCTTGATCAATAATTCCTAAATTATTTGGATTTGATGGAAAATCCGGAAACGGATTATATCCTAAATTCATGTTGTAAAAAGGGTTTTCATCTTGATACAAATGTTGAGCTTCAAAAGCGAAAACGTTCTTATCGCTTTGCGTATAATACAAGCCTAAATTTTGATTTACCGAAGTTGGGTTTTGCTTTTTTGTAGTTGCGATATTCTCAGAAGTTGTGGTATTATCTGGAAAAATATTTTCTCGCAACAATCCCGATTCTTCATTTTGCCTTGAAAGTTTATTCAACACATCGTAATCAAATTGGAATTTAGAATTTGGTTTGTAACTCGAACTCAATTTGAACAACCCAAAATCTGATTTTTGATGCGCCAATTCATTTCGTGTTGTTTGCGTATTACTGGCAAGAATGGTAGTTTGAGTTAGCGTTTCTAAATCGGTTGTCGATGACGACAGAATTGCGAAACCGCTCAATGTCCATGATTTTGTTGGATTGTAGGCAAAATTCGTCGCTCCAAAACGAGTTGTAATTTCTTTGGCTCTGTTATTACGTAACAATGAAATTCCCAAATCATTAGAAGAAACATTGAAACTACTACCACCTTTCGACATAAAATTCCTAAAACCTCCAGTCATTTTAAAATAATCCTGAATGGTAAGTGGCAATTCGCCTGTATTATTAAAATTTGAAATGATGTTTACACTGTATTTCGGATTGTAATAAAACAACTTCGGATTGACAATGTAACGCTTGCTGTTTCCGGCACCAGCCGTCATATCACCAAACCAAAAGTTCTTTTTCCCTTCTTTTAATTTGATGTTCATCGCCACATTATCTTGGTTGTTTTCAACGCCTTTCAAAATAGAATTCTCGTTATAATTTCTTAAAACCTGAACTTTATCAATGGCGTCTGCTGGGATGTTTTTCACCCCTAATTTGGTGTCACCATCAAAAAAATCTTTTCCTTCTACCATTAATTTGGTTACTTTTTTACCTTCTACTTCTACTTCACCATCGGCATTAACTTCTACTCCAGGTAATTTTTTAAGAACGTCTTCAAGCTTTCTTTCGGTACCCGATTTGAACGAATCGGCGTTGTATACAATCGTATCACCTTTGATAGAAACTGGCATTTCGCGAACAATTTCAACGCCATCCAATTGGATTCCACCGGGTTCCATCGAGATATTTTGAACCATATTTTCGGCTTTTGTAGTTACCGTAATTTCTTTGTTTTGCATTCCGATGTAACTCAATTTAATCGTATACGTGGCATTAGGTTTTAAATTCAAAACAAATCTTCCTTTGTCATTGGTAATGGCATAGGCGTCCATTCCTTTGGTAGCTTGATTCACCGCCATAATGTTGGCCATTTCTAAAGGGGTTTTACCCGATTCTAAAACAACACCTTCAAAACGAATATTTTGTGCAAAAGAAACTGTAGATAGTAGTATAAAAAGTAGTGTAATTTTCTTCATAACCGAAACTGTGTATTCTTGTTTTTATCTGATCATTTAAATAAAAAAGAAGAATCCCATAGCGAGATTCTTCTTTTTCTTCTGAATTATAATTAATTACCCATTCTCATTTCCATTCTTCTGCCACCACCTTGGCCTTGGTTCATTTCTCTAAACTCCTCCATTTTCTTTATTACGGTTTCGTCATACTCCTTTTGAGTCACCACTTTTCCGTTATTTGGTGCTTTGATTTCTACTTTATCTTTAGAGTTCAAAACTATTTTTGAACACAAAATTGTAGTTTTACCATCGTTTACTTCTAAAATTAAACCTGGCAATCCCCAATAACCTTCAGGCCCTTGATTGATAGGAATTTCTGGAGTATACCAAGCTGTGATAGTAATTTCTTTTGGCAAATCTATTTCATCCATAAAACTGGTTTTCTTTTCTTTACCATCTGCTGTTTTAGCATCCTCTTTTTTAGCCTCTTCAGCTTTCTTTACATCTTCTTCTTTTTTAGGTCTAAAATTTCTAAAATCGGTTTTACTTGCTGGAATTACCGCTGTAGCTTTATAACAAGTATAACCACCAATCACTCTCGATTCCGATTCCATGTTCCATTTGTAGGTAGTTAGCGTGTCTTTTACTAAAAACTCTTTTCCCATAAATTCTTTATCAACGGTATACGTTTTATCCTTAGCATTTTTATAATACGTTCCGCCGCCACCCATAAAAGACGACATCATTCGCATACCACCACCATTTTGTCCTGGCGCATCTAATTTTTCTTCTTCTTTGTAAATAGAAGCTTGCTTATCAAAATTTAAAACGAATGTTTTTTCAAACATTTTCTTCATTCGTTCTTCTATCATTTTTTGCATTTCTGGCGTAATGTCTTTATTTCCTTCAAATCGCTTTTTGAAATCTGCGGTACTAGTTTTCGATTCGTAAACTGCCATTCCTTGAAAATCTTTTTGAGCATGAGAGGTAATGAACGCCAGTAATAGTGCTAGAGTAAACGTTATTTTTTTCATTTTAAATTGCTTTTATTTTTAGAAGTAACAAATATGACGATTGGATTTGTTTTTTGTTACCAAAGATTTGTTAAAAATTTAATCACAGTTACTTTAAATTCAAATGGTTTAATGTAATTTAGCATCATCATGAAAAAGCTCATTTCTTTTTTAACGATTTTGTATTGTTGCGTTACTTTGGGGCAAAACCAAAAGATAACTCCAATAAAAACAGATGCTTTCGCTCTTGAGGCTGATGCTTTCATAGGTTTTGACAGCTTTAACAATTATTTCTACACCAAAAACAATGTGCTTTTTAAGAAAACAGAAAGCGGTTTGTTACAATATCAAAATTTATCGCTCGGAAAAATCACCAAAATAGATATTTTAAATCCTTTGAAAGTGGTCGTTTTTTATGAAGCTTTCAACTCGGTCATCATTCTAGACAATCAATTGAACGAAATTCAGAAAGTGGAATTCTCTAAATTAGAAACTCCAGTTGTAGCTTCTGCAGTAGGTATTTCGGGACAAAATAAACTTTGGGTTTTTGACATCTTAAATCAGCAAATTGGCTTGTATGATTTGAATGCAAACACGTTTAAAAATCTTAGAATACCCATTAAAGATGGTGTTATGTATTACCAAACCAATTTCAATTATTTTCAATGGATTGACAAACAAAATCAATGGAATACCTGCACCATTTATGGAAGAATTTTCTCTAATGGAATAGTAGAATCCAACTCCAATCTTCAACTGTTAGAAACCAACAAAATGCTATTCTCTCAAAACAACAAACTCTACCTTAGAGACCGCAACATTGATAAATGCTACGAAATTGAAATTGTTGAGAAATCGTTTAAAAATTTTTATTACAAAGACCAAATTTTATCTATTTTTACCGACCAAGGAATTACGAATTATAAAATTACAATACCATAATGCACATAGCAGTAGCAGGAAATATAGGCGCAGGAAAAACAACTCTAACACGTTTTTTAGCAAAACATTTTAAGTGGGAACCTCATTTTGAAGATGTAGTAGACAACCCTTATTTGGATGATTTTTACCATCAAATGGAGCGCTGGTCGTTCAACTTACAAATTTATTTCTTGAACAGCAGATTCCGTCAAGTGTTGCAAATTCGCGAAAGCGGCAAAAAAATCATTCAAGACCGAACGATTTATGAAGATGCACACATTTTTGCTCCCAACCTTCATGCTATGGGATTGATGACCAATCGTGATTTTGAAAACTACAAATCACTTTTCGAATTGATGGAAAGTTTGGTAAAAGCACCCGATTTGTTGATTTATTTAAGAAGTTCGATTCCGAATTTAGTAGGCCAAATTCACAAACGCGGTCGCGATTACGAAAACACCATTTCGATTGACTATTTAAGCCGATTGAACGAGCGCTACGAAGCTTGGATTACCACCTACGATAAAGGAAAATTACTAATCATTGACGTTGACGATATTGATTTTGTAAACAATCCCGAAGATTTAGGGATGATCATCAATCGAATTGATGCTGAGATTAACGGATTATTTTAATAAGATATAAATGCCTTACCGTTGTGAGGCATTTTTTATTTTAAAATAGTATTGAAACCCTAAAATTCAACTACCTTTTTTTATACTTTACTTCTTCGATTCCGTTTGCTTCAGAAGATATTTAATCCGTTCCAAAATATAATCACAAATGTTTTTGAAAGCCATATAAGCATCGTTTTCGGCCATCTTACTGGGTTTATCAATGCGCTCTTTCGGATACTTTTGCTTGAATTTTAAAAATTGTACTCCAACAAAATAGTCTTTGGTTTTAACCCATTCGCCACACTCTTTGGCCCGATTCATTTTTGTAATACTATCTAAACCCACAACCGATTGATGGTAAAAATCAAATTGAATATCTTGGTATATCCAAAAAAGTTCTTTGGTACAAGTAACTCTATCTTTTGTCTCATCTAAACATTTCTTATAATCTAAAGCAATGCTGTCTAAAGTCGCTTGATTCTGTCCATAAGCAATACCTGAAAACAGTAAAATGAAATATAAAAAGTTTTTCATATCGAATTATTTGATGGTGATTGAAGATGCTTAATGTTCTGTATCAATCAACGATTTCATGGCAATAGCACTAACTGGTTTTGACAAAGTGATGATGACTTTTTGGTTGGGCAACACATCAAAATAGTTATCACTAAAAAAAGGCTGCTCTGGCGCTGACAGATATACATTTTTAGCCAAAACATCGGAAGTGATTTCTAGCGTTACATCATTTATTTTACGGTATTGAAGATGGGGTTTTGTCAAAGCTAATTCTTTGGGTTTTACAAAATAGTATTGCGTTTCAACCACTTTTCCATCTTTGGTTTTGTAAGATATCGCCAAAAAACTTTTTGCCTTTTCTGAGACAGCAACATTCTCTTTCGGAATTTCAAAGCGCAACTCACTTGAGTGTTCTGCGGTTTCAACAGATTCATTGATTTTCCAGATTTCCTTTCCTTTAAAATCCATCAACTTCACTACAAAATCACCTTCATAAACCTTCGTCTCATCGTTAACAACATAAATTTGATAATCGGTTTCATTTTCGGTAACACTAATGAGTAGGTTTTCAAAACTGCGTTTCGACTGATATTGCAATGCTTTCCAACGTCCATAATAATCTACCGCACTCCATGATGTTACTGGCCAACAATCGTTGAGCTGCCAAAACAAACTTCCCATACAATTGGGCATGGCACGACGATGCGCTTCAATAGCGGTTTTCATTCCTTCTGCTTGCAACAATTGTGAAACATAAATATAATCTTCAAACGAACTCGGAACTTTATAATCGCGTTCCATATACTCATTGATAGTAGCATAACCCGTTGGGTGCTTTTGGTGGTTCTTTACCGCATCCGAATTAAAATTCAATTCCGATTTAGGAGCAAAAGATAAAAATGTTTCTAGATTGGGCATGCCTTGAAATCCGTACTCACTCATAAATCTTCCTACTTTCTTTTTATAAATTTCAAAAGGTTCTTTGCCCCACCAAACGCCCCAGTAATGAGCATCACCTTGCGTCAAACTTTCTTTTTTACCCCAACCAATTGAAGGCGAAGAAGGCCAATAGCGGTTTTCGGATGGAGCAAGTAAACGATTTAGTGTATTTGGAATAATGTCGTGAAATAGCTTTTGATAATCGTTCCAAATGGTGGTTGAATCTTGTGCAGAATAATTGTATTGTTTTTGCCAACCCCAATTGTGCCAGCCTTCATCATTTTCATTATTGCCACACCACAAAGCAATACAAGCATGGTTTTGCAAACGAGTAACGTTATCTACCACTTCGTTTTGTACGTTTTGTAAAAAAGTCGCATCACCAGGATACATCGCACAAGCAAACATAAAATCCTGCCAAACTAGAATTCCGTTTTGATCGCATGCTTCATAAAATGCATTATCGGCATAAACGCCTCCACCCCAAACACGCAACATATTCATATTGGCAGCAACTGCATTTTGAACCGTTTTTTTATAAACCGAGTCGGAGGCTCGAGGCAAAAAACTATCGGCAGGAATGTAATTAGCGCCTTTCATAAAAACTGGAACGTCATTCAATTTGAAATAAAAACTTTTGCCTTTGGCATCTTGTTCTTGAACTAATTCAATTGTTCGTAAACCTATGTTGAGTTTCTTCTGCGAAAGTATTTTTCCGTTTTGAGACAAGGTAATTTCAAATGGATACAAGAACGCTTCTCCCAAACCATTAGTCCACCATTGTTTTGGCTTTTTGATTTCAAATGGAACGCTTACTTCATTACTTCCCATTTTCAAATCAATATTTTGAATTTTGTCGTTTATTTTGAGGCTGTATTTTCCAGATTTTTGACAATTGATAGTAGTTTTGAATGTAAGCTTAGCTACCTCATCGGTTAACACTTCTTGACTATAGTTGACCTTTTCAATCTGTGCAGCATTCCAAAAAACCAATTTGATAGGTTTGTAAATTCCGGCTGTTACCAACCTTGGTCCCCAATCCCAACCAAATTGGTATTGCGCTTTTCTAACGAATATTTTTTCATCACCAGGCAAAACATACGGCAACTTTTTAGCTTCTTCTTGAGCCATTTTTACTGCCGATTTAAAAGTAATTGTAAGTGTATTATCGCCTAACTTCAGCACCTTTTTCACATCAACTTTCCAAGTGCGAAACATGTTGTTTGCCATCAGAATTTTAGTCCCATTCAAATACACCTCAGCATAAGTATCCAAACCATCAAATTGCAGCAAACAACTTTGATTTTTCAATTCTAATGGTGATACAGAAAAAGTCGTTTGATAGCACCAATCTTCATTTTCAATCCACTGAAGTTTCTTTTCATTATCGCTGTAAAACGGATCTGGAATGAGTTGGTTGGCATACAAATCGGTATGAACAGTTCCAGGTACTGTAGCAGCAAACCATTGTTCTTCGGAAACTTTTTTAAACTTCCAAACTTCCAAATCTAGATTACGCTCGGTAGTTTGTCCGAAAAAAGACATCGAAAAAAACCAAACAATGATTATAATAAAGGTATGTTTCTGGCTTGAAAACATAGTTATTTTTTTAAATGATATAGCAATCGTTCAACTTCGACAGCATTGGCCGTTTCACCACCATCTGTTATAGCTGACGAATGATAAAAATTAGCTTTAGTTTGTTGCTGTACAATGGTGATGTTACTCGAACGTAATCCTCCGCCGGGCATGATGGTAATTCGGTTATTGGCTTTAGAAACCAGTTCAGCTAATTGAAGACTGCCCTCCATCACATTAGGTGCTTGACCCGAAGTTAAAATAGTTTTGAAACCACAATCGATACAATCTTCCAGAGCTTTAAAAGCATCTAAAACCTCATCGAAAGCTCTATGAAAAGTACACGGAAAAGGATGTGTCAATTGCACCAATTCGGTATTTTGTTCGATATTAATAGTATTATTTTCGTTCAGAATTCCAAAAACAAAACCATTGACATTATATTTTTTGAACGCTACGATTTCAGACTTCATTTGTTCAAACTCAGCATCAGAATACACAAAATTACCACCACGAGGTCGAATCATAACATTCAAATCTATCGTTAGCCCTTGTCGTGCTTTGGCTACCATTTCACTATTGGGTGTGATTCCTCCAAGAGTAATTCCGTCACAAAGCTCTACTCTATCGGCACCACTTTCTTGAGCGATTATAGCCGATTGTAAATTGAAACAAGCGATTTCTAATTGTGCTCTCATTTTAAAAAGTAATCAGCATCGACTAATTTATTACCCGAATTGTCATTCACCGCATAATTGAATCCGCCTTGGATACAATAGGCGCCGTATTCTCCTTTTTTATTCAAAGCAATGAATCCAACTTGAATGTCTTTCAAATCTTTATTTCTGGTTTTGGTCAGTTTTACAATCCTAGCAACAGCTTCTTCACAAGCTTTTTGAGGTGATTTTCCTTGACGCATCAATTCGACTACTAGATGACAACCCGCAATTCGGATGACTTCTTCGCCATGACCCGTGGCTGTGGCAGCTCCAATTTCATTATCTACATACAATCCTGCCCCAATTATCGGCGAATCTCCTACTCGTCCGTGCATCTTAAACGCCATACCACTTGTAGTGCAAGCGCCTGATAAATTTCCGAAACTATCCAAAGCAATCATACCAATTGTATCGTGATTTTCAATATTGATAATGGGTTGGTATTGACTGGTTTTGAGCCATGCTTTCCAATCGTTTTCAGATGCTTCTACCAATAAGTTTTCTTTTGGAAATCCTTGCGCCAAAGCAAATTGTAATGCTCCATCACCCACTAACATTACATGAGGCGTCTTTTCCATGACGGCACGCGCCACCGAGATAGGATGTTTAATGTATTCTAAACACGCCACCGAACCAATGTTAGAAAATTCGTCCATGATACAAGCATCCAAAGTGACTCTTCCATCACGATCGGGTCTT
This sequence comes from uncultured Flavobacterium sp., assembly GCA_964577105.1. Taxonomy (GTDB): domain Bacteria; phylum Bacteroidota; class Bacteroidia; order Flavobacteriales; family Flavobacteriaceae; genus Flavobacterium. The sequence goes on from CAZNWY010000017.1 coordinate 38,629, forward strand.
CCGCCATAACCTACGGTGCGTTCTGTAGGGTCGCCTTCGGGAACACGAACACCGGCTTCAACAGCATCTAGGGCTCGACCATTATTCTTTAAAATTTCCCAAGCGGCTCCATTGGCTTTTACTCCAAAATTCCACGTAGAAAGCACAATGGGTTTATTGACAACACCCGATTCGATAGTCAAAGATTCTTCTTTCGATTTGAAAGAATTTAACGCCAATGCAACCGAACCTACTGCGGCTGTTTTTAGAAAATTTCTGCGATTTGCCATGATTAGTTTGTTTTATTCTACACCTATTTCGTCTACAAAAAGCCAAGCATTAGAACCTGCACCTGGCATTCCTGTTGGTATTTTACCTAAATTAGTAGCAATTACTTTTACATATTGAGCCGATTGCGCATCAAAATCCACATGCACCAATCCGTCAACTGCTTTTATTTCAGAAGATGAAAGTTGTTTAATCGACTTGAATTCTTTTCCATCACTTGAAACTAAAATTTCGATGCTATTAGGATAATAAATCCAACTGCCTTCGTTGGAAAGCACGCTAACAGCCACTTGATGAATGGTTGTTGCAGCTCCTAAATCGATAGTAGCAACCATATCTTTCCCTAAAAACCCCAGCCAATCGCGACCAAATTTACTTCGGTCACCCTCAATTCCATCTACTAAGGTAAATGCGCCGCCAATACTATAATTTTCATGAGGCAGGTTCACTAAAGTAATCTTTTTCCCGACCGATTTACTCCAATAGAACTTTTGTTCCATTATGGCACTTTTTTGAATTTCCTTTTCAAAATAAGCGGCTTTGACACTTTGACTTTTTGTGATTTCTATAGGTTGGATATACTCATTGGAACTCCAAATCGGTTGTGTTCCATCAGTAGTATATCGGATACCATTAGAATTTGTAGCTGATTTTAAGGTAAACAACACTCCATTTTCGTTGGGCGCTGGCATGGTTGTGGAAGTGACTTCAAAAATAGCTTTGCTGTAATGAATTCCTTTTTGATCCAAAGTTGCAACCTGTTGCAGCATTCGGGTTTGAAAATCTTTAAATTTATCTGGATTTGAAGTTCCCCAAAGCACTTCGGACATGGCCATCATTCTAGGAAAAATCATGTATTCTACTTTTGCAGCATCTTCAATATATTCGGTCCAAAGATTGGCTTGTGCTCCCAAAATGTATTGGCTTTCTTCGGGAGTTAATTCGGTTGGAGTTGGATTAAAACTGTATACTTTTTCTACCGTAGTGTATCCTCCAATGGCGAGTGGTTCGTTTTTAGGATCACCTTGATAATGATCAAAATAACAATGCGACCCTGGTGTCATCACTACAAAGTGCTTTTGTTTGGCAGCTGCAATTCCGCCTACGGTACCGCGCCAACTCATTACTGCCGCATTGGGCGCTAAACCACCTTCTAGAATTTCGTCCCAACCTATAATTTTTCGAGCTTTACTGTTGACAAATTGCTCGATTCGTTGCACAAAATAACTTTGCAACTCGTGTTCGTCTTTAAGTCCTTTTTCTTTAATCAAAGCTTGGCAATGCTGACAGGTTTTCCAACGTGTTTTCGGACATTCATCACCACCAATATGAAGGTATTGAGATGGAAACAAACTCATTACTTCGGTTAAAATATCTTGTAAAAAAGTAAAGGTTTCTTCTTTTGGACAAAACACATCGTCTAAAACACCCCATTGCTTGGCTACTTCAAAAGGACCGCCCGTACACGAATATTCGGGATAAGCCGCCAAAGCAGCTACCGCATGACCTGGCATTTCAATTTCTGGGACTACCGTAATGTGACGTTGCGTGGCATAAGCCACAATTTCTTTGATGTCGTCTTGAGTGTAAAATCCGCCGTAGCGAATGGAATCGTATTTTTGTTCGTTGTAATGCCCTACCATCGAACCGTTGCGCCAAGCTCCAATTTCGGTGAGTTTAGGATATTTTTTGATTTCAATACGCCAACCCTGATCGTCGGTTAAGTGCCAATGAAACGTATTGAACTTGTACATGGCTATGTAATCGATGTATTTTTTGACAAACTCTTTTGGGAAGAAATGCCGTGCACAATCAAGGTGCATACCACGCCAAGCGTATTTTGGTGTATCAAAAATTTGAACTGCTGGCAATTTTACTTCTGGTGCTTTATTTAAAGGAAATAATTGTATTAAAGATTGAATTGCATAGAAAATTCCTTTTTTGGTAGTCGCTTGAATTTCAATTCTTTGTTCATCTATTGAAAGGTAGTACGACTCCTCTTTAAAGTTATCTGTATCTGGAACTGTTGAATAAAAATTGATTTTAGAAGAAGCATTGGAAGATGGTGAAATTTTAACATCTATTCCCAAATTTTGTTGAATAATATCTCTTAAATATTTTGCTTCAAAAGAATTTTTATCGGCATTGATAACAGTTGTATTAGTTAAAACAAAACCTCTATTACCTACTTCTATTTCTTTAGGCATTGGAATTAATGGCAATTCGTTTTGCGAAAAAGCGACATTGGTAATCATTACCACAAAGAAAAACAGTTTTTTAAACATCTATTGATTATTTATGATTGGTTAAATGTACAATAAAAAACAATAAAAAAAAGCCCCACGATGTGTGAGGCTTTTGTATTTATTATCTAAGAAATCTTATTTCAAAGCGTCTACTTTAGCTTTTACTTCGGCTTCTGTACCTTCAAAAGTTTGAGAAGTAGATTTACCTCCTATTGTAGTAGTTACAGTAGCTTTGGCTTTGCCGTTGTTGTTTGTAATTTCAACTCTAACGTCTTTGCCTTCGCTTGAAGTCATTTCTTTTTTAGCACAACAGTCTTTTTTCATACCGCCTTCACATTCTTTTGGTGCTACAAATTTTCCGTCAGCATCATAATGAGATAGACATTTTTCTTTTTGTTCTGGAGAACATTTAAGGCTGTCGCACATTTTAGCACACTCGTCTTTAGTCATGGTTGCACATTTGCTCATGTCGCATCCGCCCATATCTTCAGAACAAGATGATTTCATTTCGATGGTGCATTTCATTTCTTTACCACCTTCTGGAGCCGAACCTTTTCCTAAGATTGGCGCAATGACTAATCCGATTAAACAAGTTAATTTGATTAAGATGTTCATCGATGGACCCGAAGTATCTTTGAATGGATCTCCAACTGTATCCCCAGTTACCGCTGCTTTGTGTGCATCAGAACCTTTGTAGGTCATTTCTCCGTTGATTTCAACCCCAGCTTCGAATGATTTTTTAGCATTATCCCAAGCACCACCAGCGTTGTTTTGGAACACTGCCCAAAGTACTCCAGATACCGTTACACCTGCCATATAACCACCCAACATTTCGGCGATTAATTGGTTGTTGCTTCCGTATACTAATTTACCTAATAATACAATAGCTATTGGGAAACCAATGGTTAACACTCCTGGTAACATCATTTCGCGTAAAGCCGCTTTGGTAGAAATTTCAACACATTTACCATATTCTGGTTTGCCTGTTCCTTCCATAATTCCGGAAATTTCTTTGAACTGACGACGCACTTCATATACCATATCCATGGCAGCTTTACCTACTGAGTTCATCGCTAAAGCTGAGAACACTACCGGAATCATACCACCTACAAACAACATCGCTAATACTGGCGCTTTGAAGATGTTGATACCGTCAATTCCTGTAAAGGTTACATACGCTGCAAATAACGCTAATGACGTTAACGCTGCCGAAGCAATAGCAAATCCTTTTCCTGTGGCAGCGGTAGTATTACCTACTGAATCTAAAATATCGGTACGTGTACGCACTTCTTTTGGTAATTCACTCATTTCTGCAATACCACCAGCGTTATCAGAAATTGGTCCGAAGGCGTCGATCGCTAATTGCATTGCTGTAGTAGCCATCATAGCAGAAGCTGCCAACGCCACACCATAGAATCCTGCAAAAGCATAAGAAGCCCAAATAGCACCAGCAAATAATAATACGGTTGGAAAGGTTGAAATCATCCCTGTAGCTAAACCAGCAATAACGTTAGTTCCTGCTCCAGTTGACGATTTTTGTACAATCGCCAATACTGGTTTTGTTCCTAAACCTGTATAATATTCGGTTACTGATGAGATAGCTCCACCAACAATTAAACCAATGATGGTAGCATAAAATACTCTCATAGACGAGATATCTTTTAATCCTTCTCCATAAAAATTCATTTTCATGGTTGCTGGAAGTAGGTATTGTACTAAAAAGAAACAAGCTACGGCAGTTAATACAATAGAAACCCAGTTTCCGATGTTTAAGGCTTTTTGAACTTGTGCTTCTTTGGCATCGTCACTAGTGATTTTCACTAACATGGTTCCGATGATAGAGAACAAAATTCCGAAACCTGCAATAGCCATTGGTAATAAAATAGGCCCGATTCCACCGAAAGCATCTTTAAGGTTTCCACCCATGTCTTTAATTACATAATTTCCTAATACCATTGCCGCTAGAACAGTTGCTACGTATGAACCAAATAAATCGGCACCCATACCTGCAACGTCACCTACGTTATCTCCTACGTTATCGGCAATAGTAGCAGGATTACGAGGATCATCTTCTGGAATACCGGCTTCTACTTTACCTACAAGGTCAGCACCTACGTCGGCAGCTTTGGTATAAATACCTCCACCCACACGAGCAAATAAAGCAATAGACTCAGCACCTAAAGAGAATCCTGCTAAAGTTTCAAGTACTTTAGTCATGTCTTCGGTATTGGTCCAAGCGCCTTTCATGAAGATGGTATAGAACACAATAAAAAATCCGGTTAATCCTAAAACTGCTAAACCAGCTACACCCAACCCCATTACAGTTCCACCACCAAAAGATACTTTTAGTGCTTGTGGTAAACTGTAACGCGCTGCTTGTGTGGTTCTAACGTTGGTTTTAGTGGCAATTTTCATTCCCATATTTCCTGCTAGAGCAGAGAAAAATGCTCCGAAAACGAATGCAATAACAATTAATATATCGGTTTTAACACCTGGTAAAAAAGTGATTCCTGCTAAAACGATACTGGCTAGTACCACAAAAATAGCAAGTAATCTGTATTCTGCTTTAAGAAAAGCTAAGGCGCCTTCGTAAATGTAATCTGAAATCTCTTTCATCTTACCGTCTCCGGCATCTTGTTTTAAAACCCAAGATCTTTTGATTGCCATAAAGGCTAATCCAATTAATGCCATGACTATTGGCACATAAATCATAAAGTTATTCATATTTAAATAATTAATTTGGTTGTTAATAGTAACAAATATAAAAAAAAAAGGCAATCTTGATAATTTCAGATTGCCTTTTATTAATAATGTTATCAACTATTTAATGCTGAATAACCCTGCTGGTTTATTTTCAATTGCATCAAATCGATCTACACATTCTTTGATGATGCGTTGTGCTTCTTTAACATCGCCCCAACCTTGTACATCTACTTTTTTCTTTTCTAAATCTTTATATACTTCGAAGAAATGCTCTATTTCCTTTAAAAGATGCGGATTGATATCTGTCAAATCTTCTAAATGGTTCCAATTTGGATCGGATACAGGAACACAAATTACTTTCTCGTCTGGTCCTTTATCGTCTGCCATGTGAAAAACTCCAATTGGTTTTACTTCAATAACACATCCTGGAAATGTAGGTTTGGTAACCAACACCAATACATCTAATGGATCGCCATCTAAAGCTAAAGTTTCTGGAATAAATCCGTAATCTGCAGGATACATCATTGACGAAAATAACATTCGGTCAAATCGCATTCTTTTTAAATCAAAATCGTACTCGTATTTGTTTCTACTTCCTCTTGGAATTTCTACCAAAACATCAAAGGTTTGTACTTTATCTGCTGTCATTTTTTCTATTAGTTTTTAAAAGTGCGCAAAGGTAAGTAATTATAGAAAAATGCCCTAAAAATGTATAGTAATTTTACATTTTTATTTTAGTGTCATTTACATCATACTGATGCCAAAACCACAAATGCAGTAAAAGTTTGAAAAACGTCTAAGTATAAGAAAGCAAAATCATCTCATCTCTTGACTGATAACGATACAATTTTGATTAAAAATAGAAACCAAACTCACCTTTAATGGTAAAATTATTGGTGCCGGGAACATCGGTGTAATTTCCTCTCCAACAAGCATCTATTCTGAAAACTTTGAAGATATTTCCGATTCCAACGCTATATTCCCAATACGGAGTTGTTGGAGCTTTGTATTGTAAACCCGAAGCATTAAGCAGTATGTTCTCTTTAGAAATATCTCCATAAACGGATCTAACACCTATAATTTCTCTCCAATTGAGTTTTCTCATGATTGGAATTCTAGACAACAATCTTCCTTGAAAATTGTGTTCCCATTGCAAGGTTGCGTATCGATCGGACACAAATTCGTAGAAGTTAAGATTACTAAAGGTATTTCCGATAACAAAATAGGTTTGATTTCCCGGAATCACACTCATCAATCCGAGTGGCACTTGACCAAACGTTTTACCCAATTCCATGGTCAGATTCGTTCTTCCTAAAGGTCCAATAAGAATCGGTTGCTTATAATACAATTGGATTTTGCTGTAATCAAAATCACTATTCATTAAACCTTTAAAACCTTGACTATAGTTGACGAAAAATCGGCTGTACGGACTATCTACATTCAATCGCTCTACGCCATAACCTACCGTTTTTTTATTTGGTGTATACTCCACCTGAAGATTAACTTCCGACTGTTTTACAACACTTTTTGTAGTAGTATAGGTATCGTCTGCATAATAATCTAAACTGAACGTTGGCGACGCCGATTGTAAGGTTCGATAAGAAAAGCCTGTTTGAAACACTAAATTTTTAACAGGTTCAATTTCAATAGATAGATTGGTTAGATTGATATTGGTTAACTTACCATTAGTTCGCGTACTAAATACACTTGAGGACGCAAAACTTCTGCCCAAAACATCATTAGTTGTGGTTAAACTGGCGCCTATTTGTTCTACATCACGACGGTTTCCTCCAGAAATAATAATTCTATTTTTGGTATCAATCATCCATTTACCCGACAAGCCATACTTGAATTTGTTATCGTCAAATCCATAAGCGGTATAACCTTGCAAACGCCATTTATCGTTGGGCCCAAAATAAGTTCTTCCACCCACTCGAACGCGCCAACCTTCTACCACATTATAACCTAGCGTTGAAAATATTGGTCCGTAATCAAATTTATTATAGTTAATGTATCCACTACCTAATATACTCACCAGATTATACATTTGCTTGAACCTCTTGACAGTTTTGAGGGTATCTAATAATTTGTACACCCCAATTTCATCTTTATTAAGTTTTTCAAATCGATTTTGTTCCCAATAGTCGTCCGATTTAGTGAATACTGAATTATCAATAAAATTAACCTCTTCTTTATAAAACTTATCGGGTTTTTCTTCGTTGAACTTATGATTTCTATAGAGTGTTGTTCGTTTACCATAAACTCCTTTAGAATCTTCTTTTTTATTCAAAGCAAAATCAGACATCATGTAATCTCGTGTTAAAAGAAACACAGAATCATTAACCACATCAAATTCTTGTTCGATATAAATGTCTTTTACCCAGTTGATGTTGGCACTTTTTGACACCGCCATATTGATGGTTTTGATGGCATAAGTCGAATCGTTTACCCAAAAATCACCTTTAAAAGTCAGCTCGTTTTTTCTTCTCGGATAAAACACAATGTTGTAACACCATTTTTTATCTACAAAAGCACTGTCTTTCAACACATAATTATAGACATCGATTCCAGTTGTAGAAATTGGACTGGTAAAACTTTTATCGAAAAAATTCAAGTGATTGTTATAGATGTTGTAGTCGTTATACAAATCTTTAATAAACGTATTCACGCCATCACCATTACCTAAACCCGAGTTTTTATTGGCTTTTAGAATCGATTTTTCTTTCTTAATCTTATTATCGCCGTAGACGTCATACATCGATTCGTTAATAAAAATAGGCAAATAGGTTTTACCAGTAACTTTAGAAGTATCTACTTTTTTGAAAACAAACTCCATACCTTTAAAGATTTTGTTTTTCATAAAAGCGCTATCGATGGTATTCAAATCAAATTCGACTTTCTCGTATTTTTCATACTGATACTGATTGAACATGCGCAAGCCATTTTTTCTTTTTCGTTCCCAAATTTTTCGAAGAATAGCAAGAGCCGGATTGTTTTTTTTAGAAGTTTTACCTTTATAAATTATCACTTCTTTAAGTACTTCTTCTTCACTAAGAAGCACTTTCATATTGTAGGTAACTGGCTTTTCTAAATCGACTTCTTTATCAGTAAAACCTACAAAAGCCACAACAATAGTTTTATAATTTTTGGCAGATTCTAGATAGAATTTACCATTTTCGTCACTTACCGTTCCTTCGTTAGAACCTTTAAAAACAATATTAGCATACGAAACAGGCTGATTGTTTTTATCAATAACAACACCACTGACTTTGGTTTGAGCAAAAGCCATACTGACGAATCCGAACACAAAAAAACATAAAAGTATTTTTTTCATAGCAAGTAAAAAAAAGCTTCATCAAATTTTCTCTGATGAAGCCTCAAATATAGTAGATTATATTATTTGTACATTACTTTTTTGACAGCTTTAACAACATCTGCTGAATTAGGCAACCATTCTTTCAATAAGGTTGGCGAATAAGGCGCTGGTGTATCGGCTGTTGTAATTCTTTGTACTGGTGCATCCAAATAGTCGAACGCTCTTTCTTGAACCATATACGTAATTTCTGAAGCCACACTAGCAAATGGCCATGCTTCTTCCAAAACTACCAAACGATTGGTTTTTTTAACCGAATTGATAATGGCATCGTAATCCATCGGACGAACTGTTCTCAAGTCAATAATTTCACAAGAAATACCTTCTTTTGCTAATTCATCGGCAGCAATATGAGCTTCTTTAATGATTTTTCCGAAAGACACAATAGTAACATCAGTACCTTCTCTTTTGATATCGGCAACACCTAATGGAATGATGTACTCTCCATCTGGCACTTCACCTTTATCACCATACATTTGTTCCGATTCCATAAAAATAACTGGATCGTCATCACGAATAGCAGCTTTCAATAATCCTTTAGCATCATAAACCGTTGATGGAACTACCACTTTCAAACCTGGAGTGTTAGCAAACCAGTTTTCAAATGCTTGTGAGTGTGTTGCTCCTAATTGCCCAGCAGAAGCTGTTGGTCCACGAAAAACCATCGGCATTGGAAATTGTCCAGCCGACATTTGACGCATTTTAGCCGCATTATTGATAATTTGGTCAATTCCAACTAATGAAAAGTTGAACGTCATGTATTCTACAATAGGACGACATCCATTCATGGCAGAACCCACTGCAATTCCGGCAAAACCTAACTCAGCAATTGGAGTATCAATAACGCGTTTTGGTCCGAATTCATCTAACATTCCTTTAGAAGCTTTGTAAGCACCGTTGTATTCGGCTACTTCTTCACCCATTAAATATACGGCTTCATCGCGACGCATTTCTTCACTCATGGCTTCGGCAATCGCTTCTCTAAATTGTATAGTTCTCATATATAAAATTTCTTAATGTCAATTTTGGATAGCAAAAGTAAAAATTAAAAATGATAAAAAAACATAATAAACCTAAATAATACAACTGCGTTCAGCTACTTTATTTATTGAACAAAAGTTAAATCTGTTCTAAAGACTTCAAGCAATAGTAACGAAATCGATATAATACTGATGTTTTTTATAAAAATATTATGCATGCATACAAAAATTAGAAATATATTTTATACTTTTACGCTCAGAAAATTTTTTAATCATACTATAATGAAAATATTAGTTTGCATCAGCCATGTGCCTGATACTACTTCCAAAATTAACTTCGTGAACGGCGATTCAGAATTTGATACTAACGGCGTTCAGTATGTTATCAATCCAAATGATGAATTTGGTTTAACTAGAGCGATTTGGTTTCAAGAACAACAAGGAGCCAATGTGACTGTAGTAAATGTTGGTGGTGCCGATACCGAACCAACTTTAAGAAAAGCACTAGCTATTGGTGCCAACGAAGCCATTCGTGTAAACGCTAATCCAACAGACGGATTTTTCGTAGCCAAACAATTAGCTGAAGTGGTGAAATCTGGAAATTACGATTTAGTAATTTGCGGAAAAGAATCATTAGACTACAATGGTGGAATGGTTCCTGGAATGTTAGCTGGTTTATTAGGATATAACTTTGTTAATTCTTGTACCGAACTTACCGTTGACGGCTCTGCTGCAAAAGCGGCTAGAGAAATTGATGGTGGAAAAGAAATCATTTCAGCAGGACTTCCATTAGTAATTGGTGGACAAAAAGGTTTGGTAGAAGAAAAAGACTTACGCATTCCAAACATGCGCGGTATCATGACGGCAAGAACGAAAGTGTTGACTGTTTTAGAACCTGTAAGTGCCAACATCAATACCAAAGCGGTGAAATTTGAAAAACCAGCTCCAAAATCGGCAGTAAAATTATTCGCTGCAGATGATTTAGACGGATTGGTAAATGCCTTACACAACGAAGCAAAAGTAATTTAATTACGAATTAAAAATTACGAATTACGAATTCTTAAAAATTAGAAAAAATGTCATTATTAATATACGCAGAATCAGCAGACGGAAAATTCAAAAAAGTAGCTTTTGAATTGGCTTCTTATGCCAAAAAAGTAGCTGAATCTCTTGGAACAACTGTAACAGCAGTAACTGTTAACGCAGAAAATGTTTCTGAATTATCTAAATACGGTGTCGACAAAGTATTAAAAGTAACTAACGATAAATTAGCTAATTTTAATGCAAAAGCCTATGCCGATGTGATCAAACAAGCGGCTCAAAAAGAAAGCGCTAAAGTAATTGTACTTTCTTCTACAACCGATAGTTTGTATTTAGCACCATTAGTATCGGTAAGTTTAGAAGCTGGATTTGCTTCTAATGTTGTTGGATTACCAATTTCAACTTCTCCATTTCAAGTAAAAAGAAACGCATTTTCAAACAAAGCATTCAATATTACAGAAATTGCAACAGACGTTAAAGTATTATCATTAGCCAAAAACTCTTTTGGTTTGGTAGAAAACAGCGCTTCTGCAACAGAAGAAAATTTTGCACCAAGTTTGAACGATGCCGATTTTGACGTAAAAGTAGAATCAGTAGAAAAAACAACTGGAAAAGTTACTATTGCAGATGCAGATATCGTAGTTTCTGGTGGTCGCGGATTGAAAGGTCCAGAAAACTGGGGAATGTTAGAAGAATTAGCAACTGTTCTTGGAGCTGCAACCGCATGTTCTAAACCAGTTTCCGATTTAGGATGGCGCCCTCATAGTGAGCACGTAGGACAAACTGGAAAACCTGTTGCGACTAATTTATACATTGCAGTGGGAATTTCTGGAGCGATTCAACACATCGCCGGAATCAACTCTTCTAAAGTGAAATTGGTCATCAATACCGATGCTGAGGCACCTTTCTTTAAAGTAGCCGATTATGGTATTGTGGGCGACGCCTTTGATATTGTTCCAAAATTGACTCAAAAACTAAAAGAGTTTAAGGCAAACAACAGTTAAAATAAAACGAATTCAAATACGATAAGCTATCTAAAATTATTTTTAGGTAGCTTATTTTTTTTATTTTTAGAAGCGAATCTTTTTTGTTACTTTGCAGTCCATATTCCTGCTATTCGTCTCGTAAAAAAAACGAGACTACTATCAGGGCTAGAGGGTAAACTGTATTGATTATAAATCCGTTTTTACAAGAACACTTATCTCAATTCAGAAGTCTAAAATCTAATATTTGAAATCTAAAATCTAAATGAGTTTAGTAAAACTAACGATAAAAGGAATATCCTACAGTCAAACACAAAATGGCGCCTATGCCCTAATTTTGAATGAAGTAGATGGCGAACGAAAATTACCTATTGTAATTGGAGCTTTCGAAGCACAATCTATTGCAATAGCTCTAGAAAAAGAAATCAAACCTCCAAGACCATTAACACACGATTTATTTAAAAGTTTCGCCGATCGATTTGACATCGTTGTAAAACAAGTCATCATTCACAAACTAGTTGATGGTGTTTTCTACTCGAGTATCATTTGCGAAAGAGATAAGATTGAAGAAATCATTGACGCCAGAACTTCTGATGCTATTGCTTTAGCACTGCGATTTCAAGCGCCTATTTTTACTTATAAAAACATATTAGATAAAGCAGGTATTTACTTAAATGCAAATCCTGCTGATGCAGAAAATCAAAATCTCGATGAAGATGGTGCTCTTTCGACACCAGAAACATTTGGAATGGGCAACGACGATTCAAATCCTGAAAATGCCTACAAAAAATTCAGTTTATCTGAGTTACACGATTTGTTAGAAGGTGCCGTGCAAGATGAAGATTATGAAAAAGCAGCACGTATAAGAGACGAAATTTCGAAAAGAGAATCTTAAAACCAATTTGTAATTTGTTAGTTTGGTTATTCGAATCAACAAATTACCAAATCAACATAAAAATGAAACAATACCACGATTTAGTAAAGCACGTTTTAGAAAACGGAACACAAAAAGGCGATCGCACCGGAACTGGAACCAAAAGTGTATTTGGATATCAAATGCGTTTTGATTTAGCAGAAGGCTTCCCAATGGTTACGACTAAAAAGTTGCATTTAAAATCGATTATATATGAGTTGCTTTGGTTTTTAAAAGGCGATACTAACATCAAGTATTTGAATGAAAATGGTGTTAAAATCTGGGACGAATGGGCCGACGAAAACGGCGATTTAGGTCCGGTATATGGTCACCAATGGCGCAATTGGAACAACGAAGAAATCGATCAAATTACCGAATTGATTGATACCTTAAAAAACAATCCAAACAGTAGAAGAATGTTGGTTTCTGCATGGAATCCTTCCGTTTTACCCGATACTTCCAAATCCTTTTCAGAAAATGTAGCCAACGGAAAAGCAGCTTTGCCACCTTGTCACGCTTTCTTCCAGTTTTATGTAGCTGACGGAAAATTATCGTGTCAATTGTATCAAAGAAGTGCCGATATTTTTCTTGGTGTTCCTTTCAACATCGCTTCTTATGCCCTATTTACCATGATGATTGCACAGGTTTGCGAGTTACAAGTGGGCGAATTCATTCATACGTTTGGCGATGCTCATATTTACAACAATCATTTTGAGCAAGTCGAATTACAATTATCGCGTGAACCAAGGGCTTTACCAAAAATGATTTTAAATCCCAACGTAAAAAACATTTTCGATTTCACATTTGAAGATTTTACATTAGAAGGATATGATCCGCATCCACATATTAAAGGTGCTGTAGCGGTATAATTCGAATTATATGAAAAAATTTATTTTCGTTTTTTTACTTTTCACAAAAGTAGTTTTAGGCCAAAATTTAAATAACAAAATTGTGTATTTAGATTCTACCTATGCCGAATGTTCACAAGAAAATTTTAAATTTTATAGAATCATCAAAGATTATTATCTTGATCAAAAATTCTATCAATTTACTCAATATTATGACTCTGACAAATTAGAAAGTGAAGGCATTTCAACCAACAAAGATTTTTTAGTTGAGAAGGGAGCAGTCACTTCTTACTACGAAAATGGAACAAAAAAATCAATAATTAACTATGACGATGGACACAAATCTGGAAAATGCGTGTATTGGTATGAAAATGGGGTCAAAAAATTAGAAGGCGAATACATTTTGACCGAAGATGAGAAAAAAAATATTGTGTCTATTTTAAAAATAAACAACTATTGGGATGCTGAAAACAATCCAAAAGTTGTTGATGGAAATGGATTTTACACTGAAGAAGAGTCAAAAGAAAAGTCTAAAAAACCCGTCCTGACATCAAGTGGTGCAATTTTAAATGGCTTTAAAGAGGGTAATTGGATAGGCTCAAATTCAATTAATAAGTTTACCTTTGAAGAAACGTATAAAGAAGGAATTCTTATTTCGGGAGTAAGTACTGATGAAAATGGTGAAAAACATCATTACACCATTATGAATGTTAAACCAGAACCAAAGGGTGGAATGACTGCTTTTTATAGCTTCATCGCTAAAAATTTTAATCAACCTGAAAATTTAAAAGTTGGCGGAAAAATAATAACCTCTTTCATTGTTGACAAGGAAGGCAAAATAACTAACTTACAAACCGTTAAAAGTTTACAACCTGATGCAGATGCTGAAGCTATTAGAGTATTGAAAAAGTTTGATGGATTTAGTCCTTGCATGTCTAGAGGAATTAAAATTAACTGTATATATCGCATACCAATTACTATTCAAGCGTATTAAAAAATCCGTCTTACCCTAAAAGCAAAACGGATTTTCACAAACAAACTAAACTTATAACTATACTTCCAAAACGCTATTTTCAGCGTTTGCGTATTGGTTCCAACGGTAACTATCCGCCTGAGGCTCATTTAAGTAAGCACCATCAACAAGATACTTAAACTCAAACGAATTATCTTTTGGCAAATCAAATGCCGCTTTGAATGTACCGTTTTTTAATTTTGACAATGCTCCTTCAGAAGGATTCCAATTATTAAAATCTCCTACAACAGCAGCCGATGTTGCTTCTTTCGCTTCGATTGAAAAGGTAACTTTAACCACCGGTTTTGTTTTTATAACTTGCTTCTTAATAGACATAACTAATTCATTTATAGATTACTGAAGCAAAGTAAAGCAATAAAAACGAACATTTAACAAGCACCCTACAGAATTATTATTTTATTAAAATTGAGTAAAAATTAAATCTATATTCTTATTTTTTAATCGGTTAATTATTAATTCCAAAATAAGAAAACGTTTTCTTATTAAATTATATCCAATTGAAAATTTCATGTTTTTAAAAAAATTCGTACCTTTAAATTCAAATTTTCGTCATTATGGAAAAAGAACAACACGAAATGTATGAATACGCCAGAAAAAGAATTAAACAAAAAAAACGTCTATATTTTCACTTTGTTCTATTCTTTATAGGTAGCATTTTTATTTTCATCATCAACAAGTGGTTGAATGTTGGAGAACCCACCAATTGGTACATTTGGACAATTTTGGCTTGGTGCTTCTTGTTTATTTTACACTTCATAAAAGTTTTTATAACCGACAGTTTTATGAATAAAAATTGGGAACGTGAACAAATAAACCGTCTCATCACAATGCAAGAAAAGAAAATGGAACAACTTAAAAATGACGTGGAAAACCAAAAAACCAATTAATGATTACTCTTATTGCGGCCGCAGCCGAAAACAATGCATTAGGAAAAGACAACCAATTAGTTTGGCATTTACCCAATGATTTTAAACGATTCAAACAAATCACTTCAGGTCATTATATTATAATGGGACGAAAAACATTTGAAAGTTTTCCTAAACCACTACCCAATCGCACACACGTGATTATAACACGACAAAAAAACTATTCTATTGAAGGATGCATTGTAGTTCATTCGATGGAAGAAGCTATTGAAATTTGTCCGAAAAACGAAGATCTTTTTGTTATTGGCGGTGCCGAAATTTACAACCAGTCGATTCATTTTGCTGATAAAATTGAACTTACCCGAGTTCATGCTAATTTTGAAGCAGATGCTTATTTTCCAGAAATTAACTCTATGGATTGGCAATTGGTTTTTGAAGAAAAACATTCTAAAGACGAAAAACACAATTTTGATTACACCTATCAAACATTTCTGAGAAAATAATTATTTCTTAAGGAATTTGGGATTTGTTTATTGGTATTTCAAACTTTATTATTTGTACTTTTGCATCCTGAAAAATAGCTATAAAAATGTCAAAAAACGTTATTCCTTACAAAGATTCTAGTTTAGGTAAAAAAGAACAAGTTACCCAAATGTTTGATAACATTTCAGGAAATTATGATGGTTTAAATCGAGTAATTTCCTTTGGAATTGATGTAAAATGGCGTCAAAAAGTACTCAAACTAGTTTCTGAAAAAAATCCAGAAAACATTCTAGACATTGCAACAGGAACTGGAGATTTAGCTATTTTAATGACCAAAACCAAAGCCAAAAAAATTATTGGCCTTGATATTTCTGCTGGAATGCTTGAAGTTGGTAAAAAAAAGATTGCCGACAAAAAACTTGATCATGTAATCGATATGATTATTGGCGATTCTGAAAACATGCCTTTTCCCGACAATCATTTTGATGCCATAACCGTTTCTTTCGGAATAAGAAATTTTGAAACCCTTGAAAAAGGACTTTCTGAAATCTTAAGAGTTTTGAAACCCAACGGAATTTTCGTGATTTTAGAAACATCCGTTCCCGAAAAAACACCTTACAAACAAGGCTACCGTTTTTATACTAAAAATATTTTGCCTATTATTGGAAAACTTTTCTCAAAAGACAATGTGGCTTATGGCTATTTGTCAGAATCGGCTTCTGTTTTCCCTTACGGAGAAACCTTAAACAATATTTTGAGAAAAATTGGGTTTATAGATGTAGTTGCCATGCCACAAACATTTGGTGTAGCAACCATTTACACTGCATCAAAAAAATAACACTTGGTTGTGAAACATAGAAATGAAGAGATTAGTTTATAGTTTACTGCTGGTTTTAAGCCTACAAAGTTTCTCCCAATCAAAAGGAATTTTTGCCAAAGACCCTATCATCAATTTAGAAAATTTCGATAAACAACGTGTGTATTGGGGTTATTTTTTAGGATTTAACACCTATGATTTCAAATTTGATTATATAAATCCACCTGGAGTAGATATCATTTCTAAAACAAGTACTGGTTTTAACGTTGGATTAGTAGGTGATTTGCGACTACACGAATATGTAAGTCTTCGTTTTGAACCTGGATTGTATTATACCCAACGCAACTTAACTTTTAATGGTTTTACAAGACAAATTGATCGAGAACGTGAAGTGCGTTCTACTTATATTGACTTTCCTTTATTAGTGAAATTTTCTTCGAAAAGAGTTGGAAACGTAAGACCTTATTTAGTTGGTGGCGTTTCAGCAACACTCAATTTAGCCAGTAACTCTAAATCGATTGATGATAATTACCAACAACGTTTTAGAGTAAAACCATGGACTCAAAACTATGAAATTGGATTTGGGGTTGATTTGTACTTAGAATATTTCAAATTTTCTCCTTCTATTAGAGGTGTTTTTGGTTTGAATGACGAATTAATTCGCGATAACAATCCAGACAGTCCTTGGACAGGAAATATTGCTTCTATGAAATCTCGTGGAATCTTCGTGAATTTCACATTCCACTAAGAATCTCGTTTAAACTCACTTAAGAAAATGGCTGTTGCCGTAGCAACATTAAGGCTTTCGGTTTGCTGCAAATTGCCAAATCTCGGAATTGCCAATCGATTGGATACTAATGTTTCAATGGATTTGGAAATACCATTAGCTTCATTTCCTAAAATTAATATGCCTTCTTGGGGTAATTGTTCTTTGTAGACATTTTTACCATCCATAAAAGTACTATAAACAGGAATTTTGGTATTCTGAATATACTTTTCTAAATCTAAATACAACACATTTACTCTAGAAATAGAGCCCATAGTAGCTTGAACAACTTTTGGATTGAAGACATCAACCGTTTGTTCGCTACAAATAATTTGTTCTACGCCAAACCAATCACACAACCTAATTATAGTTCCTAAATTTCCTGGATCACGCACATCATCTAAAGCCACAATTAATCCTTTTGGAATAATTGCTTTTTGTTCTGGTATTCTAAAAAGCGCTAAACAATTATTTGGAGTGGCAAGACACGATATTTTCTTTAATTCGGCTTCAGAAATCATCGTTTTTTTGGTAGATGGAATAGTTTCAAAAATAGCATCCGTAACATACAAATGTTCTAGCACGAAATTGGATTGTAACAGTTCCTGAATTACTTTTACACCTTCGGCAAGGAACAATTTATGAATTTGTCGGAATTTTTTTTGCTGTAAACTCGTAATTAGCTTTATTTGGTTTTTACTAACCATAAAAAAATGTACTTTTGAATTAAATTTCGCATCCATTGAAAAAACACGTTACAAAAATATCATTATTTATTTTAATAGGGCTAATAATTGTTTCCTGCAATGTGACCAAACGTGTTCCTTCCAACAAACGTTTGTTGATGAAGAACGAAATTACCATAGACGATAAAGCTACAAAGGACGAAAATGTTTTTTATCAATTATATCAAAAACCAAACAGTTCTCTGCCATTAATCAATTATCGTCTTCGTTTAAATTTATACAATTTAGCCAAAAAAAATGCCGACACTTCGTATGCCAAATGGCTGAAAAAGAATCCGAAAAGACACGCTCGACTTGCCAAACTACTTTCTGAGAAACAAGTGCAACGCTTAGGAAAATCGTTTTTAGTTTCGGGTTGGAGTAATTTTTTGATGAAAACTGGGGAAGCACCAGTAATTTTTGATTCCATAAGCACTAACAAATCTCTCAAAAGATTAGAAGCTTACTATTATAACAAAGGCTATTTTGACGTGAAAGCTACTTACGTGAAAGACACGTTTGCCGCCAAAAGAATCAATCTAAAATACAAGGTAAAGTTAAATAACGCTTACATCATTGACAGTTTAAAGACCAAGATAGCTTCGCCAGCTTTAGATTCGTTGTATCAAATCAAAAAAAACAACTCCATTATAAAACCTGGAAAACAATACGATACCGAAAATCTAAACAATGAACGCAGTCGAATTACATCGGAGTTTAGAAACAATGGTGCTTTTTTATTTCAACAAAACTACATCACTTACACGTTAGACACCATCAACACCAGCAAGAAAGTAAATGTAAATTTGATCATCAAAGATTACTCTTACAGAGAAAATGATACCGCCAAAACGGCTCCTTTTAAACTTTATAAAATCAGTCGAGTTAATTTATTTACCGACCAATCTAGTAGTAAAAATGAAGTCAAAATAAAGGACAGTTTGCAATACAAAGATTTCTATTTATACAGCGAAAAGAAACTAAAATACCGTCCAAAAGCCATAACTGATGGCGTTTTTATTACCAAAGGAAGTTTGTTTTCAGACAATAATTCCATTCTTACTACACGTTATCTTAGTAATTTAAAAGTATTTAATTATCCTTCTATACAATACAAAATAGATCCAAAAGATGATGATGCATTAATTGCTAATATCTATTTAACACCTCGAAAAAAATATACTTTTCACCCAGCAGTAGATTTTACCCATTCTACCATTCAAGATTTTGGTATTTCTGGAAATGCATCACTCGGAATTCGAAATGTGTTTAACGGTGCCGAAACGTTTGACATCGGATTTAGAGGTAATGTAGGTGCTTCAAGAGCGCTGTCTAATCCTAACAATAATTTCTTCAATATTTCTGAAATTGGTGTCGATGCTCGTTTGAACTTTCCAAGAATATTTTTCCCTTTTAATACGGATAAAATCATTCCTAAAAGCATGATTCCTTCCTCTTCATTGAGTGTTGGTTTTGCCAAACAAAGAAACATCGGATTGGACAAACAAAATTTTACCAGCACCTTTTCTTACAATTGGACGCCGAAAAAAAACACCAGTATTCGCTGTGATTTATTCAATATTCAGTTTGTAAAAAATGTAAATACGGGAAACTATTTCAACATTTACCAATCTTCCTATAATGCGCTAAATACCTTAGCAAATAATTACAATTTTGCCTCTATTTCTGCTGCGAGTTTCAACGACAACAATCAATTAATCATTGAAAGCGGTACCAATGCTTTTATTAGTGCAGCACTCGCAAATAATTTACCAACAACCATAAGTGAGCAAGATTTAAAATCCATCCGAAGTATTGAAGAACGCCGTCAAAGATTGACTGAAAATAACTTAATTTTTGCATCGAGTTTTAGTTATTCTAAAACCACGAGTAAAGGATTATTAGATAATAATTTTTATTCATTTAAAACAAAAATTGAATCAGCAGGAAATTTATTGTCACTTTTAGCAAGAGCTTCCAAACAATTAGACAAACAAGGTGGTGCCAATACATTCTTTGAAGTAGAATATTCACAATATTTAAAAGGCGAATTTGAATACATCAAACATTGGACTTTTTCAGGCAAAAAAGTGGTTGCCGTTAGAGGTTTTGCTGGAATGGCTGTACCATACGGAAATTCTAAAAGTATTCCGTTTTCACGAAGTTACTTTTCGGGTGGATCCAATGACAATAGAGCTTGGCAACCTTATAGTTTAGGACCAGGACGAAGTGGTGGACTAAACGATTTTAACGAAGCCAACATGAAGCTCTCTATGAACGCAGAACTTCGATTTAATATTACTGGAAAATTTAATGGTGCTCTTTTTGCAGATGCAGGAAACATTTGGAATGTTTTTGACATTGTAACCGATGAAACCTATACTTTCAATGGATTAAAATCTTTAAAAGACATTGCTGTTGGTAGCGGTTTCGGACTTCGATACGACCAAGGATTGTTTGTGGTTCGTTTTGATCTTGGTTTCAAAACTTATAATACTGCCAAATTAAATTCAGAAAAATGGCTGAGAGAAATCAATTTATCACAAGCCGTATTAAATATTGGGATAAATTATCCGTTCTAATTTTAGAAATTATTACTTTTGTACACTTAACTAAAAACATAACTACAAGATGTCACATAACATAAAACCTGGAGTTGCCACTGGAGATGAAGTTCAAGCAATTTTTGCTTATGCAAAAGAAAAAGGATTTGCACTTCCTGCAGTAAACGTAACTGGTTCAAGCACAATAAATGGAGTTTTAGAAACTGCAGCTAAATTAAATGCACCTGTTATCATTCAGTTCTCTAATGGTGGAGCACAATTTAATGCAGGAAAAGGACTTTCTAATGCTGGAGAAAAATCAGCTATTCTAGGAGCTATTGCTGGCGCAAAACATATTCATACTTTGGCAGAAGCTTATGGAGCAACTGTAATTCTTCATACCGATCACTGTGCAAAAAAATTATTGCCTTGGATTGATGGTTTGTTGGATGCTTCTGAAAAACATTTTGCCGAAACAGGAAAACCGTTATTTTCTTCTCACATGATTGATTTATCAGAAGAGCCTATTGAAGAAAATATTGAAATCTGTAAAACCTATTTAACTCGTATGAGCAAAATGGGCATGACATTAGAAATAGAATTAGGAATTACTGGTGGTGAAGAAGATGGTGTTGACAACTCTGATGTTGACAGTTCAAAATTATACACACAACCTTCTGAAGTATCTTATGCTTATGAAGAACTTTCAAAAGTAAGTCCGAGATTTACCATCGCTGCTTCTTTTGGAAACGTTCATGGTGTGTACAAACCAGGAAATGTAAAATTGACACCAAAAATCTTGAAAAACTCTCAAGATTAT
>CAZNWY010000018.1:0-59220 GCA_964577105.1 uncultured Flavobacterium sp.
AGCGATGAATTGAGAGTTTGCAACGATGCCAGTGCAACAGCAGGAACAGCAGGAACTTACTCCTATACTTGGACAGTTCCAGTAGGCGCAACTCCTCCGGGTGATGTTGCTTCATTTACTACTTCTGTTGCAGGTACTTATTCTGTTGTAATTACTGATTCTACTACAGGTTGTGCAAGTGCAAGTGCTTCTGGTATTGTAACTATTAACCCAACTCCAACTGCAACGGTAAATAGCCCAGCAGTTTGTCAAGGTCAACCAGCAACGGTTACAGCAACTCCTGGTACTACAGGTTCTTACAACTATGTTTGGACAGTGCCAACAGGTGCTTCAAACCCTGGAAACGTTGCTACATTTACTACTTCTGTAGCAGGTTCTTATGATGTGGTAATCACCGATACTGTTACAGGTTGTTCAAGTTTAAGCGCTTCTGGAACAGTAACAATTAATGCAAATCCTATTGTTACAGTAACAGGAGATACAGTTTGTCAAGGTTCACAAGCTACAATAACAGCTAATCCTGCAACATCAGGAACATACAGTTATGTTTGGACAGTTCCTACTGGAGCTTCTAACCCAGGTAACGTTGATACATTTACAACTGCTGTGGCAGGAACTTATTCAGTAGTTATTACAAATACGACTACTGGTTGTGTTAGCACAAGTGCTTCAGGTATTGCAGCATTTATTCCTTCTTTCGATTTTACCATCTCTGAAGGTTGTGTTAATAATAATTATGTTTTAGAAGTTATTCCAACGTCAAACTCATTTGATGTCACTACTGCAACATTTGATTGGCACTATGGCACTCCAACAGTTGGTTCAAATAGCCCAACATTTGATGTTACTGCTTATTTAAACTCAACTAGTGTTGTAGAAACATTACCGTTAACATTCTCTGTAAATGTAACTACTGTAGATGGATGTCAACAAAGCCACCCAATTACATTGACAAGAATTTATTGTGACATACAAAGAGGTATTTCTCCAAATGGTGATGGTCTTAATGATTTCTTTGATTTAGAATTATTAGGAGTTCAACAATTAAGCATTTATAATAGATACGGAACAAAAGTTTATTCTAAAGCAGAATATACTAATCAATGGGTTGGTCAATCTGATGCAGGAAATGAACTTCCAGACGGTACTTATTATTATGTGATTGAATTTAAAAACAATCAAGCAAGCAAAACAGGTTGGATTTACATTAATAGAGAAACTAAATAACAAACTAATTATAAAATGATAAATTTCAAAACGATGAAAAAATTATATTTCTTAACTGCGTTTGCTTTGATGACATTTATCGATGTCAGTGCACAACAAGACCCACACTATACTCAATATATGTATAATATGAGTGTCATCAATCCTGCTTATGCTGGATCAAAAGAAAATATGACCGGAGGTTTACTGTATAGAAAACAATGGGTTGATATTGAAGGAGCTCCAACTACAGGAACTTTCTTCATCAACAGTCCTGTGGGTAAAAATGTTGGTTTAGGGCTTTCTGCAATCAATGATAAAATTGGACCAGTTGAAGAAACAAACGTATATGCAGATTTCTCTTATACTTTGAATCTTGGTGGCGAACATAAACTTGCCTTTGGTATGAAAGGTGGAGGTACTTTTCACAAAGTAGGTTTGTTTTCGGAAATTGGGGATGGATACGTTCCTGATTTGAATGATCCAGCTTTCCAGAAAAATTCAAGCAAATCATTTTTAAACCTTGGTTCTGGACTTTTCTACTATACAAACAAGTATTATGTAGCTTTTTCGGTACCAAACATGTTGAAATCAAGTTATTTAGATTATAATGGTAGACGTTTTGGAACAGAGACATTACATTATTTCTTAACTGGAGGTTATGTTTTCCAATTGAATCCAAACTTGAAATTCAAACCATCAACAATGATTAAATCAGCTTTCAATGCACCGACATCTGTAGATGTTTCTGCTAACTTTTTATTCAATGAAAAATTTGAAATAGGAGGAACTTATAGAAATCAAGATTCGTTTGGAGCTATGGTTAATTATGCTATTACTCCAGGGTTGAGAGTAGGTTATGCTTACGATCACATTATTTCTGACTTGAAAGTAACTACTCCTTCTTCTCATGAGATCATGATTTTATTCGATTTGAATTTCCCGAAAAAAGTATCACAATCTCCAAGATATTTCTAACATAAAATAACAGTAAAAAATGAAAAATCTATATATAGCATTAAGTTTTATCGCAATAAGTGGTTCTATTATTGCTCAAAATAAAGACACGAAAGCTGCTGATAAATTGTACAACAGATATGAGTATGTTTCTGCTGCTAAGGAATATCAAAAGTTGGTTGATAACGGAAAAGGAGATCCTTATGTTTACAAACAATTAGCAGATACTTATTACAATATGTTCAACACAACTGAAGCGGCTACATGGTATGCTAAAGCTACCGAATCTGCTCAAGACGCTGAAACATATTTTAGATATGCTCAAATGTTGAAAGCTAATGGTAAGTATGAAGAAGCTAATAAACAAATGAATAAGTTTGCTTCAATGGTACCAAATGATTTAAGAGCTAAAGCTTTTAAAGAAAACCCAAATTATGTTCCTAAAATCTTAGGTAAAGATGTGAGATACACAGTTAATTCGTTACCAATAAGCTCAGATAAATCTGATTTTGGAGCAGTAATGTATGATAACACGCTTTACTTTACTAGTGCTAGAAATGGTTCTAGAAAAAATTACGGATGGAATCAAGAGCCATTTTTAGATATTTATCAAACTACGATGGCAGACTCAGGAACTTTTTCTGAGCCTACAACCATTACAGAATTAAACTCTAAATACCACGACGGACCTGTAACTATCAGTACCGATGGTAACACTATGTATTTTTCTAGTGATAGTTTTAGAGAAGGACTTTTTGAAAAAGATAAAGTAAACAAACTTAAATTGGGTAAAAACAATTTATATGTTGCTACTAAATCTGGTGATACATGGGGAAATATCAAACCACTTCCTTTCAATAGTAAAGACTATTCTTTAAGCAATCCAAGTTTAAGTAGAGATGGAAAAACACTTTACTTTTCGTCTAACATGCCTGGAAGTTTAGGTGGTGTAGATATTTGGAAAGTATCTGTTAGTGGTTCTGATTTTGGGAAACCAGAAAACTTAGGTCCTAAAGTAAATACAGAAGGTAACGAAAGTTTCCCATTTATTGCTGACGATAACACAACGTTATATTTTGCATCAAGCGGAAAACAAGGTCTTGGTGGTTACGACGTTTATATGATTGATTTAGCTAAAGGAACTGATGCTGTAAATATGGGTAAACCAATCAACACTGAAAAAGATGATTTTGGTTTTACTTTTAACAAAGCTAAAAACTTAGGATTCCTTTCTAGTAACAGAAATGGTAATGATGATATTTTTAGTGCAACACCAATCTGTGCTGTTGATTTATTAGTAGTTGTTACTAACGCTAAAACAGGTGAGATCTTATCTAATGCTAAAGTGGCTATTGTTGATGATAAAAAGAATGTTATTTCTACCGAAATGTCTAACGATAAAGGAGAAGTAAACTTTAGAGTGGAGTGTAGCAAGCCTTATTCAATTCAAGCTTCTAAAGATGGATTTGAAGGAAATGTTTTCCCGGTTGCTCAAAGCAAAGGACCAACTGCTAAAGTGGATGCTGCCTTACAACCAATTGATGTAATTGTTACTCCAACTGAGATTGTATTGAAACCAATTTACTTTGAATTTGACAAAAGCAACATTACTCAAGAAGGAGCTTTCGAATTGGATAAGTTAGTTCAAGTAATGAAAAACAACGACAAGTTAGTTATTTTTGCTAAATCACATACTGATAGCAGAGGAAGTGATGATTACAACTTGAGTTTATCTGATAGAAGAGCTAAATCTACTGTACAATACATCATCTCTAAAGGAATTCCAGCTGATAGAATTTCTGGTAAAGGTTTTGGTGAGACAGAACCTAAAGTGGTTTGTAAACCATGTACAGAAGAGCAATACTCTCAAAACAGACGTTCTGAGTTCTTGATTGTAAAATAATCAATTTCTTTATATTCTATAAAAAGGCCTTACTGATTAGTAAGGCCTTTTTTATTTTTAAAGCGATTTAAAGCGATTTTTTCCTTAGACTCATTAAGTATTCATTTGTAACCGATTTGTCTCTAGAGAGCCATTTAAAGTGGTTTTGTGGGGTCTTTAAAACCTTTTCAAAAAATAGCAAGTTGCATAGGTATAGTGTTCGGTTTTGGTGATGGTATAGCAAATCTTGTAGGGAATAGGAAAAGTACCATTAGCAAAATTTCTGTTGCCTAAGGTAAATTAAAAGGTGCCATAGGGAAAGTTGTCAGCGCCTAGGGTAAAATATAAAGAGCCATAGGAAAAGTCTTTGGCGCCTAGGGTAACACTTAAAGCGCCGTCGGAAAAATGAATAGCGCCTAAGGTAAAGTTTAAAGCGCCATAGGAAATGTTCTCGACGCCTAGGGTAGTAGATAAAGTGCCGTGAGAATTGATTGTTATTTAAGATGGATATTATTTGAAGAAAAAAAGTGCACCAATTACGGGAAACCGTAAAGAATAAATATTTAAACCTACTATTTTGGCGGTGTATAATTTTAATATTTAATAGTATGAGTTTAAAAGTTAGAAAAGAGGAATACACCACTCTTGGAGATTTTATCAAAGCGAGTTTTGAAAGAGATCAGGCGGCTATAATGGTTCGTTATCCTAAATTGAATGCGGCTTTCTTGGCAGACTTTACCGCAAAATTGGATGAAGTTAGGGTTTTGGAAAGCAATTTGGTACTTACAGAAGAACAAAAATCGGCTACAGAGGCTTTATATCTTGAGGCTACAGCTTTGAACAAGGAGTTGAATTTTTTGAGCAGTTATGCAAAAGAAGCTGGTTTGAATACCGCTAGGATAACGGCTTTGAAAGAAGATTTGAAAAATAGTAACATTGAAGGTGCTCTTTTAAAAATTGAAGCCGTAAAACAGTTTGTGGTAGCGCATAGTGAAGCACTGGAAGAAGAAGGTATGCCTGCCGGATTTGCCGTTGCATTAGATAACCACAAAGTGAGTATGGCTGCCAAAAATGCCTTGCAAAACGCTTATATGAACAGTCGAAAACAACTAACAGAGGCGAATGATGCCCAATATAAAGCATTGTATGCTTATATTACTAAAATTGCCAAAGCCGGTAAACTTGTTTTTGATGGAAGTATTATTAAAGATGAGTATGTAATTAGCAAATCTGTTGCACGAATGCGTGTTGCTAAAGCTACTACTAGTGGCGCAGCACCAACTGCTTAAGTAAAGATAAACACAATTGAGAAATGGTAGTTTTTGCGCCTTAGGTTGATTAATTTGAAGTTAAAAACTAATAGAGTTATAACAAATTATAAAAATAGTTAATACAAAAAAAGCTGTCCAAATCGGACAGCTTTTTTAAATTGTATTTACTAGAACGTATTAGTTTCCAGTGATTTTTACGTTATCAATTTCCCATGTAGAAGCTGCTGATGTTGTAGAAGTATATTTAAAAGCAACGTGAACATTATTGTTTCCAGCTCCTGTGAAACTTGAAATATCAAGTGGTCCAGAATTTGCGTAAACATAATTTCCTGTAGATAATGTAGGATTTAAAGCAGTCCATGTTGCAGCATTAGGATTACCAGCTGTGTAATTGTTAGACACATATACTTGAATGGCATTTCCAGTAAATTTATAAGCATTATCAAATGACAAAGTAGCTGTAGAGTTAGAAGATAAATCTAAAGAAGGAGAAATCAACCAATCTTCATTTGCTTTATTAGTAACATTATAACCACTCATTTTCATCATACCACCTGGATTTCCAAATGTAGAGCTGTACGTCCATACTTCTGCACCTACAACACTAAAAGCAGACCAAGTTCCTATACCAGAAGTAAATGTTTCATTTAAAATAGGAATGAAACGAGCACCTGTTAATTTAAAATCACTTTCGTAACGAACCATGTACTGATAATCGGTGTTGTATTTAGTCATTACACCTCTAATAGAGCCTCTTCCTGAAGGAATGTTGTTTACAGAAAAAGGAGCATATTGGCTGATTCTGCAGATACTAGTTGTACCAACATTAGGATCTTCTATTGTTTGATTGGTAGCATAACCTCCAGAGTTAATGTCGAAATAAGTTCTACCTAATGAACTGTTTGCAAATTGCACTCCATCAACTTCAACTAATGTATTTTGATTAGCATCGTTTAAAGCACTTGCTAATGGCATGTGTCTTACTAAAGTACTTTCGTCAACAACTGTTTGAGAAGGTAAAAGATATTTTTGGTATTGTAGTGGTTCTATACCATTTAAAGAACTGTCCATTCCTATTTTTAAAGAACCATAAAGCATACCAAAATATAGACCTTGTAATTTAATATATACTTTTCTACCTGGATAGAAACCGTCTGCATAAGTCATTGCTTTATCAACGCCTACACTAAAACCTATTGGAGTTGAAGTTCCTGTTTGAACATCTTGAAATGAAATAGATTTATAAAAATTACCAGCCGCATCGTTGGAAGTTACATAAGCTTCTATAACATCGTCTGCAGTATACTGCGTTGGAGTAGAAGTTGCCAAAGCCTTAAGTGCAGCAACTGTAATGGTAGGTGTTAATGTATACGTTTGAATTTCTGGAGTTCCAGTTTTGTAAGTTTTGTCGCTATCTGTACAACTTGTAAAAATTGCCATGGTAGCCAACAATAAACTACCTTTTAAAATATTATTTATTTTCATTTTCTAATTAATTTAAGATTAATAAACAATTCTTACATTATCAATTTGATAGGTACCACTTAAAGAAGGAACACCAATGTATTTGAAAGCAAAATGAATATTACCAGAATATTTTGATAAATCAATTGCGCCAGAATTTACATAAACATAGCTTCCAGTAGCTGGATATGGCTGTGTCATTGTGTAATTTGTTTTTGTCCAGTTTGCAGTTGCAAAATTAGTTCCGTTATAGTTTGTTGATATGTATAACTCAACAATATTAGTTGTTGTGTTTACATATTTACTATGACATGTTTGGAAAGATAGTTGTTCGCCATCATGAGCATCCATATCAATAGCAGGAGAAATTAACCAGCTGTTCAATTGTGCAGGTGCAGAACTTGAAGTACTATATCCGTTTAATTGTGCGTAACCATCACCAGCATAAGCTCCAGCAGACCATACTGTAGTTCCTGTTTCTGCAAAAGTAGTCCATCCAGTAGGAAGTGTAGCAGGTGTATTTAATCCTCCGTCAAAATTTTCAGAAAAAGAAATATTTTTTAATGTTGGATATTCCACATCGCTGTCTTTGGTGCAACTCGAAAAAATCGAAATCACCATAACCGTCATTACAATAAATTTAATTCTAGTCATCATAGCTATTTAATTAAAAGTTAATATATAAGTTAACAAAATAAGTTCTTCCGTAACCGTAGAAATATTTTGGAGCAAAAGCAGGAGTTGCAGCTGTTACACCAGTTAAAGGATTGGTGTGTACAGTATTGTCTTGATCTAATTGTGTGTAATTAGAATTTCTAGCTTGCTCAAATCCACCAGTTTTGTATTTTGTATCTAACAAGTTATTAACCATGATATTTAATCCAATTGTTTTGTCTTTTACTTTCCATGATTTTCCACCAGATAAATTTAATAAAGTAAAATCATTAAATTTCTCTTGTTTCAATAATTCTGCAGCTCTAGCTTCAGAAGCATTGGTTACAGGTACTCCAGGAGAAAGAGTTGAGTCATCATAAAAACGAGATGTTCTTGTAATTGGAGCCACATCAATATAAGTGTTTCCTAAATAGTTTGCATTGGCACTAATATACCAAAATTTAGGGTCTCTGTATTCTAAACCTAAAGAAGCTGCTTGTTGAGGCATTCCAGATTGTTTGTAATTTTTAAGTTTAGATTCGCCATAATTGATGGTTGGTTTTGTATTAGTTGCTGTAGCAAGCGCATCAATATTAAGAGCTACGTTAGGATTGTTATCATAGATATATTCTCCGTAGGCAGCAGCTCCTGATAGTTTTAATGTAGAGGTTATTGGGTATTCAAAACCAAATTCTAATCCTAAATTTCTTTTGTTAATATTAGTTACTGTTTCTGCAACAAAAGCATTACTTTCATTTGCAGTAGTTGTAGGATCGTCTACACCAGCACCATCACCAAAGAAGAAAGTTGTTTCTGTTTGATGTTTAATCTGAGAGAAAAATGCAGTCAACCTTGTTTTAAATTTAGGAGAGTTGATGATATAACTTACATCGGCACTAGAAATAGTTTCGTTTGATACACCATCGGTAACGTTGTTGTTTAAACGAGCATTATTAAACACATTTCTTAATGAAGGAGCTTTTGTCATGTAAACTCCATTGAATGTTAAAAATTGTCTACCAGTAATTTTATAGGTTAATCCACCTTTAAATCCGAAGTTGTCAAATGCTAATTTATCGCTTTTTCCATAAGAATTTGTCGGATAATATCCGTTTTTATATAATCCATCTCTTTGGTATTCTGAACGAGAAAAAGTTTGCGATAAATAGAAATCTACTTTTTTATAGAAAAATTTGAATTGTGTAAATGCATCAAATGTATTTGCCAATAAGTTGTAATTATAACCAAAAGTATCGCCAACACCTACATTTCTGTTAGGATTATTTAAGTCAGATTGTTGTTGAGAAAATCCAACACCATACAAAGTTTTGTCAATAAAATATTGACCACCTAAAAGATCCAACATGTTTTGGAAATTGTGAGAGTGTAAGTTTTTGAAGGTAGCACCACCGTTAAAAACAATATTTTCTGCTAACTGCGAACTAATTATTGTATTTGCGGTAAGTAATTTATCGTCAGTTCTGTCTTCATATAATGTATATACGCTATTAACGTTTCCACCTTGTTGGTGCGTGTTAGCATAGATCATATGATCCCAATCTAATTGCCCATTATTGATAAAATTTTGTTTTAAATTTTCAGCTACAGCAAAATCTGGTGTCCAGTTACCAGCTGTGTCATAAAGAGATGTTTCATAGCTTGGTAAATTTTTGTAATATGTTGGATCAGGATTTGTGGCTCCTTGGTAAGTTAATCTAGTGTTTCCAATTTTACCAAATTGATAAGCAATACTTGTAGTAATGTTTGTTTTTGAAGTTATTTTCCAATAATCAGTTAACATAAAAATTGGCTCCTCAACAGATTTTACTCTTGAATTTCTAGCTTTACCATCTTGATATCCCCAATAAGAGTTGTATTTTTCACCTTTTAAATCGGTAACTTCTTGAGTGTTTGGAGAATTTTTACCTCTGTTATTCTGACCGAATATAGATGTGAAGTTCAAACTATTCTTCTCACTTAATTTTTTCTCAAGACTAGCATAGAATGAATTAGCACTATAAGTAGTTCCTTCAAAATAACCTTCGTTAGCAAAGCGTCGTGAAGCAGAAATTACATAAGCCCAACCGTCTCTTCTCATTCCAGAGGCCATTGTTCCCATTAATCTACCAGTATAATTGGTGTTAGTTCCTGCCATAGAAATTCTGTTACCAGGTCTGCTCAAAGAAGCTCTAGTGTTGATTTCGTCAGTTCCTAATATTCCGCCAAAAGTGTAATCTGATGGAGCAGAGCCGTTAGTGTATTCTTGATTACGCAATGCATCATTTAATCCGCCCCAATTACTGTATTGTGGTCTGTCATCATAAATTTTGTTCATAACAATACCATTGATTAAAGTAGTACCGTAAGCATTGTCTAAACCGCGAACTTTGAATCTAGCTTGACCCCAATTGAAAGCAGCAGCTTGATTAAAAACGTCTCTAGAAGCTTGAAGTAAACCAGCGGTACTTTCAGAACCACTGTTGTCATCACCCAAGTCATTGTCAGTGATTGTAATCAAACTTTGTTGTTGTTCTTGAACGATATCTTCGCTCATTACAATCACTCCTAAATCAAGGATTTTTCCTTTGATAACTTCAACTGAAAGTAGTTGATCTTTGTAGCCTACTGTTTTAATAAGTAACAATAGACTTCCTGCTGGAGCGCTCTTGAATGTAAATTTTCCTTCAGAATTGGTAATTTCGGTAAGACCTAAGTTCTGAACTGATGCTACAACATCTTGTAATGGCTTTTGCGTTTTAGAATCTACAACCTTACCAGAAAAACCAGTTCCTGATTGGGCGAAAACAAAAACAACCTGCATTACAAATAAAATACTAATAACAAGTTTTTTCATAAATAAATAAAGTTAATTTTCTTTTTGCTGCGTCTTAATAAAAACTTAACAGCCCACAAATGTACATCTTTTAATAATATTATTTACTTTTGGTGCGAAGTTTGTAAAAACTTGATATTAAATTAATATACAATTTATGAAAATTAAAAATCTAATTGCCCTTTTTGTTGTGTTATTCGCAATATCTGGCGCAAATGCACAGACAAAAAAATACATTATTCATACTGTGGCATTCTACAATTTCGAGAACTTATTTGACACAATTAATGGTCCAAACATGGATGAAGAGTGGTTGCCAAACGGAGCTCAAAACTGGACTTCTAAAAAATATAAACAAAAATTAGAGAATTTATCAAGAGTACTTTCTGAAATTGGAACAGGAGAAAATCCAAATTCTCCAACTTTAATTGGAGGTGCCGAAATTGAAAACAGAGGTGTTCTAGAAGATTTAATTAAACAACCTAAACTATTAAACGGAGATTATGGCATTGTTCATTTCGATTCGCCAGACAAAAGAGGAATTGACGTAGCGCTATTATATCAAAAGAAGCACTTTAAACCAACAAGTTACATCAACATTCCGTTAATTATCTACAAAAAACAAGAAGCCAACGTTACTAAAAAGGAAAAAGAAGAAGATACCGACGATAAACAAGTTGAAGATAAATCTTCTGAAAGAGTATATACTCGTGACCAATTGTTAGTTACTGGTTTTCTTGATGGTGAAGAAGTTAATATTATTGTAAACCACTGGCCATCTCGTTCGGGTGGTGAAAAGAAAAGTTCTCCATTTCGTGAAGCAGCAGGTGCATTAAACCGTAAAATCATTGACTCATTAGTAAAAATCAACCCTAATGCGAAGATCATTACTATGGGCGATTTAAACGATGGTTCTTACAATAGAAGTGTGAAAGTAGCTTTGGGTGCTAAACTAAAAAAATCAGAATTGAAAGCTGCTGGCGATGTGTACAACCCATTTGAACAAATGGCAAAAGACGGAAATGCGACCCTTTTCTACAGAGACGCTGGAGATATTTTCGACCAAATTATGGTAACAGAACCTTTAACGCGAAATGATTATTCTTCTTTCCGATATTGGAAAGCCGGAATTTGGAACAAACCCTACATGATTCAAACCACCGGACAATATAAAGGGTATCCGCTGCGTCACTCGATGAACGAAGTCGGATTTAGCGACCACTTCCCAGCTTATATTTATCTCATAAAAGAAACAAAATAAAAACAAGAAAAGGTTAGTTTTACAACTAGCCTTTTTTATTTTTAGTACTTTCGTAAAAAATAAATCGTTATGTCAATTCAAAAACCATTCAATCTCAATCAATGGATAAAAGACAACAAACATCTTTTAAAACCACCTGTTGGCAATAAAAATATTTACGTCGATTCGGGCGACTACATCGTGATGATTGTGGCCGGACCCAATGCTCGAAAAGATTACCATTACAACGAAACCGAAGAATTGTTCTATCAATTAGAAGGTAATATTACCGTTTACATTCAAGAAGACGGACACAAAAAAGAAATGCAACTTAGCGCTGGAGATATGTACTTAAACCCAGCCAAAGTGCCGCATTCTCCCAACCGAAGCGAAAATTCTATCGGATTGGTCATCGAACGAAAACGCGCCGGAAAAGGGTTTACCGATGGTTTGCTTTGGTTTTGCGACAATTGCAATCATAAATTGCACGAAGCCTATTTTGAATTGCACGATATTGAAAAAGATTTCCTACCGCATTTTAAAGAATATTATAATTCTTTAGAAAAACGCACTTGTAAAAACTGCGGCACGGTCATGGAAACCAATCCAAAATTTGTAGAAAAAGAGAACGATTACGAATAATATCAATCGAGCGCAGTCAAGATGCAGCAGCTATTCCGGCTGTACATTGCAAGTTTGCTCGTGAAAATTCTTTTTTCTAAACCATAAAAAGAGCTTCTTAGGTCGCTTTTTTATGGTAAGAAAAAAATAAATTTTCACTTCTCAAAGCTTTCCATTTCCATCCGGGCTAATTACCAAAAATTCAAAATAAACCACTATTTTTGTATAAAATTTATAAAAACAACAAATAAAACATACAATGTCAACAATTGCACAACAATTCGGAATGACCGAAGCATTAGAACTACTTGGTGTAAAAGCCATTAACGAAGGAACTTCCACAGGAAACAATCATTTTTCTAACGGACCCATTATAGAAAGTTATTCGCCAGTAGACGGACAACTTATTGGAAAAGTAAGAACAACCACCGCCGAAGATTACGAAAAAGTAATGCAAACCGCAACGGCTGCTTTCCTAACTTTTAGAGCAATGCCAGCACCACAACGCGGAGAAATCGTTCGTCAATTTGGAAATAAATTAAGAGAATTAAAAGAACCATTAGGTAAATTAGTTTCTTACGAAATGGGTAAATCTTTGCAAGAAGGTTACGGAGAAGTACAAGAAATGATCGATATCTGTGACTTTGCTGTAGGTTTATCGCGTCAGTTGAACGGACAAACTATTCCGTCAGAGCGTCCAGGTCACGTGATGAGAGAACAATGGCACCCAATTGGTGTGGTGGGAATTATCTCTGCGTTCAACTTTCCAGTAGCCGTTTGGTCTTGGAATACGGCTTTAGCATGGATTTGTGGTGATGTTTGTGTGTGGAAAGCTTCTGAAAAAGCACCATTATGTTCCATTGCTTGTCAAAATATTATTGCTGGAGTTTTAAAAGCCAATAATTTACCAGAAGGTATTTCGTGTATTATCAATGGTGATTATAAAGTAGGTGAAATGATGACTACCGATACTCGAATTCCATTGATTTATGCTACAGGTTCTACTAGAATGGGAAGAATTGTTGGAACTACAGTGGCTCAACGTTTTGGAAAATCATTATTAGAATTGGGTGGAAACAATGCCATCATCATTACCCCAACTGCCGATTTAAAAGTGGTGGTTCCAGGTGCTGTTTTTGGTGCTGTGGGAACGGCTGGACAACGTTGTACTTCAACTAGAAGATTAATCATTCACGAATCGGTTTATGATAAAGTAAGAGATGCGATTGTGGGTGCTTATGGTCAATTGACTATTGGAAATCCATTGGATCAAAAAAATCATATCGGACCCTTAATTGATACTGATGCGGTAAATACGTATTTAGCAGCTATCGAGAAAGCAAAAGCAGAAGGTGGAAAAGTATTGGTTGAAGGCGGCGTTCTTTCAGGGCCAGGTTACGAATCGGGTTGTTATGTAAAACCTGCGATAATTGAAGCCAACAATTCTTTTGAAATTGTGCAACACGAAACGTTTGCGCCAATTTTATATTTAATGAAATACAGTGGTGAAGTTGAAAATGCCATTGCATTACAAAATGGTGTGGCTCAAGGATTATCCTCTGCTATTATGACTAACGAAATGAAAGAAGCTGAAAAATTCTTGTCTTTTGCAGGTTCCGATTGTGGAATTGCCAACGTAAACATTGGAACTTCTGGTGCTGAAATTGGTGGTGCTTTTGGTGGTGAAAAAGAAACTGGTGGCGGTCGAGAATCAGGTTCAGATGCATGGAAAGTGTACATGAGAAGACAAACCAATACTATTAATTATTCTGATCAATTGCCATTGGCACAAGGAATCAAATTTGATTTGTAGTTCTTTAAGAAAATAGAATAAAGAGAAAAGAGAATAGACAAAAAAGTCCCGAATTATCGGGACTTTTTTATTATCTAAAATCTGTGTAATTTGTGCAATCTTTGTTTTACTTAGTTTTCTTAACGTATTGTGTCAAGATATAAATGTTTTGGTTTTCCACTCGACCTTCAATTAAGTTAGCGTCATCCCAAACCAATTTGATGTTGTGTACTGCTGCACCGCGTTTGGCCGTGAATGTAGCTCCTTTAACATCCAAATCTTTGATTAAAACAACAGAATCACCATCTAATAGAACATTTCCGTTAGAGTCTTTGTGAACAATTTTTCCTTCATCATCATCGGCTTCGCCTGTAGCTTTAGCCCATTCTAATGCCTCTTCATCCAGATACATCATCTCTAACATATCCATGTTTTTCAATCGGGCATGCATTCTCCAAGAAACAATTTGTACCGGAAGATTTTCGTTCCACATACTGTCTGATAAACCTCTCCAGTCATTTGGATTCATTAAATCTTTATTCTCAATTTGATCTCTTAATGATTTAGTAATTAAGATGCAGTTTTCTGGAGTAGCTTCTGTTTTTGGTTCTACTAGATAAACTACCAAATTCTCATCGCTTCCACTGATTTCACATACAGAACCACTTCTGTCTTTCAATCTTTTTTCTGTTACAATACTCATTTTATATGGTTTTTATAAATTAAATGATGCTCCAATATGAAAAACAAATTGGTTGTTGTAGTATTTAAAACCACTTACATTGGAATCGTAACTTGCTAATGGGAAACTACCTTCTGCAAAAACACCAAATCCATTGGTAAAGAAATAGCGTACACCAATATGACCTCCAAAATTTCTAAGCCCTAAACTCAATCCAGGATATATATCTACATTGTCTGGTAGTTTAAAAACATTTCCAATATTGGCATTGAATCGAAATTTTAAATCAGCACGATCTTCAAATTTAGGTTTAACATCGTCTATTCTATCGGCATTAAGCATGTATACTCCCACAAGTCCTAAAGACATATTTTCACCAATACCAAAATCAGAAGTAACCGTAATTCCAGTTCCGCCACTTTGAAGGTTTAAACCAACTTGCCCTTTAATATCTCCTTTTCCTTTAAAGGCTTGTGCATTGGCAAAACCTGCCGACAACACCAATAGTGCTATAATTATTCTTTTCATTTTAATGGATTTTAAAGTGCAAATATAAAGGTTTTTGCTCTAATTTCTTCCTTTTTCCGTAGGATACAACTGGTTAAGAGGCTCGCTCTGCCAAAAGATTTTGCTATCAACATCCATAATCGTTAAAGGCCCTTTAAAGGCTGCTCCTGTATCAACATTCCAAATACAAGCTTTTTGTATCGGAACCGTTTGCTCGATTCGGGTTACAGGTGTGTGCCCAATATAAATTTCGTTATACAAGGTAAATCGTTTGGGATACAACGGACTATCTTGTTTCAAATTTTCATTCAGCGCTAAAGCGGTTTCCCACAAGGTTCTGTCCCAGTAAAACAATTTCGGAAAATATTCATAGTTTACGCCGTTCATGTTGGTAAATCCAGCATGAATAAACAATCTATTGTGCTCGTCTAAATGGTAATTCTGCAACGATTTTAGAAATTCAATGTGTTTGTTTTTGGTCGCATCAGAAACTTGAGAATAGGCTATAACAGTAGCTTCACCGCCATGTTTATACCACATGGTTTCATTAAAGTTCTTGGTGTTTCCAGTAAGCCAATCTAGTAGCAATTCATCGTGATTGCCTCGAATGAAGATGCAATTTTGCTGAGTTCCTAAGTCAATCAAAAAATCCAACACTTGAGGCGATTGGCTCCAACCATCTACATAATCTCCTAAAAAGATTACAGTATCTGTTGAGGTTACGTTGGCGCGTTCCATAACTTGGTGTAAAGCGCGCAATCCGCCGTGGATATCTCCAATAACTAGTATTCTACTCATTTTTTGATATAAAGTCTTTCGCAAAAGTAAATCAAATTTTAACATTTTTTACACTTTTAGCGTAAAGTCACCTCTTTTAATCAAGGTAGTTTTGCTATGTAATATTACCACAACAACAAAATTCTGATAAAAGTAACCCAAAAAGGTAACGCACTATTTATAAATGCGATTACACTAAAAATTATTGTCTTATTAAAATTTAAAAACCATGAAAACAAATTCTAATTCTTACCCAAATTTAATTGTAAAAAAGTTCTATAAAACACCTGTTTTATTTTTAATTGCATTGGTAACCACCACACTTTTGGTGTCTTGTACAGCCGATGAAATAGAAGTGCAACCCAAACCTAAAACCACTAAAGATATTTATTTTCAAAGAAAAGATTCTATTATTACTGTTCCTACAACCAATACAACTACGACAACAACTTCAACAGATACGGGCGAAATTGTTCCACCAGTTGTAACACTACCACCACCACCAAAAACTCCTTAAAAATATTTTATAAAGGGACAATTATTTTGTCCCTTTATTCTTTTATTCGTTATTTTTGAAAATAATATAAATTACCTTGAAAATTAAAAAACTTTTATTATTCGGCTTACTTCTATTATGTTGTTGTAAACACAATCAAAATGATTATTCTTTTAAATCTGATAATCAAAAGAAAAAAAATTATCAGGAAGGGATTCAGATGTTGAGTGCTAAAAAATACGACACAATTATACGACAAAAGGCTTTGGTTTTGGCATATGAATGTCTTTCAGTTGATCATGATTTTAAAAGTTATTTTAAACTATCTAAAGAAATAGAAAAAAAATCTACAAAAAGCCATGATACATTAGGTGTTATTTCAGCCAATATGAATATGGGATATTATTATTCGAATAGATTCTTCAATGATAGCGCTTACTATAGTTATACTAAAGCACAAAAATTATCTTTAAAACTTAAAGACAACCCTTTGTTAGAGACTCTTATTCAGTACAAATCAAATATCCTTTGGAGTCAACATAATTTTGCAGAAGCGGAGAAAGAGGCTATAAAAGCTTTAAAAATTGCAATCAAAAAAAATAATTTCGAACTGCAGTACAATTGTTTTATCACTATTGCTAATTCTTTGGTAGGAATGAATAATGATAGTAAAGCAATAGAGTATTATGAAAAAGCATTAAAAACATCTGACAACTTGAGCGAGGTATCTTCAAGAGATATTTTTAAATATCAAATTTATAACTACATAGCTGCGATTTATCAAAAACAACATCAATTTCAAAAAAGTATAAATTATCTCAAAGCAAAAGTAAATATAGATAAGGTTAGAAAAAAAGATATCGCTGTATATGCTTATTTAACAAATAACCTATCTTATTCCAAATTCAAACTGGGAGACAAGTCGGTTTTAAAACAATTTCAAGAGACATTAAAAATAGGTGATAGCATTCAAAGTATTCCGATTCAAATTACGTCTAAAACCTACTTAGGTGAATATTACTTGGCTCAAAGAGACACGCTCAAAGCCAATACTTATTTAAAAGAGGCACAACTTCAAGCCCATCAAAACAATATTTTTGAAGATGAGTTAAAGATCATAAAACTGTTACAACAAGCTAACCCAATCCAAGAAACGTTTTATGCAGATCGATACATTCAGCTGAATGATAGTTTGCAAAATGTAGAACGTGCCACTCGTGATAAATTTGCCAGAATTGAGTTTGAAACCGACGAAATAACTTCTGAAAAAGAAATAGTTAAAAAGCAAAATAATGAATTAATTACCAAAATTTGGGTGGTTTTAGGATTTGCTT
The DNA here is from genome assembly GCA_964577105.1 of uncultured Flavobacterium sp. Classification (GTDB taxonomy): domain Bacteria; phylum Bacteroidota; class Bacteroidia; order Flavobacteriales; family Flavobacteriaceae; genus Flavobacterium. The sequence continues at coordinate 17,717 of CAZNWY010000018.1, forward strand.
TACTGTCTTTGTTTGTTATTATATTATGGTTTATGAACAAATCGCAAAAAGCCAAAACACGCGAACTACTATTGAAACAAGAACAACAAAAAGCCAATGAAGAAATTTACCAGTTGATGATCAATCAGCAACAACAAATTGAAGAAGGAAAGAACATTGAAAAACAACGTATTTCTCTAGAGCTTCATGATGGTGTAATGGGAAAATTATCGGCTGTGCGATTGAATTTGTATGCTGCTTTATACAAAGCCAACCTTATAGAAAACGAAATGTTTGCCAAACAAATAGACGAAATTCAAACCGTAGAACAAGAGATTAGAACCATAGCACACGATTTGAATTCTAATTTGTTTTCGGATAACGCTAATTTTATTGGAATTGTAAAAGAGCTTTTTGCTAAAATAGAAAATCACTCTCAAATTCATTTTACACTTCAAGTAAGTGATGCCGTAAATTGGGATTTGGTAAACAATGTTGTTAAAATAAATTTATACCGAATTCTGCAAGAAGCTTTGCAGAATATTGAAAAATATGCCGATGCCAAAAATGTTGCGGTTCTCATGTCCAAATCAGAAGAAAATGAGTTGTTAATCACGATTTCTGATGATGGCAACGGATTTGATACTACACAAAAAAAGAACGGAATTGGGCTCAATAATATGAAAACTAGAGTTGCCGAGTTGAACGGCAAAATCACTATTGAATCGGCACTAAAAAAAGGCACCAAAATAAATTTGATTATTCCGTTTTAGTTTACTACTTTTCACGTAAGATAAAACCTGTTATTTTATGGTAGTAAAAATTTTGATGATTGACGATCATCCTGGTATGATTGAAGGCTATAAAGCCATGTTGTCACTCAACAAAGAACAACACGCTATTGAAACCAAAGAAGCCTTTACTTGTGAAGAAGCCTACAACATAATTGTAGATCCAAATAACGCTGAAGCTTTTAATCTCGTTTTTTTAGATTACTCCATTCCAGAATTTCTCGAACAAAAGATATATAATGGTGAAGATTTAGGTGTTTTAATTAGAAAACACATGCCTAATGCCAAGATTATCATGCTAACGGCCCATTTTGATGCTATTAGATTGTATAATGTGGTCAAAAAAATCCAACCCAACGGATTGTTAGTTAAAAGTGATTACAAACCACCTCATTTAATAGAAGCTTTTGAAAAAGTATTAGTTGGTGAAATTTATTACACCCCTATTGTCAACGAAAAGATAAAGCAACCGCTATTTACTCAAGGATTCTTAGATGTTTTAGATAGAGAAATCATTACATTATTGGCTGAAGGATTTCAAATTAAAACCATCGCCAATAAAATGAATGTTTCTGAAGACACCATCAAAAAAAGAAAAAGCAAAATAAAAGACTTGCTAGGCATAGAAAAAGGCGGTGATGAAGACATTCTGAAAGAATGCCGTGCCTTGGGTTTATTGTAATTTTCAACTCAAATAAATTTTTAACGTTTTTTACACTTTTAGTGTAATACCACATTTTAAGGTTATAGTAGTTTTGACATAACAAATTACTGCAGAATTATTTGTTATAAAAAAACAATTATTAATACAATCTGAATTCCGAAAGTCGGGACAGATTTAAAAAACTTTAAAAATTTATTTATTATGAAAAAATTAGTATTCGGCTTAATTGCCACAGTTATGTTTGGTCTTGTTGGAAATGCACAATCGAAATTAACTCAAGAAGATGTTAGGTTAAAATTAGCAACGACAACATCTCAATTTGTTGAAGATTGCAGAGGTTCATACAAAAAGGGAATGTCTTATGATGATTTTATTAAGGCAATTCTTCAAGGAGGAACAACAGGTCCAACATTTCCCATACCAACTCAAGAAGGTCAAGCTTTGATGAAATCAGCTTACAATTATGTTTCTTCTGGAACAACAGCAGATGAAATCATTAAAACTGATAACGGAAAAGTTATGGGTGATATTTCAGTAATAGTTTCGAATTCTAAAACATTAACAGAGGCTGCGACCAAAATTTTTGGTAATGATATTATTAGTAAAACAACTTTTGGTCAAAATATTGTTAGCAATAGATTTGCATGTTGTAAATGGCTTTCTGATCTTTGGAATTGGGTTTGGGGTCATCGTGATGAAATCAGAGAGATTTTATGTGCTTTTTGGCAAATTGGATGTTAATTTTTTAATTAATGTATAAGCCCATATTTTTTGTATGGGCTTATTTATCTTATAAAATATGAAATACATTTATTTTATCATTTTTCTTTTTCTTACATCTTGCAAATCATATAATGATTTTACCAATCAAAAGGTGGAGCCCAAGGTAAATGGAATCCAAAAAATGAATCTAGAGAACAATCAATACACTTCAAAATTTAAAATTAACGGAAAAGAAGGCGACTTTTTGGTAGATACTGGAGCAATGACTTCGGTAATTACTGATACTCTTTTTTTAAATAGTTTTAAATTAACAAAGGAAAATTTTTATACTTCAATAAAGTTAAAAGGCGCTGGAGGTATGGAAGTTGAAAGTGATAATTTTATTACAGATAGCGTTAGTTCTTCGTTGTTTAATTCTTCCAAAAAAATATTCAAGGTAGTAAAGGTGACTAACCTTCAAAATAAAAAATGTACTTCCGAAATTGAAATTAAAAAAACAGTAGGGATAATTGGTATTGATTTTTTTAAAACCGCAAACGTTCCTGTTTTGCTTGATTTTGAAAACAACACGATTAAAACTCTTAGCAACAATTACTCTTTTGAGGGTTATACAAAATTGAATGCTAAAATTAGCACCTATAAACCCGAGATTAAACTAACCTTTAGTGTAGACAATAAAGAAATAGATTTTTTATTTGATACCGGAAACTCTGGTGGATTTCTTTTACAAGAAAAACAAGGAAAATTTGATGACGCTAAAATTTTACAAAACATATCAATGATAGTAGGTACAGCCAACGGATTTGATGTAATGACGAGTAAGATCTATAAAGACATCACTATAAAACTTGAAAACAATTTCGAAATTAAGAGTAACGTTTTAGTGCTCGGTAAATTAACAACCAATACGTTAGGGATAAGTTTCATTAAAAATTTTAACTGGATTTTAGATTATACTACTGGAACAATTTATGTGAAAAAAATTAGTGACTATTCAAGTCAGTTCGATTCCAAAGCGTTCAGTAAAGATTATGTTTTTGCTAATTTTAATTCTAAACTACTAGTAGGATTAAAAAAAATGGAATTAAAAAATTCTAAATTTAATGTTGGCGACCAAATAACAGCCATAAACAACACAAAAGTAACTCCAGAAAACATCTGCGAAATGCAAGATTTAATGAATAAAACTCAAGATTTGAGTGTTTTGAATATTGAAGTCATTCCTTTTACTAAATAAACAACATTTTAGTCTATACTTTATTATGAAAAATTATATTACTGCTTTACTTTTAACAATAACATTGAGCGTTTCTGCACAAGAAAATGAAAACAAAACGTTTCATAAAAAATTAGATTTCATTTTTATAAATGTAAAAATTAAAGGAAATACCTATAAATTTCTATTTGACACAGGCGCTTTTACAACAGTTTTTTTTGATATTGAAGACAAAATGAAAGCTGATAAAAACAAGAAAATTAATGTAATTAATTATACCAAAGATGTTGATTCAACCTACTCTTTTCCAAATAAAGATATTCCTTTTGTACTTACAGATTATGATATTAAAGTTAAAGGAATTAATAAGTTTATAATTTCAAAGGATATTCCAAAAGAGTTTAAAGATTATAACATAAGAGGCATTTTAGGCAGCAACATTATTTCTAAATTTGACTGGTATTATGATTTTACCAATAATAAATTAGAAATCTGTAAGGATAAAAACAGCATAAACAGTAATGAATATCTAAGCTTTACTTTTGATAAGGTTTATAAAACGGAATGTAAATTAACAACCGATAAAAATGATGTTTTAAATGATAAATATTTGATCGATACAGGTTATTCAGACATACTATTTCATTCTAAAATTGAATCTTACAAAGACTATCTAAATTATAAATCTAAAATAGTAACGGTAGCCAAAAGCATTGATATTACAGAAGAAAAAATTACCAAAGTAAATTTAGAATGGAATAATTTAAACATAACAGGTATTCCATTAAATATTTGTGATAAGAGCAATTCTGATAATTTAATAGGCATAAAATTCTTAAAAGCATTTGATAAAGTATATTTTCTTTTTAGTGAAAATAAAGTGTTGTTGAAAAAACAGAAAGCCTATACTTTTACCCTCACTTCACCAAGTGTTTATGAAGATAGCATTTATGGATATTTAGAAAATCCATTAAACCCAAACCAGTTTAAAAAATGGGAAATTGGTACAGCAGTAAAACTAGAAGATAAAGATTATGATTCTATTGAATACCCTGTAGAGTTTAAAGAAATTAAAAAATAATTTAATTTTTATAAAAATAACTACTCACTAAACAAAATATTAAAAAACGACAGCTCACAACTGTCGTTTTTTTATGCATCACATTCAAACCTTAACATTTTTTACACTTTTAGTGTAACGCCACACTTTAAGGTTGTAGTAGTTTTGACATAACAAATTGCTCTAGAATTATTTGTTATTAAAAAACAATTAGTATTAACAATCTGAATCCCAAAAGTCAGGACAGATTTAAAAAACTCTAAAATATTTAAATATGAATACAAAAAAAATAGGAATTGTGATTTTGATATTGATAATTTCACAAGTTATATCTGGAATTGTATGTTGGCTTTTTTTTAAAGAGTTTTATGTTGTTCCAACCATTATAGGGTCTTTGTTTCCAGTACTAATGTATTTGAAACAGAATAAATAGAGGTTAACAAAAAACGACAGTTAATCGCTGTCGTTTTTTTGTATCACATTCAAACCTTAACATTTTTTACACTTTTAGTGTATTACCCTATTTTAAAGGCGCAGTAGTTTTGACATAACAAATTACTCGAGAATTATTTGTTATAAAAAAAATTAGTATTAACAATCTGAATTCCGAAAGTCGAGACAGATTTAAAAAACTTTAAAATTTTATATATTATGAAAAAATTTATTTTTGGCTTAATTGCCACAGTTATGATTGGATTTGTTGGGAATGCTAGTATTTTAAATGATGAAGATCCGATTTTAAGACAACATTGTGTTACGATAAGTTGTTGCGGAATTGGTCCTTTTGGTATTGAGATTTTTACTGAACGTTATTGTATAACCTTTAGCAAAACAAGTGCTAACTTAGCTTTTGAAAACACAGTAAAAGTCAAAGAGTTAATCATTCTAAATGATCAAATCATTGCTGGGGCTAAAAATGAAATGGATGAAAATATTATAATTCCGGCTGGTAAATATGCAGTAGTTAATAATAGTATCGATTTCATTCCTTTAACTATTGCTTCAAGACCGTGGTGTATAACGAGAACACTTACTTGGATGGGACATGAGCATGCACCCGTAACGACTTGTTATGACTGGATTTGGAATAAACAAAATCCAAATGGTAGTGGTTTAATCACAATGACCCCAACACTAAATGAAAAAGAGAAACAAATGTTAACTGATAATGGGACACTTGAAATTACGACTGATACAGATTTTTACTATACTGATGATAAAGTAGATTATGTTTTAAAAGCAGGAAAATATATAGTAAACGCAGACGGTAATATATATATACCAAATACAAAATTCTTAAAATAACTAATTAGGGTTCTATTAATGTTTTTTTAGAGCCCTTTAAATTAACAGTTTTACAAAATTTTTTATGAAATATGAAAAAAATATTTAGCTTTTTTTGCGGATTAGTTGTTGGTTTATTATTCTTATTTGTGATAATCTTTTTTTTAACTTATTAATTATTTTATGAATAAATCATTTTTTAAATATGGACTTTACAGCGGATTAGCTTTGTCTGTAATAATGGGATTATCATTTTATCTCCTTTTTTTAAAAACTCCAACGATAGAATTGTCTAAAATTAATTATACAGATATTAATGGAAATTTAATTGATCAAAAGATGCTATTAGAGAAACCATTAGTAATAAATTATTGGGCTACTTGGTGTAAACCATGTATTGAAGAAATGCCAGCTTTTGAATCACTAAGCAAAAAATATAAAGGACAAATTACCTTTTTATTTGTTACTGATGAAGAACAACCTAAAATTATAAACTTTATCAAACGAAAAAAATTTAATTTGTTTTTTGCAAAGAGCGGTGAAAATCTATCTAAGACGGGAATAAATGTTAGACCCACAACTTATTTTTATAAAAAATCAGGAAAATTAATGGTTTCTGTTGTAGGAGGTTTAAAAAAACCAGAGCTTGAGAAGATTCTAAAGGAATTATCATTAAAATAAATTTTAAAATAGTAGCTCCGCTAAACTATTTACTTATAGATGAAAAAGAGAATATTTTGATAGAAAGTTATGAAAATAAGTGATCTCTTAAAAAGTTACCAAAACGACAGCTCACAACTGTCGTTTTTTTATGTATCAAAATTAAACCTTAACATTTTTTACACTTTTAGTGTAAAACCGTTTATAGGAACACTTTTAAATTTGAAATATTAATTTTTAAAAGCCAATTTTATGAGTACACAAAATCAAATTAGTATCGAAATTCCACAGACGGTAATCGATGATGTAATGGCAAAATTGCAAGAATGCAAAACCGCTTTAGCACCCTATTTGCAAGGATTGACTGCCGAAGAGCGCAAGACCCTTTTTAAAATGGGAGACAAAACGGTAGCTACGGTTCAAAAAACCAAGTCGTACATGGACACCAATCCAGAGTTTATTCCAGGGTACATGAACAAAACGGAATTCTTGAAAGACGAAACCGTAGTAACGCAGCTCAATCCTATTGCCAATTTAGCCAAACAACTGGCTAGCGACACAGAAGATACCGTGATGCTATCGGGTAGTGAAGCCTTGCAAGAAGCAATGTTGTATTATGGTCAGGTTAAAGAAGCCTCTTCTAAAGGGGTTCCAACTGCCAAACCTATTTATGAGGATTTAAAACAACGCTTTTCTAAAAGGTCAAGAAAAACAAACCCTAGTGAGTAACAAAAAGAACCTCTGAGGTTATAATTATAATCTCAGAGGTATTAATTATAACCTCAGAATCATTAATTATAACTTCAGAACTATTATTTATAACCTCAGAAGCATTAATTATAATCTCGGAGGTATTAATTATAGCCTCTAAATCATTAATTATAATCTCAGAGTAATTAATTATAACTTTAGAATCATTAATTATAATCTCAGAGTAATTAATTATAACTTCAGAATCATTAATTACAAAAACCGTCCTGTTTTAAAACCTTAACATTTTTTACACTAAAAGTGTAAAACCACCTCCAAGGTTCCAACTAATTTTACAACATCAAATCGAAAGTAATAGAAATATGAAAAAATACATCACTACTGTAATGTTGCTTTTGGCTTGGGTAGTACAGGCACAAACAGCCTCATTAGAAACTAAAAATCAGTTGGGAAAAGCCATGGCTTTGTTTGTAGAAAATGTAAAGCCAGCCTATCAAAAAGGACAAACCTATGCCGCTTTTGAAAAAGCATTACTAGGCGACTGGAACAACACTCCCGAAGGAACAGCTCTATTGAACAAAGCCTTTGATTATATTGTTAAAGGTATCTCTAGCGATCAAATTGCTAATAAATATAATGGTCTTGAAATGGCCAATGCGCTTTCGGCACTAACCAGGTCTAAAAGCAGTTCTTCCGATGGTATTACGGTGTTTGGTGGCACTGCAAATGGTAGTAATTCTTTTTCAGACAAAGGAACCAAAGAAACCTGCAAGTGGTATCAAATACTGTGCTTTGTGCAAAAAGCAAGTTTAAATTAAACAACAATTAAAAGCGATAACAATGATTAAAATAGTCATCAAAATAGCCACACTACTGCTGTCTGTGTTGGCTTCGGCTCAAGTAACCAGTAAAACACTACAAATAGACATTAGAGGTAGAGATTGTATGGGCGGAAGCGGATTATGCAATGTCACACCATCAGAACCCCTAAATAAAACCACTATGAAAACCTACAACATTATTAAAGTAAACTCAAAGTCAATGATTATCCAGATAGAAGCTAACAAACTTTCTATTGAAGATCAAAAATATTTATTTGGTAAAGAATTAGCAAAGATTGCTCCCAACGAAGAACTTGTTTTTGTGCAAGATCAAGATTATGTTTTTGATATTGATACGATGATTTATCTTGACTTAGACTTGGGTTACAGATTGTTAAAAAGAGGAAGTTATCCTTTAAAAATAGCTAACGATACCATTCAGGTGGCTATCGATTTGTCGCCTTACAAATAATTAATTTAAAAAAGTGCATTATGAAAAAAGTAACATACATTTTGGTTCTACTCCTGTTGTTGGTAAAAGCACCTGCTTTTTCGATGGTAGAGAACGATAATCCTAATCAAATGGTAGCCGAATTGATTATAGAAATTCATAATGTTGCATTGAAATATGATTTGTTAATTGATGCCAAACAATGTGAATTAGATAAAATTAATAGAGCATTGGCTATTGCCTACAGCACCGAACAAAAGGTAGATTTATTGGTTGAAAAAGATAAAATCAAAACAGAAATTATCGAATTAAAAAACGAAGGCACGGGTGAAATTTCTAAAATAAGATACCTAAAAGGGCTTCAGATTATTAAGATTTTGTATGAAAAAGTATTAGGTTTAGATCATCATTTTGCTTCCGTAAGAACTTTAAACGAAATCAATAAAATTTCCAATCCCAACCAATATCCAGAATATGAAAAACTGAAAGAATTGGTTGCGGCTAAAAAAGATAAAAAATCAAGTTTCGATTTGACGTCGGTGTTAGGCACCAATACCATTGTTTCGTTGGTTCAAACCTTTACGAGTATGATTGGTTCATCGCTAACCAAAGACGAAAAAGAAAAAGAAATGGCCAATGTAGATTGTATTTTAGATTTCACCCTTAGAATGCAAAACGACTTGAATACCATATATTTTGAAACTGCTTTTTTGCAAAAAAGTAACGACAAAATGAAAACCGATATTGAGTTATTGTTTAAAGATTATACCAAACCTATTGGATATGTTGCTTCATTAGAAAATTGCCGCACCAACGACGATTGGGAAACGGTAACTCAAAAAATGGAAGATTATTTGTCTAAAATGAAAACCGCAGCTGGAACATCGCAATATAAAATGCAAGTCAACTTAGAATTTCCTATCGACAGATTGTTGCAGTTCATTACGCAATACAACAACTTTATCGATCAAGGCGGTAAGTTTTATGAGAAATTCAAAATCATTCTCAACAGTTACGAAAACGAAAAACAATGTGAAACCAAGCTGCCCTTAGAATACAAAAAACTAAAAGCAGATATTGATGTAGCCATCGATAAATTTAATGTGGCCTACAAACCAGTAGAGATCAACGGCACCAAAATGAAAGAAATACTATACGGATTGAATGAATTTGATTAAAATCATTCTTTCCCAAAGCAGTTATTAAGTTGAAATGGGGTTAATTTTTTTTAAGTTAAAAACGACAGTTGCCAGCTGTCGTTTTTTGTGTTATACATTCAATAGTCAACAATTATTATCTCAATATAAGATTGGTATAATTTATTTTTATAAGTTTGGAGTACCTAAAAAACCCTAATAATGTATTCTAAATTATTCCAAACAAGCACTTCAACTATTTTAGTTGTGCTATTTTTTTCAATAGGAGTTACGGTTATGGCACAGCAAGCCACACCTTTTAAAGTACGTTATCAAGGGCATGTTAATGGCGACATGACCATTATTGCCAATACTATTGTTAACAGAACAGATGATAGCAATAGCACAGCATCACCTTACAACGAAACCACTAATCTTGGAAAACTCAACGACGAGTTCAAGATGAATTATATTGATACAGATAATGATGCCTCAACATTTTCATCGAGCAGCGCCAATTTGGTGGTAGAAAATCCGTCTTCCAAAAAAATAGTGTATGCTGGGTTGTATTGGGCTGCTACTTATGTATGCAACAGCAGTAAATTAGTTAAAAAAGAAAAATTTAAAGCTATTGATGCCAACAGAGAAGCATTTGACAAAGTAAAAATCAAGCTTCCCAATCAAGAACAATACAAAACCATTGCGGGCGAACTTATTTTTGACGGTATCAATATGCCCGATTTTAAAGAAAGTGCACCTTATGTTTTGTATGCCGATATCACCAATTTGGTATTGAATAACGAAAATCCATTTGGAACCTACACCGTTGCAGATATTAAAGCTACAGTAGGTCAGATTAGTGGTGGAGTTGCAGCCGGTTGGACCATCTTTTTTGTGTATGAAGATGCCACAATGAAAGATAAATTCATTACTTCTTATGATGGTTTTGCTGGGATAACCGACAAATCTGTAGACATTCCAATTACAGGATTTCAAGCCGTTTCAGAAGGAAAAGTTACTGCCAAAATTGCCAGTAGCGCTTTGGAAGGCGATACTCGATTAAAAGGCGATCAATTGTTGTTTAAAGCATCAGAAACCGATAAATACACTCAAGTTTCTAACACATTACGAAGCATAACTAATGTTTTTAATAGTTCGATAACCCTAGAAGATACTTATTTTACCAATAGAGTTCCCAATAGTTTGAATACTTTAGGGTATGATGCCTTTATCATGACCATAAATAATCCCGATAATTCGGTTATAGGAAACAATACTCACGATGCAACCATTCGATTAAAAACTTCGGGCGATCGTTTTTTTATGTTTTTCAATGCTTTCGAAGTAGAAGTCGAAAAACCAAACGAAACCTTTGCCGATGAGGTGAAAGAAGACGTTCAAACAGGTTCCGATATCGTAAAAAAACCACGAATGGTGGGTAAGCAAGATCGAGTACAACAAGCAACAAACGAGATAAATACGGAAGAAAAAACAAACAAGACCGCATCAACAAAACCAAATCAACCAGCACAAGAGTCTTCTAAACCTATTGCTACAAAAGAAAAAGCAGTAGTTGTAAAAAAGGAGATTCAAAAAACAGTGGTTGATACCAAACCTGCTGCTCAAGAAAAGAAAATAATTGAAGAAGGAAAAGCGATTTCACAACGTAAAAAAGCCATCTTGAGTCCGTCTATTTCAGTGCCCAATAAACCCAAAGGCTATTACATTATAGCCAATGTTTTTTCTAAACCATCCAATGCCAATAGATTTGTGGCATTGCTCCGCAAAAGAGGCATGGAAGCGAATTATTTTATCAATCCGCTAAATCATTACCGATATGTTTATGTAAGTAAACATGATACTTTTGAAGAGGCTTCAAGTTTATACGATTCTAATTTGAACAATACTTACTTTGACGATTTGTGGATTATGACGATTAATGAGTAAAAATAATTCCTAAAAAAACGACAGCTAATACCTGTCGTTTTTTATTTCCCGTTGTATTTTACTTTTCTCAACACGCGCATTACTTCTTTAAAATTGACATATACTAGAGCGTTTTTGTGTTGTTTTAATAATGGTTTGGCTTCAATTAATTTGTGTTTGGCGTCTTCAAATCCGTTTAAGAAACAAATCATCAATGTTGAAGGTAAATTTTCTAAATCAATGTTTTCGCGTTCGGTGAGTTCCAAACCTTTTTGCAATTTGATGAGCAACGATAAGTTAGAATTGTAAATATGAAACAATACTTTTCTGTTGTATTGTGGTGGTTCAAAAAGCATTTCGGTTTCTATTTTGTAATAACCATTATCAAAAAAAGATAATTTTTGTTGCTCTAATGGATAATAGCTGGTTTTATCGTTCAAACCTAATGGCACATATTCGGTTATGGTAAACGTGTTTTCATCATAAGTAATGGTCACGTCGTCTTGTGCCGAATAAAACAATTTTACTTGCTCGTTTACCAATTCAATATCTACTCGCGAAAGAAACTTCTGATCGCGAATTTTTCTCGGAATTCCAGCCCAACAAATCACAAACAATTCTTTAAATACATGGTATTCAGAAATCATTCCCTTATGACGGTTGTGTACAAAATCAATCACACTATCTAGCGTATGTGCAATACTATTTCTCGAATTGTTCTCAATACTAATTACCGTTTCAATATTTTGTTTGGAATACGGAATTTTCTCTTCAGTCGGAATAGAATTGCTGCCTCTTCGCACAAAAACGGTGTTGGCAAGAATGGTATGAATGTTTTTCTTGAAATACGAAGTTTTTGATTTGGGTTTGATAGTAACTAATCCCACCACTTTATCTTTGGGTAAATTAGGAAAAGGCACATTTTCGTATTGAATTTTCGGCGGATTTTCTAAAAAAGCATTCACCAAATTTTGAATGCGACTGTCGTCAAAAAAATCGTCGCCAGTAATCGTGTTGTCTTGGTCTTCAACACCCACAACAATATAAGAATTATTAGAAGGATTGGAATTGGAAAGTGCGCAAATATGTTTCAAGAACTTGGCTTTTCCTTCTTTGGTATGCAAATTCAACTGCCGCTTTTTGTCATAAAAACTACTCTCATCGTTATGAGCTAGTAAGTTCTTGATAAGAAGACGTTTGTTGATCATAATAAAGTACGATTTACAAAGTACAAAGTACGAAGTAACTAAAAATAGTTCGTACTTTGTACTTCAAACTTCGTAAATTTTTAAGGCACTTTAGTTCCCATACTTTCGGTCCAAATGGCAAACCAATCGATGTTGTCTAAAGGCAATTCTACGGCTTTCATCAACGATTGGATTCGAGCAATATTCACAGTTCCAGCAACAGGTAGAACATGTGCTGGATGTTTTAAAATCCATGCTAATAAAATAGTATCCGAACCTACTTCATATTTTTCTACCAATTGTACCAAAATCTTTTTCAGTCGTCTTGTTTGTTCAATATCTTCTCTAAAAACAGTTCCTAGCGGATTCCATGACATGGGTATAATGTCGTGAATTTGCATGTAATTCAAACTACCATCCAACATCGCTTCATAATGCGTTGCAGAAAACTGAATTTGGTTGTAACTGATTTCGGTTTTTTGCAGAATCAATTCGGTTTGAGATGATGTAAAATTAGATAATCCAAAATCAATAATCTTTCCTTCTGATTTCAGTTTTTCAACCGCTTCAGCAATTTCGTCAGCAACCATCAACGGACTCGGGCGATGCAACAACAACACGTCCAAGTAATCGGTTTGTAAGTTTTTCAACGAATTTTCAACCGACCAAATAATATACTCTTTCGAATAATCATAATGCTTAATTTTATTAACTCTTCCTTCAGTGTGCTGAATACCACATTTAGAAATCAGCTGCATTTTTTCGCGTGCTATTTTGCTTTCTGCAAATGCTTTTCCAAATTGCGCTTCGGTGGTATAACCGCCATAAATATCGGCATGATCAAACGTAGAAATTTTGTTTTCAATGCAAATGTTTATCAGGTGAACCATCTCAGAAGTAGTAAGGTTTTTATCCCATACGCCCCAATTCATAGTTCCAGCAATAATCGGTGATAATGTTGTTTTTCCCATAATTCTATTAAAAAGTCTAAAATTACTAAAACAAAATCATAAATCATCCTTAAAATAAAGAATTGAAGTCAAGTTTTAACGCATTATTAACATTCTATTAGTCTTAAAATCTTCAATTTTGAAATGTTAAAATTTGACGTCTCAAGAATACTGTAAAAATAAAATCTATGGAAGAAAATGTTGCTGCTTTAGACATTAGAGCAATCAATGAAAAAATTGAAAGAGAAAGTGCTTTCATCGACCTGTTAACAATGGAAATGAACAAAGTTATTGTAGGTCAGAAACACATGGTAGAACGATTGTTGATTGGACTTTTAGGTCAGGGTCACATTCTGTTAGAAGGAGTTCCTGGTTTGGCAAAAACATTAGCGATTAATACACTTTCACAAGCCGTTCAAGGAAGTTTTAGCCGTATTCAGTTCACACCCGATTTATTACCAGCGGATGTAGTTGGAACCATGATTTACAACATCAAAGCCAATGATTTTTCGATAAAAAAAGGACCTATTTTTGCTAATTTTATTTTAGCCGATGAGATCAATCGTGCGCCAGCCAAAGTGCAATCGGCGTTGCTAGAAGCGATGCAAGAAAAACAAGTAACGATTGGCGATACCACGTTCAAATTAGAAAAACCATTTTTAGTTTTAGCTACACAAAACCCAATCGAGCAAGAAGGAACGTATCCGTTGCCAGAAGCACAAGTGGATCGTTTTATGCTAAAAACCGTAATCGATTATCCTAAAATGGATGAAGAACGATTGGTGATACGTCAAAATTTAAAAGGTGCTTACGATACTGTAAACCCAGTGGTTTCGGTAGAACAAATTCTTCGTGCGCAAGAAGCTGTTCGTGAAGTATACATGGACGAAAAAATCGAAAAATACATTTTGGATATCATTTTTGCTACGCGTTATCCAGAACAATATAAACTAGAAAGTCTTAAACCATTAATCAGTTTCGGAGCTTCACCTCGTGGAAGTATTAATTTGGCAACTGCTGCCAAATGTTATGCTTTCATCAAACGTCGTGGTTATGTAATTCCAGAAGATGTTCGCGCCGTGGTGCATGATGTATTGCGTCACAGAATAGGCATTACTTATGAAGCCGAAGCCGAAAACATTACTTCCGTTGAAATCATCAACAAAATCGTAAACGAAATTGAAGTACCTTAAATTTTAGTTGACAGTTATCAGTTATCAGTTGGCAGTAATCCTGCTCAACTGGCAACCAACAACCGACAACCGACAACTGAATAAACATGGAAACCAAAGACCTACTCAAAAAAGTTCGTAAAATAGAGATCAAAACCCGAAGATTGAGCGATCATATCTTTTCGGGCGAATATCATACATCGTTTAAAGGACGCGGTATGACTTTTTCGGAGGTACGTCAATACCAATTTGGAGACGATATTCGCAGCATTGATTGGAACGTTACGGCACGATATAACGAACCTTATGTGAAAGTTTTTGAGGAAGAACGCGAATTGACCATGATGTTAATGGTAGATGTTTCGGGTTCTGAAAGTTTTGGTACGAAGAACCAATTGAAAAGTGAAATTGTTACTGAAATTGCAGCAACCATGGCGTTTTCGGCAACACAAAATAATGATAAAATTGGATTGATTTTGTTTTCAGATGAAATCGAACTGTACATTCCGCCTAAAAAAGGAAAATCGCACGTACTTAGAATCATTCGTGAATTGATCGAATTTCAACCTAAAAGTAAAAAAACCGATTTATCACAAGCCTTAAAGTTTTTATCTTCTACCCAAAAAAAGAAAGCGATTGTGTTTTTGATTTCCGATTTTATGGTCGATGATGATTATGAGAAAACACTAAAAATTGCTAGTAAAAAACACGACATCACAGGCGTTCGCGTGTATGATATTCGTGAAGAAAAAATGCCAAACATCGGAATAGTAGAAATGGAAGATGCCGAATCGGGTCAAGTTATGGTGGTGGATACTAGCTCTAAAGGGGTTCGAATGGAGTACGAAAAAAACTATCAGGAAAAAGTGAGTTATTTTGCAACTATTTTCTCTAAATGCGGCTTAGGTATTGTAAATACTCGTGTTGATGAAAGTTATGTAACTAAATTATTGGGTTATTTTAAATCAAGAGGATAAATGAAATTCAAAGCATACATACTATTCTTTTTCATTACAACGTCGCTTTTTGCACAAAAAGTAACGACCTCTATTGATACGACTCGCAATAAAATTGGAGCCGAGTTCAAACTTACTCTAAAAGCATCGGTTACCAAAAAAGATAAAGTAGTTTTTCCAAAAGCTAAAAATTTTGGTGCCTTAGAAGTGATTGAATCGTATAAAATCGATACTATAAAAACGAATGACAAATACGAGTTAATCAAGAAATACGGATTAACTCAATTTGATTCAGGAAAATATACTATTCCGAGAATTTCGCTTTTAATCAACGGCAAACCTAATTATTCAGACAGTTTACAAGTTGAGGTTTTTAACGTAAAAGTCGATACATTAAAACAAAAAATGTACGACATTAAAGAAATCATCCCAGTTGAAAAAGAAAACAATTGGTGGATATACTTGTATATAGCTTTGGGTGTACTTGCCCTAGTCATTTTAGTATTTTGGTTGTTTAAAAAGTTCTATAAAAGAACAAAAAAAGAAGAAGTAATCGTCTATACTTCTCCAATTGAAAAAGCCACCTCTTTACTGCAACAATTAGAACAGAAAGAACTTTGGCAAAAAGGTGAAATCAAAACGTATTATTCGGAACTTACCAATATTGCTCGAACCTATATCGAAGAAGAAATCCAGATTCCAGCCATGGAAAGCACTACTTCTGAGCTTATTGTAGCTTTGCGAAAAGTAGCCAATCAAAAGAAATTAAAACTATCTAAAGAAACCTTAGAGAATCTTGAAAAAGTATTGATGCAAGCCGATTTGGTAAAATTTGCGAAAGTAAAACCGCTAGATTTTGAAATCGAAGAAGACAAAAAACGCATTTCAAATACGATTGTGACTATTCATAAAGCGATTCCAGAAGAAGTTGAAGTTGACGACGAATTGGAAGCTTGGAACGAGCAGCAAAAAGAATTAACCCGACTCAAAAAACTAAAAAAAGAAAGACAAAAAAGAACGCTAACTATAACTGGAATTGCATTAGCAGTTGTTGCCGTTGCTATTGGTATTTTGATTTATGTTCAAGGATTTGATAATGTGAAAGATTATGTGCTAGGCAATCCAACGCGAGAATTATCGGAAGGCGAATGGATTTACAGCGAATACGGTAATCCGAGTATCAAAATAGAAACACCTAAAGTATTGAAACGATTGGATGCCAAAAAAGCACTTCCCAAAGCGACGTACGAAGTGTTGAAAGAAATGCAAATGTTTAGTTATGGCGCTTTAACCGAACCATTTTATGTTGAGGTGGCTACGTATAAATATAAGAAAGACCCCAATGCCAATCCACAAGATCCACAACCTGAAATAAATTTTGATACGGTTTTGGAAGGAATTACCAAACTTTGGGAATCAAAAGGAGCACAAAACATTCTTTTCAAACAAGAAGAATTCAATACCGATAAGGGTGTTACGGGTACAAAAGCGTATGGCACTATGACCATTTTGAACAAAGAAGACAATTCTACACAAAAGATGTATTACGAAATTTTGTTATTCAAACAAGATGGCGGTTTGCAACAAATTATCGTTTCGCACAAAGAAGGCGATACTTTTGGCAAGAAAGTTTTGGATCGTGTCATCAATTCTGTTGAACTTAATATTAGCGAAGAATAATGGGAAAAATAAGTTTTTTAAATCCAGAATTCTTTTGGTTGTTTGTGCTAATTCCGTTAGCGGCTTTCTGGCTATTTTGGAAGCGTAAGGAACAAACAGCGACTTTAAAAATAAGTTCAGTTAAAGGATTCCAATCAACACCGTCACTTTTAGCTACATTAAAACCGTATTTAAATGTGCTGCGATTGTTGGCATTGAGTTCGTTAATCATCGCTTTAGCGCGACCAAGAACGGTAGATATTAGCAACGAAACCAAAACCACCAAAGGAATCGATATTGTGATGGCAATCGACCTTTCGAGCAGTATGTTGGCCCGAGATTTGAAACCCAACAGAATGGAAGCTTTGAAAAAAGTAGCTATAAATTTTGTTGACGGCAGACCCAACGATCGTATTGGTGTGGTTGTTTATGCCGCCGAAGCTTACACCAAAGTTCCAGTGACTAGCGACAAAGTGATTGTAAAAAAAGCCATTCAAGACATCAAGTACGATCAAGTGTTGCAAGACGGAACCGGAATTGGGATGGGATTGACCACAGCGGTAAACCGTTTAAAGGACAGTAAAGCCAAAAGTAAAGTTATTATTTTATTGACGGATGGTGTCAATAATGCCGGTTTTATCGAACCAGAAACAGCATCAAATATTGCTAAAGAATTTGGTATAAAAGTGTATACTATCGGATTAGGTTCTAATGGAATGGCAGAATTTCCGTATGGATATGCACCAAACGGCGTAGATTTTTTATACAAAATGTTACCTGTTGAAATTGACGAGCAGTTGATGAAAACCATCGCCAAAAACACAGGAGGAAAATATTTTAGAGCCAACAGCAATAGCAAATTAGAAAGTATTTATAACGAAATTAATAAGTTAGAAACCACCGAAATTCAGGAGTTGAAGTACTATGATTACGACGAAAAATTCCGTCCGTTTGTGTGGATTGCTGGAATTTTATTATTGATTGAAGTGTTGTTGAGAAACACCATTTTTAAAAGTTTTATATAATTAGGAATTTAGAATTATAATGAAAAGGACATACCAAGAGAAGGCAATAATTCATAATTTAAAATTCATAATTCACCATTGATTATGTACGAGTTAGAAGAAAAAGGATATTTTTATCTGTTGTTGGTCATTCCAATTTTGGTAATGCTGTTTCTATACGTGCATTATTGGAAGCGAAAAAAACAAAGAGAATTTGCCGATTTGGAATTACTGCAAAAGCTAAGTCCAGAAAAATCGGTATTCAAACCTATTTTAAAAATGGTGGTAGTTCTTTTGGGATTGACGTTTTTAATCATCGCTTTGGTAAATCCAAAAATGGGAGCCAAAATGGAGAAAGTAAAACGTCAAGGAATTGATATCGTTTTTGCTGTTGACGTTTCTAAAAGTATGCTTGCCGAAGATGTTGCACCAAGTCGTTTGGAAAAAAGTAAGCAAATAGTTTCCCAAATAATCAATCAATTAGGTGGAGATAAAATTGGCATCATTGCGTATTCTGGTAGTGCTTTTCCGGTGCTTCCGATGACATCCGATTATGCCGTTGCAAAGATGTTTTTACAAACGATGAATCCCGAAATGATTTCATCTCAAGGAACTTCTATCGATCAAGCGATTGATTTGGCCGCTAATGATTTTTTTGAGAAAAAAGACCGAACCAGCAAACTTCTTGTTATTATTTCTGACGGAGAAGATCATTCAGATAATGCTCAAAATGCAGCAGAAGAAGCTGAAAAAATGGGGTTGAAAATAGTAACCATTGGTGTGGGAACCGAAAAAGGAAAACCCATTCCACTGAAAAAAAATGGCATTTTAGAAAGCTACCAAAAAGATAAAGACGGTCAGATTGTAATTACTAAACGAAATGCCGAAGTATTATCAACTATTGCAAAGGCAACAAAAGGCGGTGGTTATGTTGACGGAAATTCTACCAAAAAAGCGGTTGATTACATTAAAAATATTTTGAGTAACAGTCAAAAATCGGAATTAGGAGGCGTATTAATGGTCGATTTTAAATCGCAATTTCAGTGGTTTTTAGGTTTCGGATTGTTTCTTTTGTTTTTAGACGTTTTCCTATTGGAACGAAAAACAAAATGGGTAAGAAAAATGAATTTATTTAATGAAAAGGAATGATGCATAAAGTGTTCATATATGGTTTATTATTAATTTCTTTGGCCTGTAAAGCACAAGAGAAAGATACGTATTTGCCAAAAGGCAACGAAGATTTTGCTGCTAAAAACTATAGCGATGCAGAAGCCAATTACAGATTGTCACAAGCTAAATTCAAAAAGAAAGCCATTTCATCTTACAATTTAGGAACTAGTATTTACAAACAAAATCAAACCTCAGAAGCTAAATACCAATTTGAAAAAGCTATTAAAGAAGCTAAAACCAAAGCCGAAAAACATCAAGCCTATCACAATTTAGGAAACGTGTTGATGAAAGAAAAAGAGTATTCTAAAGCAGTTGATGCCTATAAAGATGCGTTGAGAAATGATCCAACAGATGAAGAAACGCGATACAACTATGCCTTGGCCAAAAAAATGCTAAAAGACAATCCACCGCCACCACCTTCACCTAAAGATAACAACAAAAATAAAGATAAAAATAAGGATCAGAATAAAGATAAAAAGGACGATAAAAAAGACCCGAATAAGGATAAAAAAGATCCAAATAAAGACAACCAAAAGAATCAAGACAATAAAGGTCAGAATCCAAACAATCCAGATAAAGGAAACGGACAACAACCTTTGCCACAACAACCAAGTGGAGCTTCTAAAGAGCGTATCAAAAGCCTTTTAGATGCTATTAATAACGAGGAAAAGAAAGTTCAGGAAAAAGTAAATGCTCAAAAGGCACAAGGAAATCCTCAGAAACCTGAAAAAGATTGGTAATCCATTATATGTAAGTGAAATACTGAAATGAATTCAGATAAAATGAAAAAAATAATTGTATTTATTGTTTTGTTCCTAACTCATTCGCTCTTAGCGCAAGTGAAATTCACAGCTAGCACCGAAAAGAGTACGTATGGTCAAAATGAAACCATTCAATTGTCTTTTCAAATTAATGTAGATGCAGACGATTTTGAATTGCCAAGAATAGACAATTTTAAAATTGACGGACCATTTATGGTGATGGAGTCTTATAACATCAATGGTAGACGTGGTTTGTTGAAAACATACAAATATTACCTGACACCCAAAAAACAAGGTATTTTTACCATTAGAGAAGCTCAAATGCAGTACAACGGAACGATTTATAGATCGAATGCCGTGACTATTAAAATCACCAAACCTGTTCCGCTTCAAAGACAAAATAATCAAAGCAATCAGAACAATCAATATTACGATCCGTTTGACGATCCATTCTTTACACAAGGTCAAAACCAACGTCAAATGCCTACAAATTTGGGTGAAGGTGCTTTTATGGTGGCAGAAGTTTCCAATAGAAATCCGTATGTAAATGAACCCATCAATGTAACTTATAAAGTTTATTTTGATCCAAGAACTCAAATAGGAGATTTTTCGAACATCAAAAAACCAAAAAGCAACAATTTTTGGATTCAATACAACGATGTGAATCAACCTGCTGTTAAAGGCACTTACAAAGGAAAAATCTATGGTGTTTGGACTATTGGAAGTTCTGTTTTATATCCTCTTGAAGCAGGAAATCAGCCGATTCAGCCTTTTTCATTTGAAGCCGAAATAGAGTATCCAACGGGTCAATTTGATATTATTGGCGATCCAATATATGGTAAAAAACGGAAAGTATTGTCGTCTGGCACGCAAGTAATTAATGTCAAACCCTTACCAACCGCAGGAAAACCAGCTAATTTTTCTGGAGCAGTAGGATCGTTCGAATTTAAAGTAACACCATCCAAAACAACACTAAAAGCTGGTGAAAATTTAGATCTAGATCTTTCGGTTTATGGCAATGGAAATCTAAAGTTATTTAGTTTGCCAAAACCTGTAATTCCTGCGGCTTTAGAAATGTACGATCCAGAACATATCGAAAACATTCGAACATATAATACCGGAATGGTAGGTGGTTTTAGAGACCAATATACTATTGTGCCGCAATACAAAGGAAATTATCCAATTAAGCCCATTAGCTTTAGTTATTTTGATCTTAAAACAAAATCGTACAAAACCATTACATCGCAACAAATAAACGTTACCGTTTTAGAAGGGCCAAATTATGATGCGACTGCTACAACGAATCTTAAAGGTAAAAATGAAAAGGTTGATGATTTAGAACACCAAACCTTTGCCAACATTAAGCAAAAAACTAGTTTAGAATTGATAGATAAAGAAGATTTTTTACAATCGAAGTTGTTTTACAGTTTGCTGATTTTACCGTTTTTATGCATTCCGATTTTGATAGTTATTCGAAAAAGAAAAGAAGCCGAAGAAGCCGATATTGTTGGTAATAAAAAGAAAAAATCCAATGCTTTGGCTAAAAAATATTTGTCGGAAGCCCAAAAACAACTCAACCACAAAGAGCCGTTTTATATTGCATTAGAGAAAGCCATGCACAATTTCTTGAAAGCCAAATTGAGTATCGAAACTTCAGAAATGAGTAAAGATAAAATTACAGAATTGCTGCTTTCTAGAAATGCTCAATCTGCTACGGTTTCCGATTTTATAACGTTGACCGAAAATTGTGAATTGGCTCGATATGCGCCATCAACAAAGGTAACCATCCAACACGATTTTGATAAAGCTGTTGAAATTATATCCAGTTTAGAAAAACAATTAGCATAACTATGAAAAATATTATTTATATAGTTTTATTGATTTCTCAAATGCTTTGGGCGCAAGACGATTTTAACAAAGGAAATCAGTTGTATCAAAAGAAAAATTATCAGGAAGCCATCACAGCATACGAAACCATTTTGGCTTCTGGAAAACAATCGGCAGAGTTGTATTTTAACATTGGAAATTGCTATTATAAACTTCATAAAGTGGCGCCAGCCATTTATAACTATGAAAAGGCATTACAGCTCAATCCGAATGATGCGCAAATACAAACCAATTTAAGTTTTGCAAGAAAAATGACGGTTGACGATGATAAGTTTGTGCCCAAAGTTGGATTTCATAAATTGATAGAAGATTTTACGTCTAGTTTTAAATACGATACTTGGGCTTGGATGACAGTAGTTTTTTCGTTTGTCTTTTTAGGATTTTTTACGGGATATTATTTTTCTAAAGCAGCTTCACACAAACGTCTTTTTTTTACAGGAATGTTCTTGGTCTTAATGGGAATTTTGATCAGTTTTTTCTCTGGAACCTACGAAAAGAACAGAATCTCAAGCGATAAAACAGCCATCGTTTTTGCCGAATCGACTTCGGTTAAAACGGCGCCTAAATCATCTGCAAAAGAAGCAATCTTGCTTCATGAAGGTTCTAAAGTATATATTTTGGACAGCATCGCCAATTGGAAAAAAGTGCAACTTCCAGACGAAACTACTGGCTGGATTGATGAAGAAGCGATTAAAGAGTTGAATTAGCTTGTAACTTTCTTTCCCAAATCTTTAAACCAATCGGTCAAAACGGGTAACATAAATTCGGACGTTTTCAAAACCGGATTGAAGAGCAACGATTTTTCTTGTGTTTTTTTAGAAATCAAAGCATTGTTGAGGTTCACTTTTTGAAATAAACTCAGTATTACTCCTAGAAATAAAACGGTTTTTAATACGGCAAAAAAGGCTCCGCCAATTTTGTTCAATCCACCTAAAAATAAACTGCTTGCGATTTTAGAAAGTACTTTGGCTAATAGATAAATTCCAATCATCACAAGTATTAAAACCAGAACAAAAGCTATTACTTTAGCCGTTTTGCTATCGCCAAACAAAGAAGAAAATTTTACAGCAACATAAATTCCAACAAAAAAGGAAATTAAAGAAGCAAATTCTACAATAAGTCCGTTTCGCAACCCACGAATCAATCCAAAAACCAAAAACACACCTAATACAATATCAATAAAACTCATAATTTCTATAAAATGGAGGAGCAAAGATAACAGAAAAGATATAGAATATAGAACCAAGAGAAAAGACGTTAAATGTGGTATATTTGCAAATCATTACAAATAAAGAAGTATAGTATAAAAGATCTATTATCTTTTCTCTATTATCTTTTCTCTAAAATTAAAAAATGTCAAGAGATATACAACTTAAAGAACGCTGGGAGAAAGTAGTTGAAATTCTTTCCAATCAATTTGCAGAAGGCGAACCACTCGATTTAGATGCGATTATTTATTTAATTGGCGTACAAGAACTCGGACAATTCAAACGTGTTTTTGCCAAAGACGAAAAAGTAAACTTAATGCACATTGCTATTTGTCGATTGCTCGAGCCTTATGGCTATTACGAATTCGATTTTTTCGATAAAGAAGGTTGGCCACATTACAAAGTAAAAGAAGAGTTACCGCCTTTAAAAGCAGGCGAACAAACCATTTTAATGAAAGATGCTATTGTGAATTATTTCGTTGAAAGAGAACTTATAGATTGAGGTTTCGGTATGCAGATTTCAATGTGTAGTGAGCAGAGCAATCATCAATTGTAGCTTTTGCTTTTCAAAAAACACAACATTGACTTTGCGTTCTTGCGATTTTGAGAAAAACACCTAAAAAAAACCTTGCGAACTTTGCGGTTAAATCCCTAAATTTGCACCTTCAAAGTACGATAGATGATAGACAAGATTAAACAACATATTGAGGAAGCTAAAGCGTTTAACGAAAAAAACAAAGAAGCGTTAGAGCAATTTCGTATCAAATATTTAGGAAGTAAAGGGTTATTAAAAGAACTTTTTACCGAGTTTAAAAACATTCCAAACGACCAGAAAAAAGACTTTGGTCAAGTAATCAATACGCTTAAAGCAGTTGCCGAAGAGCGTGTAAAAACCATTCAAGAAGAGCTTGAAAGCAAAGAAGAAGTAAAAGGTTTTTACGGCGATTTATCGCGTCCGGGTGAGCCGTTACTTGTTGGTTCTCGTCATCCTATATCTATTGTGAAGAATCAAATTATCGATATTTTTTCTACCATCGGATTCAACGTTTCAGAAGGTCCAGAAATTGAAGATGATTGGCATAATTTTACCGCATTAAACTTGCCAGAATACCATCCGGCACGTGATATGCAAGACACGTTTTTCATTCAAACTAATCCTGATGTTTTGTTGCGTACGCACACTTCATCAGTACAAGTGCGTTATATGGAAAACAACAAACCGCCTATTCGTACCATTTCTCCAGGAAGAGTTTTTAGAAATGAAGCGGTTTCGTCACGTTCACATTGTATTTTCCATCAAGTAGAAGGTTTGTATATTGATAAAGACGTTTCGTTTGCCGATTTAAAACAAACCCTTTTGTATTTCACCAAAGAAATGTTCGGAAAATCGAAAATTCGTTTGCGTCCAAGTTATTTTCCGTTTACCGAACCAAGTGCCGAAATTGATATTTATTGGGGTTTAAAAACCGAAACGGATTATCGTATCACCAAAGGAACTGGTTGGTTAGAAATTGGTGGTTGTGGAATGGTAGATCCAAATGTTTTGAAAAACTGCGGCATCAATTCGGATGAGTTTTCGGGTTTTGCCTTCGGAATGGGAATTGAGCGTATTGCGATGTTATTACACCAAATTGGAGATATCCGAATGTTCTTTGAAAACGACGTTCGTTTCTTAGAGCAATTCAAATCATCAATATAAAAATGAGTTTTAAAAATAAGAAGCAGTTGTTTTGCTTTTTATTCACTCATAGTCCCGCTTTCCGTTGCAATCTTGCCAAAAAAGGCAAGGATTTACACTGCAATCGGGGCTATACTAGAAACCTAACATTCTAAATTCAATATTCGTTAATCAACATTCAACATTTAAGTTCGAATCACGAATAATGAACTTGGAACAACGAATTTTGAAGTAATATAAGTATGAAATCAGACATCACCATACCAAAAGTAGAAAACGTTTTCCTGGCTGCCGTTCAAGAATGGAGCGACGACTTTATGGAAAAAGTTTGGTATATCTACTTGGTAAACGACTCCGATTTCGATTTAGACAGCGTTATGGTGGTTTCTAAAGCCTTCGGAACCATAGATGGTGAAATGAAAAAAACGTCATTACTGCGTCATGCTTTTGTGAAAGTTCCATCAGTTTCTGTAGTTAAAGTAGAAATGGTTGAAAAAAGCGTTCTTGCTCTCAATAACGAGTTTATGGTAACTTATTTCATCGGAAATACTTTGTACGATAAAAAATTTACCTTCCGAAAAAACACCATCAACGAACGAGCCACCGAAGAAGTGCCCATTTTGTTTGTGAATGGTGTGATTGTGAGATAAAATTATGATACAAAGCCACCAAGCTCAGGTATTATATTTCTTTTTACCCAAATGCCATTAACATTTTCACAGAAATAATAATGAGCTCCAATACCTAATCTTCCAAAGATGTACCAAATGTAAACGATAGCTTTTTTTCTATCAGCACTAAATAATGGTTCAGAATAATAATAAAATCCAGTTTGTTCATGACTGCGATAAAAAGAGTCTACATCTACTGATTTGATATCAATAAATTCTGATGCATTGACATTACCATTCCAAGATTTTAGTTTTGGGATATTTTTTAACCAAGTATTTTTATCTCCACCAATATATGCTTTTATAATTGCTGTGGTTTTGAGGTCGTCAAGTTTTTCCTTTTCCGTAGCTTTAGGATTTGTTTTTAAATAATCTGCCCAAGTAAAATTAACATCTGGACACATGTAAATTGCTTTTCTGTTTTCCGCTTTATTAATATCATTAACTAATTTGTAGGATTCTAAAACAGCATTTTGTGCTTTAATGGAATTTGAAAACAGAACAAAGATTAAAAAGAGGGCACCAATTTTTTTCATAAAAACAACTTAAATTCAAGGCAAACGATTGGCTTACTTTTTAAGAACGAATTGAAAGAAAAAAAATTACTTCGTTTTGGAATTATTTTGTTTCTCCAACTGTTTCCAATTAAAATAGCCTAAGATAAATATTCCAACAAGAGTGTAACCAACAGCTCTGATATAGAAATTAGTGGCGTGAAGTTGCTCCATGAAAGGTTTTTCTTTGATTTCAAACAACACATTAAAGAAGGTCATAAAAATTCCCCAAAATCCACCTGTTTTGATTTGATATTTCCATCTTTCACTCATCTTAGTCTAATTTATCGGTTAGTTTTTTAAAAGTACTTCTAGCGTCTTTTCCTTCATACAAAATTTGATATACCGCATCTATAATTGGGGTTTTTGCTTTGTATTCTTGGTTTAATTTATAGGCACTTTTCACGGCATAATAGCCTTCGGCCACCATACTCATTTCCATCATAGCCGATTTCACCGTGTAGCCTTTTCCAATCATGTTTCCGAACATTCTATTTCTAGAAAATACGGAATATCCTGTCACTAACAAGTCGCCTAAATAAGCCGAATTATTAATGTTACGTTTCATTTTATGAACTTTTCTAATGAATTTTTTCATTTCGCGAATGGCATTGCTCATAATCACCGATTGGAAATTGTCTCCATAACCCAATCCGTGAGCAATTCCAGCTGCAATAGCATAAATATTTTTCAACATGGCAGCATATTCGGTTCCAATAATGTCATCAGAAATTTTAGTTTTGATATAATTTCCGGCCAAAACTTTAGCCACTACTTTGGCTTTGTCAGAATCACCGCAGGCAATCGTTAAGTAAGAAAGACGCTCTAAAGCTACTTCTTCGGCGTGACACGGACCTGTAATAACGCCAATATTTTTATACGGAATATCGTAATTTTTATGAAAATGCTCTCCTACAATCAGGAAAGTTTCAGGAACAATTCCTTTAATAGCAGAGAAAATAACTTTATCTTCTAAACTAACATTTAGTTTTTCCAATTCTCCACTCAAGAAAGCTGATGGTATGGCAAATACAATGTAATCGGCATAGGCTACAGCTTCATTAATATCAGAAGTCAGTTTTAATTTGTTAGTATCAAATTCGACTGAACTCAAGTAATTAGGATTGTGTTTATAGGCTTTAATGTGGTCAATTGCCGATTGGTTTCGCATGTACCAAGCAATTTCGTTAAGATTAACACACAGCATTTTTGCAATTGCAGTGGCCCAACTTCCGCCACCAATTACTGCAAACTTTGGATTTTGATTCATTATTTGTTTGTTTGATGTACCAAAATTACTGAAATTTATTGAAAGCCAAACGTTAAAACCACAACTAACCATGTGGTAGCAATTTTCAGGAATTACAAAATTTAACTTATTATTATGATTTTCAATACAATATGTGTTTTGATGTGCCGTTATAAAACCATATGATGTCAGTTAAGTTGATTTTCATAAATTAGGTTAGTTAAAATTTTGTTTTGGGGTGAAAAAGGCGTTCAAGAAATTAGTTCCTGAACGCCTTTTGATTGTATTACTAAATGATTTTATTTTACTATAATTAGTAACTCATTTCCACAATTTCACGAACTTTTTCTAAAGTGATGTTTTGTTTTTCCCCCATTGCTTTCCAACCTCGTTCTTCAAAACGATTTACAATAAAATCGGCTGTTTTTTCAATGTTTTCTGCATTTTCAGAAATTTTGGTTTTCATTCCCATAGTGTGAAAAAATTCGATGGTTTTTTCGATAGCTTTTTCGGCTTTTTCTTCGATAGAGTTGCCAGAAATGTTCCAAACTCTTTCACCATACTGAGCCAATTTTTCTTTCTTAGTTTCAAACATTACTTTGTATAAATTCGGACCAATAATGGCTAAGGTTCTGGCATGGTCAATTTCGTATAGAGCCGTTAATTCGTGACCAATCATATGAGTTGCCCAATCGCTCGGAACTCCTTTTTGAATCAATCCGTTTAATGCCATTGTAGCACTCCAAACAAAGTTGGAAGCTAGCTTATAATCGGTTGGATTTTCAACTACATTAGGGCCAACCTCAATTAATGTTTTCAAAATGCTTTCTGCAAATCGGTCTTGCAACAAAGCATCGTGAGGATAAGTTAAATATTGCTCCATAACGTGTGTAAAGGCATCTACCACACCATTCTGTAATTGGCGTTTTGGTAACGAAGTGATTACCGTTGGATCTACAATTGAAAATTTTGGAAATAAAGCGCTTCCTCCTAAAGTTAATTTTTCGTGAGTTGCCTCAATAGTTACTACGGCACCTGAATTCATTTCAGAACCTGTTGCCGGCAAGGTTAAAACCGTTCCAAACGGAATGACTTGCGACAAATCGGTAAATAAAATTCTTTTGCGTAAAATGTCTGCTGCATCGCCTTCAAATTTTACGGCAGCCGAAATAAATTTTACTCCATCAATCACGCTACCGCCACCAACAGCCAATATAAAATCAATTTTTTGTTCGCGAATAATTTGAACAGCTTTCATTAATGTTTCAAAACGTGGATTGGGTTCGATGCCACCAAATTCTACGATTTCAAACTCTTTTAAGGCTGAAGTTACTGCTTCGTGAACACCATTTTTAAAGATGCTACCACCACCATAGGCCAATAAAACTTTAGCGTTTTTTGGAACCAATGTGGCTAATTTTTCTGTTTGGCCTTTGCCAAAAACATAATTCACCGGATTGTATAATTCGAAGTTGTTCATTGTAAAAATATTTAGAGTACAAATTTACAAAACGATTGAATGAACAAGTGGTAAAGGAATGTTAAGTTACGCTTATTATTTTAAATGGTTTCAGAATGAACCACGCGTTTTTCAAGGATAAGTTTTTCTACAAATTTTTTGTAAGTTGGAGTGTCTTTATATTCATCATCAATAATTTTTAAATAACTCCTTTGAAAAGGTATTTTTTCTTTACAAATAATGTTTAACAAAGTAACTTTCAAATCATAAGTATATCTTTCAGAATAGATTTGAAAGTTTAATGCAATTATTTCACCGTCATAATTAAAACTTAGCGTATTATTTATTCCTTGATAATAATAAGGTCCAGATTTAGAGTAATTGGTTCGTTGACCATAATAGTCAATTATATTAATTTTAAAGTCTTGAATTTTAGATACATCATAGATTTTATCATCAATGGTTATCTCACTTTCATCGATAATCAATTTTCCTTTTAATTCGCCATTTAAGTTTTCAAATTCTTGAAAACGTATTAAAATACTAGCAAAAAAAGAAATTCCAAAAACAGCTCCAACTATTTGATTTAGATATGTATGTTGGATTACATAATGTTTTATTTCACTTGAATTCCACTTTTCATCCATTTGAAAAAGGAATAAATAAATTAAAATACCAAGTAATGAACCCCAACTCAACTTTTCTGATAAAGTTAAATTAAAAAAAGGTTTCTTTTTTGGGATGAAAATTTCTCCTCGAAACATAACTTTTATTTTCTATAAAAATTATTATGATCTACATATTCCCAGACTTTTTCGGGCAATAGAGGGCGAATATTTTTTTTGTTTTTGATACTTTCACGAATGAAAGTTGAAGAAAGCTCAATTACAGGCGCACCAACACGGTGAATCTTAGGATGATTTACAAATTGATCATCAATTTCACCAGAATTCAATCTTGGGTAGACATAAACAGCATGATTTTCTAGGATAAATTCATAGTTTTTCCATTTGTGAAGTGAATTCAAATTGTCTTCACCCATGATCAAACAAAACTCGTGTTGTGGATATTTGTCTTTTAAATGCGCTAATGTATTTACCGTATAATTGGGTTGTGGTAACTTGAATTCAATGTCGGAAGGCTTGATTTTTGGATAATCTTCGGTTGCCAAATTAACCAAATGTAAGCGCTGATAATCATCCAATAAAGTATTCTTTTGTTTATGCGGATTATGTGGCGTAACCACCATCCAAATTTGATCCAAATCAGAATGTTCTGCCATGTGATTGGCAATAATCAAATGCCCAACGTGAATGGGGTTAAACGTTCCGAAATACAATCCAATCTTCATATTTATCTATTTGAACACAAATTTCACTGATTTTCACATATAAAAATGAATCTGTGTTAATCTGTGTAATCCGTGTTTATGAAATTTTTCACCAGTTCGTATGCTTCTGCTTTAGCCACATCCAAATCATAATTTTTAATGATTTTGTCAAATTGTGGCGCTGTTGCTAGTTCTACGTGAGCTTTGGCAATGCGCATATTGATTTTGTCGTCACTTTCTGTAGAGCGTTCTTTAAGTCGGCGTTTTAGTTCGTCAACACTAGGAGGTTTTACAAAAACAGCTAAGGTTTCTTGAGGGAATTTTGATTTAATACGTAATCCACCAGCTACATCAATATCGAAAATTACATTTTTACCTTTGGCCCAAATGCGTTCTACTTCGCTTTTTAAAGTGCCGTAGAAATTATCACGATAGACTTCTTCCCATTCTACAAAATCTTCAGCTTTAATGTGTTTTTTGAAATCGGCAATCGACATAAAATAGTAATCTTTTCCGTTAACTTCTTCTCCGCGAGGTTCGCGAGTAGCAGCAGAAATGGAGAACTCTAAATTCAAGTCATCTTGTGCTAGAAGATGTCTAACTATGGTGGTTTTTCCAGAACCTGATGGTGCTGAGAATACTAATAATTTTCCTTTGTTCATTTGTAGATGTGTTGTCTATTCTCTTTGTTCTATTCTCTATTTTCTTTAAAGAACATTCAAAACTTGTTCTTTAATCTTTTCTAACTCATCTTTCATCATCACCACCAATTTTTGCATTTCAGCATGATTTGATTTGGAACCCATAGTGTTGATTTCGCGTCCCATTTCTTGAGTAATGAATCCTAATTTTCTACCGTTAGCTTCGGTTCCGGCAAGAGTTTCTATGAAATAATTCAGATGATTTTCCAAACGAACTTTTTCTTCAGTAATGTCGTATTTTTCTAAATAAAAAATCAATTCTTGTTCGAAACGATTTTCATCAACATTCACTTGAAGTTCGTCTAAAGCGGTTCTCAATCTTGTTTTTACTGTTGCCACTCGCTCAGCATCATAAGCCACCGCATCATTCATTAAAGTCATAATGTTAGCTATGCGATGCAAGAATTCTTTTTCTAACGAAACACCTTCATCTTTTCTAAAATTGGCAATGTTTTCTAGAGCTTCGTTAATCACTTTTTGGATTTCCTTCCACTCATTTTCATCAATTTCGTCGCGTTCAGTTTTAAGTGCATCAGGCATTCTAACAGCCATTTTCATTAATTCGGTTTCATCAGCATTCGGAATTACCGCTTTCATCTGATTGATGTATCCTTTTACAATGGGCACGTTGATTTTAGACGAAGTTTCTTCGCCGGTAACTTCGATATATAAAGAAAAATCAATTTTTCCGCGTTCTAAACGTTGTGATATTTGGTTGCGTAAACCCAATTCCATTTCGCGATAAACGGATGGCATTCGGGTATTTAAATCTAAACCTTTGCTGTTTAGCGATTTGATTTCTACGGTAATTTTTTTGGTTGGTAATTGCAAAGATGCTTTTCCAAAACCCGTCATTGATTGTATCATTCGTATGATTTATAAACTTCAAATATACTAAAAGTAATTAGTAATTAGTGAATAGTAGTTAGCTTAATAAATGGCTAATCACTAATAATTATTTATCACTATTCACTCTCTTTTGTGTTACTAAATATACTCCAGCAAAAATTAAAACGGCCGAAAGTAATTTAACCATATTCAACTCGTCTTTGCCTAAACTTACTGCAAAAATAGTAGCGAAAAGTGGTTGTAAATAGATGAAAACGGCTACGGTTGTGGGTTTCAATTCGCGCATGGAAACTAAGTTCAACAAATAGGTTAAGAATGTTGAAAAGATTACTACAAATCCTATTTTCCAGAAAATATCGGTCGGAATTGTGGTCCATTCAATAGCATGAAATTCGTTCCATCCAAAGGGTAAAACCATTATAAATCCGAAGGTATAGATCCATTTTACGAAAGTGAAAGCATTGTATTTGTCCATTAGTTTTTTTACCAAAATCAGGTAAAATCCATAGGAAACGGCATTGATAAATACCAACAAATTTCCTAAAGTAGCATTAGGTGCATTGACCATCGATTTGCCATACAAAATCAAAGTTATGGTTCCTGCCAAACCTAGAATGATTCCGAACATTTTGCGTTTTTGCATACGTTCTTTCATGATGATTGCTGAAAGAATGAGCACGATCATTGGCGTGGTAACCATTAAAACGGCACCCATAATAGGCGAAGTATAACTTAATCCTTTGAAAAAAGTCAGCATGTTTAAAGCCACGCCAAATAAAGCAGCAGCTACAATTCGAGGAAAATCTTCTAAAGCAATTTTTTCTTTTGGACCAAAAAAGGAAATCAACCAAAATAATAGCACAGAACCACCAACGCGCATCGTAATAAATCCGAATGGTTCGACATATTTTGGCATTACATCTTTAGCAATGGTGAAAGTAACACCATAAATAATAGAAACTAAAGTAGCGGCAACTAACGCCCAATTTCTTTTTGACATTAGCTTAAAACTTTAATTACTTCGGCAATATTTTTTGGGTTGTTTCCGATGTAAATTTTACCATCGATTATAAAAACAGGTCGGCTTAAAAACGTGTAATGCTCTAAAATATATTTTTTAAAGTCTGCTTCCGTTAACGATTTGTTTTTCAAATCCATCGACTTATACAGTTGTGCTTTTCGGCTAAACAGCGCTTCATAACTTCCAGAAAGAGCATACATTTCTTCCAATTCTTGTTCAGTTATTGGGTTTTGACGAATGTCATGAAATTCCAATCGATCGGCATTTGGAAGTGATTTTATAATTTTTCGGCACGTGTCACACGAAGCTAAATAGTAAATTTTATTGGTCATTGTAGTTTCTTTTGTGCAAAAGTAGGATAATGCAATGAATATCTTTCCATGTAGAATAAAGACTTTTTAAAAAAGCCGCGTTAAAGAAAGTTTAATTTGTGAATTCTGTAAGGTTATCCTATTTATTCTAATTATTTTTGACAAAAATTAAAATATGGGAACGTTTACAAAAGAAATTTCCATTCGTTGGTCCGATTTAGATCCAAATTTTCACATGCGACATAGCGCTTATTACGATTTTGGTGCACAACATCGTATTGAGATTTTGGCGCAACAAGGTTTGACCATGAAAGTAATGAAAGAGCAGCATTTTGGTCCGATTGCTTTTCGTGAGGAATGTGTTTTTAGAAAAGAAATTCATTTGAACGACAAAATCACTATCAGTACTAAAATAGGTAAAATGAAAGCCGATGCTTCACGTTGGACCATTGTGCACGAATTGCATAATCAAGACGGATTATTGTGTGCGAAAATAACGATTGACGGTGCTTGGATGGACACCAAATTAAGAAAATTAGCCACCCCTACACCAGCAATTGCTTTAGATGTGATGAATTCGATTCCGAAAACAGACGATTTTGTATTACTTTAAACCAATGGAAATGAAAACTTCTTTTAAAATTAATTTGTCGAGTAGGAATGTGTTGTTAACGTTTTTAGAAAATTATTCTTTAGAGCAACTCAATACAATTCCAGAAGGATTTAGTAATAATTTGATTTGGAATATAGGACATATTGTTGTGGTTCAGCAACTTTTGACGTATCATTTATCGGGTTTACCCACAATGATTTCTGAAGAAATGATAGCCAAATATAGAAAAGGAACTAAACCAGAACATGTAGTACTAAAGGGTGAAGTTGATACAATTAAAAAATTACTTTTTTCTACGATAGAACAAACTCAGAAAGATTATGAAAACAATCTTTTTAAAAGTTATAATTCGTTTACAACAATGTCTGGTTTCGAAATAAATTCGGCTGCAGAAGCCATAGAATTTAATAATTACCACGAAGCGATTCATACGGGAATCATGATGCAAATCAAAAAATTTATATAAACTCATTATCTTTGTAAAAAATAATCACATGAAATTTAATACCAAAGTAATACATGGTGGGCAACACCACGAAAAAGTTACAGGTGCTGTAATGACACCCGTTTTTCAAACGTCAACTTATGCACAAGTAAGCCCAGGTCAGCCTGTAGGTGATTACGAATACAGTCGTGCTGCTAATCCAACGCGTCAAGCATTAGAAGACGCTTTGGCTTCTATAGAAAATGGATCAAGAGGTTTGGCATTTGCATCAGGTTTGGCCGCTACCGATTGTTTGTTGCGTCTTTTTAAAGCTGGTGATGAAATCATTGCCATGGACGATTTGTATGGCGGAACCTATCGATTATTTACTAGATTATATAAAGATAGTGGCATCAAATTTCATTTTGTTGATATGAATGATTTGGAAAAATTCCAATCGTTAATCAATGAAAACACTAAATTGGTTTGGGTAGAAACACCTACAAATCCGTTGATGAAATTGGCCGATATTCAGGAAATTGCTAAAATCACAAAAAAGTATAATTTGTTGTTTGCTGTAGACAACACCTTTGCTACGCCATATTTGCAAAAACCATTAGATTTAGGAGCTGATATTGTAATGCATTCGGCTACCAAATACCTTGGCGGACATTCCGATGTTATAGCTGGAGCTTTGATTATAAAAGATAAAGAACTTGGTGATGAATTGCATTTCAAACAATTTGCCACAGGAGGAACCTTAGGGCCAATGGATAGTTATTTGGTGTTAAGAGGAATTAAAACCTTGCATTTACGTGTGCAAAGACATTGTGAAAACGGAATGAAAGTGGCCGAATTCTTGAGCAATCATCCAGAAGTAGATAAAGTTTTTTATCCAGGTTTGCCTGATCATCCATTTCATGATATTGCCAAAAAACAAATGAGCGGTTTTGGTGGAATGATTTCCTTTACATTTAAATCGGGAAGAAAAGAAGATGCTATTTCATTTTTAGAAAAACTAAAAGTATTCACTTTGGCAGAATCATTGGGTGGAGTAGAAAGTTTAGCCAACCATCCTGCTTTAATGACTCACGCATCTATTCCAGAAGATAAAAGACTTGAAGTTGGAATTACCGATGACTTAATAAGATTGAGTACTGGAGTTGAAGATGTAGAAGATTTAATTGCCGACTTAGAACAAGCATTTAGATAAAAATAAAAATCCCGATTCAAATGAATCGGGATTTTTATTTATGTTTTGTAATATATTTTATTGTAAATAATAGATGTATCCAAAGTTGAAGAATATATTCCAATCGTTTGCTCTATTTTCTATGTATACTCTTGGATCAGGACTTAAACCATCTACCCAGTTTGAAAAGTAGTATTGAAATCTTAAATCTACCATTAAATCTGATAAAGGAGTTAATTTGTAACGAGTTCCAATACTTGAAACAACAGACCAAGTAGTTCCGCCTTTTACATCAAAAGCATTGATATATTTAATTGGAGTTACGGTAGGTAATTGCCCTAAACCAGGACCCAATTCTGAGTAAGCCGTAGGTTTAAAAAAGCTAAAGTGACCACCCAAACTAATGAAAGGACCAAAGCTTCCAACGTTTGCGGTAAAATCTCTAATGCTGTATGGGAAAAATTCTAATTGCATACCAATATCGGTAACAGAAGTGCTTCCTCTCATGGCTCTTAATTGATTGGCCATAAGCGAATTTTTCTTAGGATCAACCCACTGACCAAAGTGTTGAAGATCTGTTTTATTGTATGATAATTCACTTCTTAATTTGAAGTGATCATTAAAATAGGTTTCGGGTGTGTAACAGCTACATTCTGCTCTGTATGAAAAATTTAAGTAGTGAATTATTCCAATACCATAACCTGTATTTCCAGCGTTTGTTGAAAAATTATGTCTTTCTCCATAGTCAGATTGAAAGGCTACTGGTCCAACAATACCTCCAATTTCATGTGAAAAACCGAATTGTGCAGATACATTGTTGGTAAAACCAAACAAAAGCAGTAGAGTTACAATAAAGTACTTGGTCATTTTCATACTAATTAATTCAATTCTCGACAAATATATAAAAACATCATTCACTAATAAAATAAAATAAAAAAATACTTATATATGTACGAAAAAAAGCAGAAATAGTTTTAAAACAGCGTATTAATTTTAATTATCCTTAAAAAATCTTAAAATAAACATAAAAATTATGAGAATTTAAAAAAAATTGCGCCATTATTTTTATAAAATGTATATTTGTCAAATATAACGAAAACGTTTTCTTAAACATTAATATTATAGTTTATGTCACAAAGTATTAACGCATTTCTTGATTTAGTTGCTCAAAGAAATGGCAACGAACCAGAATTCATGCAGGCAGTTAAAGAAGTTGCCGAAACAGTTATTCCTTTTATCGAGGAAAATAAAAAATACCAAAACAAAATGCTTTTGGAAAGAATGGTTGAGCCAGAAAGGGTAATCATGTTCAGAGTAGTTTGGGTTGACGATGCTGGAAAAACTCAAGTCAACAGAGGTTACAGAATCCAAATGAACTCGGCTATTGGTCCATACAAAGGAGGAATTCGTTTCCATCCTTCTGTAAATTTAAGCATTTTGAAATTTTTAGCTTTCGAACAAACCTTCAAAAATAGTTTAACTACATTGCCAATGGGTGGTGGAAAAGGAGGTTCTGATTTTGATCCAAAGGGAAAATCGGATAATGAAATCATGAAATTCTGTCAAGCATTCATGACCGAATTATCTAAACATATTGGTGCTGATACCGACGTTCCTGCTGGAGACATTGGTGTTGGTGGAAGAGAAGTTGGCTACATGTTTGGTCAATACAAAAGATTAAGAAACGAATTTACTGGAGTTTTAACTGGAAAAGGAATTTCTTTTGGAGGTTCATTAATTCGTCCAGAAGCTACAGGATATGGTGATGTGTATTTTGCACAAAACATGCTTGCTACCAAAGGCGATAGCTTTGCAGGAAAAACAGTTGTAATTTCAGGTTCTGGAAACGTAGCTCAATATGCTTGTGAAAAAGCAACTCAATTAGGAGGAAAAGTAGTTACTATGTCAGATTCATCAGGTTATATTTATGATGCTGATGGAATTGATGCTGAAAAATTAGCTTATGTAATGGAAATCAAAAACGTAAACTACGGAAGAATTTCTGACTATGTAGCTAAATATCCTAACGCTAAATTCATCGCTGGAAAACGTCCATGGGAAGTTAAATGTGATGTAGCTTTACCTTGTGCAACTCAAAACGAATTGAACGAAGAAGAAGCAAAAACTTTAGTAGCTAACGGATGTATCTGTGTGGCAGAAGGTGCTAACATGCCTTCAACTCCAGAAGCAATTACTGTGTTCTTAAATGCAAAGATATTATTTGCTCCAGGAAAAGCATCTAATGCTGGTGGTGTAGCAACTTCTGGTCTTGAAATGTCACAAAACTCATTGCGTTTAAGCTGGTCTTCTGAAGAAGTTGACGAAAGACTTAAAGGTATCATGGCTAATATTCACACCGCTTGTGTAAAATATGGTACAGATGCTACTGGTTATGTTGACTATGTAAAAGGTGCCAACATTGCTGGTTTCGTAAAAGTAGCCGATGCTATGTTAGCGCAAGGAATTGTGTAAACAAACAACCTATATTTATATCCAAAACCTTCTTTCTTTTTTGAAAGGAGGTTTTTTTATTGCTTTATATGAAAACAGATATAATTGCGTTTTATACTATATTTGTCACACTATTTAATTGTAAAGATGCTGAAGAAAAGTTTACTCGTTGTGCTACTATTTTATTTTTGTATGGGTTTTGCCCAAAACAATCAATTGTGGCAAGGCTATTTTTCTTACAGTCAGATTACTGATTTGAGTGAATCACCGCAAAATATTTATGCTTCTTCCGAAAATTCGATTTTCTCTAAGAATCTTATTACAAATGATTTAAAAACCACCACCACCATTGATGGGTTAGAAGCAGAAACCATAACCGCATTATATCATAGTGACACGTACAATAAAACTTTCGTTGGTAACCAAAACGGATTGCTTTTAGTCGTCAATCAAGATGGTTCTATTTTATATAAAAAAGGAATTTTAGACGAGGTTCCAGTTTCTCCATTGATTAAACGAATCAATCATTTCTTAGAATTCAATGACAAACTTTATATTTCTTGTGATTACGGAATTACAGTTTTTGATTTGACGACTTTTGAATTTGGCGACACCTATTATTTGGGGCCACAAGGAACTTTTATATCAGTACAACAAACTTGTATTAGTAACGGATTTATCTATGCAGCAACCAAAGGAAATTCTTCGGGAAGCGGTATCAGACGAGCTAGCTTATCCAACCAGTTTTTAGACGATTATAACCAATGGATTGACCAATCTGGCTATGAATGGAACGGAATTGTTGCTTTTGGAACCGAGATTATTGCACTCCGAACCGATAATGCACTTGTTCGATTTAATGGTACTTCGTATGTGCCTTTTTTCCAATTGCCAGAAACAGGACTCGATATTAGAACCAATGATAATCTTTTGATAGTAACAACGGCCAATCACGTTTATATTTTTAATGCATCTTTACTGCAAAACGTCCACATTCAAAGTAGTCAAGTAACAACACTTCCTGTAACATTTACTTGTGGGACAGTTATAGATGGCATTATTTACATAGGTACTAATGAAGCTGGAGTACTTTCGTCTCAAGTTACCAATCCAACCAATTTCAATTTTATAAAACCCAATGGTCCTGTTCGAAATAAAATTTTTCGATTAAAAAAATCGAATTCGGCACTTTGGGCAATATATGGAGCATACAATCAATATTACAATCCGTATAATCCACCCATAGGACTTTTTCAATACCCAATAAGTAAATATTCAAACAGTAACGGATGGACTTTTATTCCTTATGATAATTTATTTGGAGCAAAATCATTATCTAACATTACGTTTAATCCTAAAAACGAGAAGCAATTTTTTGTTAGTTCCTATTTTTCTGGATTGTTAAAAGTGGATAATGAAGTGCCTACAACTTTATACACCAACACAAATACAGGAATAGATGGGTTGCAATCTTTAGTGCTTTCTCCACCCAATCCAAGCTATATTGACATTCGTGTAAACGGACCAGCTTATGATAAAAATGGAGATTTATGGATGACCAATAATTTCCTAACCAAGCCTTTAAAAGTGCTGCGAAGTGGTGGACAATGGCAATCCTACGATTTTAGTGCTGCGTTACAGTCATCCGATTTGCTTCAAACTAGTTATGCATTACCAGTGGTTGATAAAAATGGTACTAAATGGTTGCCCACCAATATTATTGGATTGATAGGTTTTAATGAAAATTACAATAACAAAGTCATTAATATAAAATCGGGAACCTCTGGAAATCTTCCTAGAGACGATGTACGTTGTCTTGCCATTGATAATAAAAATCAGTTGTGGATTGGAACTAGTGGTGGCTTGAGAATCATCCCATCTGTAGATTCGTTTATTTCTGAAACCGAAATTCAAACCAAATCGATTATTATTTTAGAAAATGATTTGGCTCAAGAGCTGTTTTACCAACAATTTATTATTGATATTGCCGTTGACGGTGCCAATAGAAAATGGGTGGCTATTGCCGACTCGGGCGTGTATTTAATGTCTTCCAACGGCCAAGAAACCATCTATCATTTCACCAAAGAGAATTCGCCGTTGCCAAGTAATAACGTAAACGATATCGAAATTGATCCAGCTTCAGGAGAAGTTTTTTTCGCTACCGATAAAGGATTGGTTTCTTTTAAAGGAACGGCTACTAAACCAAGCGACGATTTGAGTAGTGTTTATGTATATCCAAACCCAGTTCGACCAGAATATACAGGAACGGTTAAGATTTCTAATTTAACAAATAAAGCGACTGTTAAAATTACCGATATTGAAGGTAATTTAGTTTTCGAAACCACTTCAGAAGGTGGAACCATC
Source organism: uncultured Flavobacterium sp. (assembly GCA_964577105.1). Lineage (GTDB taxonomy): Bacteria > Bacteroidota > Bacteroidia > Flavobacteriales > Flavobacteriaceae > Flavobacterium. The sequence continues at coordinate 57,960 of CAZNWY010000018.1, forward strand.
GAGTGGGACACCACCGCTTTTGGTAACTATCGAGTAGCATCAGGAGTATATATGATTTTGGTTTCGGCGCAAGACGGCATCGATACTACGGTTAAAAAAGTGATGATCATCAGGTAACTTCAATCCGAAAACCCCATTTTAAATGTTGGTAAAAACCAAAGCCATCGTAATTTCAGCACTTCGATATCAAGAAAAAAGTTTGATAGTAAAGTGTTTTACCCAATCCGATGGTTTGAAAAGTTATTTCGTTCCGAGTGCGTATTCAGGTAAAAAAAACAATCAAAAAATTGCGTATTTTCAGCCGTTAACGCTGCTTGAAATTGAAGCCAATCACAAGAATAAAGGCACTTTAGAACATTTTAAAGAAGTCAAATTAGCAGCTGCTTACCAAACCATTACTACCGATATAGTAAAAAGTACCATTGTAATTTTTCTTTCAGAAATGTTGCATCACAGCATCCACGAAGAAGAAAAAAACCATGACTTATTTACTTTCCTCGAAACTGCCTTACTTTGGTTAGACACACACGAAGAAACGGCTAATTTTCATCTAATTTTATTGTTAGAAATCACCAAATTTCTCGGGTTTTATCCAGATATTTCAGAAATGGATTTCAGTTTTTTCGAAATAAATGAAGGCGTTTTTTCGCCTTTTCAAGGAATAAGTTGTCTTTCGGAACACGAAACCTTTTTATTCAAAAAATTAATCAACCTGAAATTCGATTCTAATCAAAAAATCTTTGCCGGAATAGAGCGTCAAATGCTCTTAAAAATCTTATTAGATTACTATTCTATTCACCTCGACGGATTCAAAAAATCCAAATCTCTAGACGTTTTAAAGGAAGTTTTTTCTTAAAAACATAAAAAATCATAATTCTTTCTAAATTTTCGGCAAAAGTCTATTCTCTTTTATCTATTTTCTATTCTCTTTTATCAAAATTCCTTACTTTCGCAAACTGATTTAAGAATACGACAAAATGAGCACAAAATTTACTGAATACAAAGGACTTGACTTGCCAACGTTAGCGTCAGAAACCCTTAAATTTTGGAAAGAAAATAACATCTTTGAGCAATCGGTAACTTCGCGTGAAGGAAACCAGCCGTATGTGTTTTTTGAAGGACCACCTTCGGCCAACGGATTACCTGGAATTCACCACGTAATGGCGCGTGCGATTAAAGATATTTTTTGTCGTTATAAAACTCAAAAAGGTTTTCAGGTAAAACGAAAAGCCGGTTGGGATACCCACGGTTTGCCTGTAGA
>CAZNWY010000019.1:0-58919 GCA_964577105.1 uncultured Flavobacterium sp.
TCAGCTTTTTTCCAGTTAACCGCCATGATAAAATCTTTATCTTTTTGAGAAGCGTTTACTTCTAACAAAGTGTTGGCTTGTTCGGTATTGTAACAAGAGAAGAACATCCAACCATGAGATTTTCCTTTACCCGCGTGAGATAAATCGAAGTTCACACCCGGACATTGAATTTGGAAAGCGATGTCCATTTGACCTTCTTTACCCACTTTTACAAAACTTAAATGACCTTTAAAATTTTGTTTGTAGGTATTAATTGGCACATCACCATTAGAATTATCTGGTGGCACACTAAAACGAGTTCCTGCAACCACATATTCTGTATTTTCAGTAATGAAAGGAGAAGAGTGATTTCCGGCGCTATTAGGCAACTCAATAATCTCTTTTGTTGTAAATGTTTTTAAGTCGATACGAGCAATACGAGGCGTATTGTTGGCATTACCAAAGACCCAACGACCATCAACTTCACCGTTAGTTTGAGACATTTCTGTGTGGTGTAAATCGTCCCAAGGCACAAATCCATGAGAAGTATTTAACATTGGTTTGGTTTCTTCATTGTAACCATACCCTTTTTCAGGATCAACGGAGAAAACTGGAATTACACGGAATAATCTTCCACTTGGCACTCCATAAACACTCATTTGACCACTAAAACCACCGGATACGAAGTTGTAGAATTCGTCATATTTACCTGGAGCTACATACGCTTTTTGAGCAGCATCACCACTCACGGCGTCTCCCGAATTTTTGGGTTTACAAGAAGTGAATAAAGCACTTCCCAAAACAACAGCAAAGATTGCTTTTACAAATTTATTTTTCATTATTTCTAGTTTTAAAAAACCAATCCATCACTTTCACCCAATAGATTGATTTTAGATTGTTAATTCTATTTTACACCATCTATTTTTCTCATGTATTCTAAAACGCTTCTAGCTTCATCGTCTTTCAATCCTTGATTTGGCATACGAACCAAACAAATTTCAAGTTGAGCTTGTACCTCTGGATCTTTATCAATCATTGGATCTGGATTGGTAATAAAGTTCATAATCCATTCTGGTTTTTTTCTTGAGGTAACGCCTTTCCATCCTGGTCCAACAAGTTTTTCTTCTGTTGGTTTATGGCATGAAGTACATTTAACAGCCGCTACATCTTCCCCTTTTTTAGCCATAGCTTGATCTAAAGTTGCCGCTAAATCTACTTTATCAAATTTACCTTCGCCTCTTTTTGGATCATAAGATGACGGATCAGAACCTGCAGTGGTAGATTCTTGATCGGATGGTTTAGAAAAATCGGTATCGGAATTTTCTTTTTTCCCACAAGCAACAAATAATGCCAGTGATAAGACTAATAATAATGATCTGTTCATGATTTTTTGTATTAAAAATTTATACTACAAATTTCAACATATCAATCAGTTAAATTTTATGACTGTAATCATAATGTATCGATTTATTAAACTTTTGTTAAGAATTAAACCTTATCAAATCAAAAATGTCAAATTAGCATAATGTTAAAATTTAAAAAGATGAAAAAATTATTTGTAGCCGCACTATTAGTTGTTGGAATGGCAACTTTTGCACAAGAGCAAAGAGGTGAAAGAAAAGAAAAATTCACTCCAGAACAACGAGTTGATTTTCAATTGAAAAAAATGAAAGCAGACTTAAACTTGGATGACAAACAAGCAGAACAAGTAAAAGCTTTACTTGCCCAAGAAGCTAAAAAAAGAGAAGCTAAAAGGGCAGAAATGGAAGCCAAAAGAGCGGAACAAGCCAGACCATCTAAAGAAGAAATGGAGGCCAGAAAAGCTGAAATGAAAGCTAATCAAGAAGCTATGAAAGCGGAAATGAAAAAAATTCTAACAGCAGACCAATACACCAAATGGGAGCAAAAACAAGAAGAAAGAAAAGATAAAATGATGGATCGAATGAAAGATAAAAAGAAAAAAAGAGCTGAATCGGGAGATAATGAAAAATAAATTTTGCGTTTTCATATAAATACTATATTTTTGAATACTATTTAAGTACCTAAATTATAACAATATGAAAAAAATATTTTTTGTTTTTGCTTTCTTTTTAGCCTTTAGTTTTTCTATGAGTGCTCAAGAAAAAAGTGCACCAACTGCTCAAGAGTCTGCTAAAAAAGACGCCGTTGAATTGGCTAATTTAGTACATTTAGATGCTCAAATGACTGAGAATTTCTTTAGACTATTTGAAACTAAATATCAAATTCTTGAAGACAAATCTTTATCTGCCGAGAGAAAAGCAGAATTAGAGAAAGTAATGGAAGCTAAAATAAGAGCTACGTTAACTGAAAAACAAATGTCTATATTAGAAGCAAACAAAGAATTATATACAAGATTAAAAAAATAATCTTTGAAGACTGCAAATAAAAAAGCTTCGAAATTTCGGAGCTTTTTTATTTATTATGGTTTCGTTACTTTGTCTATCGCATTAATGGTAAAATCTAAATCTTCATAACTGAGCGCATCCGTAATGAACCACGTTTCATAAGCTGACGGAGCTATATAAACGCCTTCATTAAGCAAACCATGAAAAAACTTTTTAAAGGCTTCATTATCGCCTTTTTTTGCGGTTTCAAAATCGATTACATGATTGGCATCAAAATGAACTGAAATCATCGAACCTACTCTGTTTATAGTAAATTCTACGTTATTATTGGTAAGAACCTTTCTAATGCCTTGTTCTAAATAAGCTGTCTTTTCTTCTAATCGTTCAAAAATCTTTGGATCGTTATTTAAAGACTCCAACATAGCCAATCCAGCTGCCATAGCTAGAGGATTTCCAGATAAAGTACCAGCCTGATAAACAGGCCCTAATGGTGCTAAATAATTCATTATTTCATTTCGAGCAGCAAAAGCTCCTACTGGTAAACCACCGCCAATCACTTTTCCAAAACACACAATATCAGCTTTGATATTAAACAATTCCTGAACACCTCCTTTGGCTAAGCGAAATCCAGTCATTACTTCATCAAAAATTAATAACGCACCGTTTTGGGAACAAAGATCCCTTAATCCTTCTAAGAAGCCATTTATCGGCGGCACACATCCCATATTTCCGGCAACAGGCTCTACAATTATGGCTGCAATTTCATTTTTATTTGCTTCAAATAATGCCTTTACGTTTTCAACATCATTATAATTGGCTAACAAGGTATCTTTTGCTGTTCCTTGAGTTACTCCGGGACTATTTGGCGTTCCAAAAGTACTAGCACCACTACCTGCTTGAATTAAAAACGAATCTGAATGACCGTGGTAACATCCTGCAAACTTTATAATCTTATCTCTTTTGGTATAACCTCTTGCCAGTCGGATAGCGCTCATGCAAGCTTCTGTTCCTGAATTCACAAATCTGATTTTATCAATATTTGGAACCATTGATACCGCTAACTCTGCAATTTTAGTTTCTAATTCGGTAGGCATCCCAAACGATGTTCCTAGTTTGGCTCTTTCGGTAATTGCATCAATAACTGGTTGATAGGCATGCCCTAAAATCATTGGACCCCAAGAATTGATGTAATCGATTAACTTATTTCCATCTTCATCATAAAGGTAAGCTCCTTTAGCACTTTTTACAAAAATTGGTGTTCCTCCTACTCCTTTAAAGGCTCTTACTGGTGAGTTAACTCCACCTGGAATTACTTTTTCTGCATCAGCAAATAGCTGACTGCTTCTTTTATATAACATTTAAGTGTGTATTTTCTATTATCGAACTATTAATCGTTGACCTATTGAAATTCCTGTATCGGAAATATTATTTTTCTTTTTTAAATCATCAATAGAGATATTGTATCTTTTTGAGATAGAATACAAAGTATCTCCTTTCATAACTTGATGTGATTCAAGATTAGAAGCGACTGTATCTTTAGGTTGTTGAACTTGAACTATTTTAGTAGGCGTATAATCGGTACCTAAAACCTCTGCATCAAAACGTTGTAATTGGTAACGCTCAATTAAAGCTATAAGCTTAGTTGGATAGGAAGGATCTGTAGCATAACCTGCATCTTTTAATCCTTTAGCCCATGATTTATAATCGTTTTTCTCTAACTTGAATAAATTAGAATAACGTTCTCTTGTAATTAAGAACAAGGAATGATCGCGGTAAGATTCATTAGCCTCATTATATTTTCTGAAACATTCTTGTTCAGAATCATCATCATATCTAACGCTAGGTCCGGTCCACTCTTTATGGCATTTAATCCCAAAATGGTTGTTTGCTTTAAGGCTTAAAGGTCCAGTTCCTGCACCCGATTCTAAAATTCCTTGACCAAGCGTGATACTGGCAGGAATTCCGTATTCGTTCATATCTTGTTTAGCAATTTCCTTATATTTTTCAATGTAAGCCAAAACCATTGCTGTAGTCACTTTTACCTGAGTAGTAGCCTCCAAAATTTCTACAGAATTATCTTGATTTTGAGAAGTCACTATGGCTTTATCTTCTGGTTGCTTTGGAGTCTGTTGCCCTTGATTATTGACAACTGCCTTATTTTCTTGACTGTTTACAACTGGTTTAGAGGTTGGTTTTGCTATTGGTTTACGAACCGTTCTTGCTACTGGTTTTGAAGTAGTAGTAGCTATTTTATTGGTGCGAACAACTGGATGACTTGAGCCACATGAAATAAAAAAACCAATGCAACAATAAATAATTATCTTCTTAATCATTGAAATATATAGTTTGTGAGTTTTTGCTTTTCAATTTAATATTCATTCCTTCTATGCCTTGTAAACCACCAGTATGAATTAATAGTATTTTGGATTTTTCTGGAAAATAATTATTCTTTATCATATCTATAACGCCAAAAACCATCTTTCCTGTATAAATTGGATCAAGAGGAATAGCATTTTTTTTATAAAAATCGTTTATGAACCCAATCAATTCATCGGCAACTTTTCCGTAACCTCCAAAATGATATTTGGTAATTATCTCCCAATTCATATTTCCTTTGGCAAATTTACAAATATCTTTTTGTAAAAAATCACCTTTTAAAGAAGGAAAACCTAAAACTTTTTGATGCTGCTGGGCCGTATTAATCAATCCTGAGATAGTTCCTCCTGTTCCTATAGCACAACAAATATAATCATAATCAGCATCTTCGTTGGTTAAAATTTCTTCACAACCTCTCACTGCTAAATCATTTGTTCCTCCTTCTGGAACTAAATAAAAAGAACCTAATTCACTTCTTAATTCAGAAATAAACTGCTCAGAATCTTTCAATCTGTATTGTTCTCTTGTAACGAAAACAAATTTCATACCACAATCTTGTGCAAATTTTAATGTAGGATTTTCTTCTATTTTTGAATGCAATTCGTCACCTCTTATGACACCTATGGTTTTAAAACCTTTTTCTTTTCCAGCGAAAGCAGTTGCTGGAATATGATTAGAAAAAGCTCCTCCAAAGGTAAGCAGATGAGTATGCCCTTCGTTTTGAGCTTGAATTAAATTGTATTTTAGTTTCCTGAATTTATTACCAGAAACGAATGGATGAATCAAGTCTTCACGCTTGATAAACAATTTGATTGAAGTATTTGGCAAAAATATTTCTTGAGTTAAAACCTGCAATTTATATCTTTTTTACAAAGGTACGAATCTTAACTTTAATCCATAAAAAAAGGTGCTTACAATCACAAACACCTCATTTATTTTACTATGAAATTTATTTTTGATGTTCAACAACTATCTTTTGTCCAACACTTTGATTATTATCGGTTTTCAATTTTACAATATATACTCCTTCGCTCAAAGAAGCTGTAGAGAATTCATATATTGGTTTAGTTCCTAAATCTACTTTATCAAAAATTAATTTACCCAAAACATCATATAATGCTACTGATTTTACTTCTAACGAATTTGGGTTCGCAACAGACAACATTTGATTGCTATTGTTTTGAACTATCGCAAAGTTGTCTTTAATATTGGTATTCGTTGCTAATGCATCATTTTTAAAAGTAATTTCGTATCTATCATTGGTAGCTCCAGCAACAATTGGAAACTCATATTCTGTATTTTTAATATCATGATAGATTTGTGTTTGTTTGTCATAAAGATAGACATTGTTTGCTTGACTAAAATTTATCATTTCAGCAACTGTCATTTTTACAGTTGCAGCAGATGTTGACCTAAAACCAACTGGCAGTCTTTTATTTTCATCAAAATCGATTACAGAAATAATATACTCATTATTGTCTAAAACAAAATACATATCCATCGGCGCACTATCACCTGGATTTTTTGCATCTTTAGCATGATCAACACCATCTGTGGCAGCACTATCAAATGCTAAAACTACTTGTTTAATTGCTTCATTGTTTAACAAAGTATTGAATCTAATTTGAGGCACTTCATCTGTACTTACTGTTGTATAATCAAATCCTGAAACTGAAGCTATTTCGGGCAAATAACCTGTACTTAAAACATTAGCAGAAGCCGTATTTTTTTCAAAAACAGAAGTTGCCACATTTTCTTTTTGATAAACTCGGTAGGAATTTTTCATAGTTACAGTTGCTCCTAGACCATTACCTTCAATCATAAAACCTTGACCTATTGGAGCGAAATATCGTGCATAGCTATTATTTGGAGTGCTTACTAGCCCTAGTTGATTTCCATAAACATCATAAGCATAAAATTTTGCAGGCACATAAATACCTGTTCCTCCTCTTGAAACAGGAGAATAAGTACCATAACCGCCTCTGTAATTTACTAAAAGATGAGAATTAACAGTTTTGTCATGTTCCCAAAAATAAGCTACTCCTGTACAATTGGTAGCATTAGTCAAAAAAGCAGATAAATCAATTGCTGATGGATAAGGATTTCCGGTTAACGTTAACTTTGTATTGGCTACGTTAATAAGAATATCGCCGTCGTTAGGCTTACCTCTAAAATCATATCGCTGCTTGCTTCCAGGATTATTAGCTACTGCCTCTCCAGGATTGGTTGCATCAGAACCACTAGTTCCTTTCATTGTGAATCCTTGACCTGCAGATATATTAGATGCAGTACCAGACTGAAACCATTGTGAATAAGTAGATGACGACAAAAACTTCCAAATCCAGTAAGGCGCAATCGACAAAGTCCCAGCTGCTGAAACCCCATCGTAATTATTCATAGCTAACATTGTGGCTGGTGTACTAGAAATATTTGTAGTTGGCACATTCAACATTGTTATCCCAAAATCTTCATTTCCTGATGCAGCTGAAGCATTTCCAACTGGTGAACACCAATAATTGTAAGCATAATTATTTACCGTTCCTTCTTGAAAAACCGAAAGCTTCCCTATTCCTTTATTGGTTGATGAGGCAGATGTTCCTTGCAACAACTGACCTTCGTTTCTTAAATAAAAACTACTATTTGCAGCATTAAGTTCGACATTTCCTTTAACATAAACCAAAGCGCCTTTGTTAAAAACATAGCTATTTCCCCCTACATACAACTGAGCAAAGGATTTACTGAAAGAAAAAATACAAAACACAATTATTACAAACGACGTAATCTTCTTCATAATCATAATTTTAAGAGATAAAAGTAGAAAATTTAAATTAGAAAAAAATGAAAAAAAATGAAAAAAACACACCACAATCCTTTAGTCGGATATTTAGGTTTTTTATCGATAAAAAAAATCAAGGTTAAAATATATTTCTACTTTTAGGAATTAAAGCCCTGATAAATAATCAGATAAAAACAATATCTATGAAAAAAAATTACACTTCAATCTTTTTATTTTTTTTCCTATTAGGATTAAATTCTATTTATTCACAAGTAGGAATAGGCACAACAACACCCAATGGAGCTTTAGATATTAACTCCTCTACAAATGGTGTTTTAGTTTCAAATGTGGCGTTAACATCAAGAAATGTTGCTGCTCCAGTGGTGAATCCTAATGGAGGAGCTTTACTAGCAGGTACTTTAGTTTGGAACACCGCAACAGCCGGAACTTCTCCTAACAATGTTAGTCCTGGGTTTTACTATTGGGACGGAAGTATATGGGTAGCTATAGCTGGCTCAGGAGGAAAAAATTGGTCTTTGGTGGGTAATTCAGGAACAACTGCCGGAACAAACTATTTGGGCACTAATGATACTCAAAACTTGCAACTTAGAACAAATTCGACAGAAAGACTTACAATAGATGGTTCAAATGGAAATGTCGCCATAGGAACATCGACTGTGCCGAGCAATATAAAACTAGAAGTGAGTGCTGGTTCTAGTAGCGGAATTTTTGGTCATAGCAATAATGTTGGTGGCTACCTTGGAAGAGAATCCTCTATATCTATCGGTGTACCTACTCAAACAATCAGTGGCTCTGGAGTATATGCTAATAATCCTTTAGCAGGTTATACCAGTGTATTCGCACAGTCTACTGGAGCTGCTACAGTTGCTGCTAACATAAATTATTCCGATGTATGGATGGCAAGCTACAATTATGTGCAAAATGCTTCTTCAACTTATAATCCATCTGCGAATTACAATCAGTTAAACGTAACTAATTCTGGATTAGCAGGAACTCAGATTGCACTTAGAGGATATAACAGCAGAGGCACTACGAGTGGAAATCCGGGATATACTGTTGGAGTGCAAGGAATAGCTGATAGTCAAAATCAAGACTCATTTGGCGTTCAAGGATTGACATATACTAATTCAACCACAAGAGCTGGTGGATATTTTGAAGCATTAAATTACAGTGGAACATCACAAGCGTATGCCTATGTTGGAACTTCTTTTGGAGGTACAAATAGAAAAATAACAGGAACTGCATCTGTCTCTGAAATAATACCTACAGAAAACCATGGGCGAGTAACATTGACCTGTCCAGAATCTCCAGAATACTGGTATCAAGATTATGGAACAGTAGAAATGATTAATGGCAAAGCAACTATAATTCTAGATGATATACTTGCAGATGTTATTGTTGTCGATGAAGACAACCCGATAAGAGTTGTCTGTACTCCTATTAAAATGCCTTATTTTAATGGCGTTACCATAATGAATCAAACCAGAAACTCGGTAGAAATATTAGAACTCAATGGAGGTACCCATTCTGGGAAATTACAATACCAACTAGTGGTAAAACCTAAAACTAATTTTGGAGAAGGACGCTTTCCTCAAGCTCCTGGTCCTGCCTATTTAAAATCAGACAAAGAACCAATAGCAGCGAAAGCCAAGAACCAACCAAATGATGGAAGAAAAATATTCCGTTGGCCATCTGATTCTGAAGTGTACAAGTACAATCCAGAGGATTTTACCCCAATTGGAGATGTGATTCCTGCAGGTCCGAATAAAGGAAAAATTAAACTTGGCAACGGAAAATACAGCGATGGAACAACAGTTGAAAAACCAAAATTTTAATTTCCAATTTAAAAAAATTGTTTTTTGTAAAAATTTAAAATATTAAATTTAAAACATAAATTATTTTTAGCTATTTTTATAAAAATTTACAAAAAAATCAGTTATTTTGTTAATTAGATTGTAATTGAAAAGATGTTCATAAAATGATATCTTTTTTAATAGTTTTTCATTTGACAAAAAAGATTGCTCAAATTAGTTTTAAATATGAATGTTTTTTATTTTCTATCGCAAAAGCTAAACATAAAAAAGCTAAATAATTTAGCTTTTTTGGCACTATTTTTATCTTATAATATTACATCATTCGCTCAAACAACCCTTATAAATCCAACTGGTGACGGAGGTTTTGAGACTGGAACAACGTTCGCCGCTAATGGCTGGACGGCAACAACTGGATCTGCCACAAGAAACCAATGGGTATGTAACACTGGTGCAACAGCAGGATTTTCGGGTTCTAGGTGCGCTTATATTACAAACAATACTGGAGGAACACCTCCACCACATAGTTACACCCTATCAGCAGCTAGGGTTTCTCATTTTTATAAAGACATTACCGTACCTGCTGGACAAAGCAACATAAGTCTCACTTTTAGTTGGATAGGATATGGCGAAGGTAGTTTTGATTATTTAAAAGTATGGGCAATTCCGACAACTACAACGCCAGCATATGGAACCGCTATAACTGCAACAGGAGCGGCTCCTACAGGTAGGGTTCAAATTGGTTCCAATCTAAATATACAGTCTACTTGGACCAGTATTACTATGTCTTTACCCTCTGGCTATGCTGGAAGTTCATTCCGACTAGTATTTGAATGGACAAATGATGGCAGTAATGGAACTCAGCCTCCAGCAGCTGTTGATAATATTTCATTAATCTCATCACCTCCTCCCTCCAATAATCAATGCGTAAATGCAACATCTTTACCATGTTCAACCACAAATTTAGCTGGTACAACAAACGGAACCTTAAGCTACACAAACGGAACTGGATGCAGCATGACCGATTATGGCGTTTGGTACAAATTTACAGGAGACGGAAACCAAACAACAATTTCAGCAACAACTACAAGCTTTGATATTGAAATGTCAATTACAAGTGGTTCTTGTGGATCTCTAACCAATATCACATGCCAGGATGCTGCTTTGTCAAATGGTACAGAAACTTATACATTTACGACAACGAATGGTGTCAACTATTATGTTTATATCGCCTATTATGCAAGCGGTGGAACTACAACTGGAAATTTCACAATATCAAGAACTTGTACAGCTCCATTCAATCCGTGTGCTACCCTAACAAACATAACAACATGCGGATCGACAACTAATGCTACTGTAACTTCTGGGGTTGGGGCTTACGGAACTTCTGCATGCGGGAATTCTTCTCCTGGAAATGAACAAATTTATACTTTCACACCAACAACAACAGGAAGTTATGCGATCCAACAATCAAGTTCATTTTCTTACATTGATTATGCTTTTAAACCAGTATCTAGTGGCTGTAATGGTACAGGATGGACTTGTATTAGCGCTCTTTCAGGAGCAGGAACAAGCTCGTTTTTCTCATTAACTGCAGGCACTCAATATTATATTCTTTTAGACCCTGAAAGTTCTTCAGGCGGAACAGTTAGTTTTGTACTTAATTGCGCAGTTGTAGCACCTTCTAATGATGATTGTTCGGGAGCAATTGCTCTTACCCCATCCTCTTCATGCTCCTATACTACTTACACAAATTCAGGAGCTACAGCAAGTTCAAGCATACCAGCGCCAGGCTGTGCCAATTACTCAGGTGGAGATGTTTGGTTTTCGGTAGTTGTACCATCCAATGGAACAATTAATGTCGACACGCAAACGGGTGTATTGACTGATGGAGGAATGGCTCTATATTCAGGAACTTGCGGAAGCCTCACATTACTTGCTTGTGATGACGATTCTAGTGCTAACGGATTAATGCCTTATTTGTCTCAAACAGGACTAACTCCAGGTCAAACAATTTATATCAGAATGTGGGAATACGGAAATGACAACAATGGTACCTTCGGAATATGTGTTACAAGTCCTATTCCTCCTACAAACGACAATTGTTCTGGAGCAACAACTCTAACAGTTAACCCAACAATAACTTGTACTATTAACACCAATGGAACCACTACTGGTTCAACACAATCACAAGCAGGTTGTTCTGGAACTGCAGATGATGATGTTTGGTATCAATTTACAGCCACTGATGCGAGTCACACCATTACGGTAACTCCTAACACATTGAGCAATGCTGTTTTCCAGGTTTTTAGTGGAAGCTGCGGAAGCCTAGTAAGCATGGCATGCATCAACACTACAACTGGAACATCCAATGAAACAACAACATTAACTGGCCTTACCATAGGAACAACGTATACTATCAGAGTTTATAGTAATGCTAATGGAAGTGGACAAGGTACATTTTCAATTTGTGTTACAACTCCTTGTAATCCTGGAAATGGGACTGGATTGTCAAGTATGGGATGTCCTACTAATGTCGCTGGTGGTTTGGGATTAAACGGAGTTGATCCTACACCAATTCTAAACTGTAATGCCTCTACGTGCACAACATTAGAAGCCAATTATATTCAACTAGGTCAAACGACTAACTACACTGTTCAATCTATTCCTTACAATCCTCCATATCAATATGGTTGTTTACAAAATTCTGTAAGTATTAATATTGACGACGTGTGGTCATCCTCTATTAACCTTCCATTCAACTTTTGCTTTTACGGAAATACTTACAACAAATGCTTGATAGGATCTAATGGCGTTATCACTTTTGATCAAACCAACAATACTCCTGGTGGATATTCGACTTGGTCTTTTTCTAACAATCTACCAAGCACATCCTTATTTTTAAACACTATTTTTGGGGCCTATCACGATATTGATCCAAGTGTTGGAGGTGAAGTGGGATATGAATTAGTAACAATGCCTTCTGGTTGTAGAGCTTTGATCGCTTCTTGGAGTGACATCCCTATGTTCTCATCAACTTGTAATTCGCTTTTATATACTGGTATGATTGTAATGTATGAAAATACAAATATCATCGAGGTTTACATGAAAGAGAAAAGAGTATGTTCTTCATGGAACTCTGGAAATGCTGTAGTTGGAATACAAAATGCTACAGGAACCATAGCTACTGTGGCTCCAAATCGAAATTCTTTAGATCCAGACTGGACCACTTTTAATGAAGCCTGGCGATTTACACCTTCTGGAACTTCTATAACATCCATAACTTGGTATCAGGGTTCTGGAACTTCTGGGCCTGTTGTTGGTAATACTAACACCATAACTGTATGCCCTACAACAACTACAACCTATACTGCAAAAGTCACTTATAATTTCTGTAACGGAACAACACTTAACGTTATTGACGATACCACAATAACCATTGGCAATAGAAAAACATGGAATGGTTCTGTTGATACAGACTGGAACAAAGCCAACAACTGGACACCTGTTGGTATTCCTAATGGCAGTGATTGTGTAATCATACCTATAACTCCAAACAATCCCATCATCTCTGGAAGTGGATACAATGGATTGGCTGGAACATTAAGTGTTTTGAATGGCGCAACGCTTACCGTTAATTCTAACAACAACATAACCGTAACCGATTTAGTAACGGTAGAGGCCACTGGAACTTTTATCATACAAAACAACGCTAGTTTGATACAAATCAATAATGTTACCAATTCGGGAAATATAACCTACAATCGAAATGCAAACATTAGAAGTTTGGACTATGTTTATTGGTCTTCGCCTGTAGCAAATTTCAATGTCAATAATATTGCTTCACCTCTAGTTTTAGGTCCGATTTACAAATGGAACCCTACCGTAGCCAATCCAAATGGAGGTCAAGGAAACTGGGAAAATGCTGCTGGAAACACTATGCAAGCAGGAAAAGGATACATCGTAAGAGGTCCAAGCAGCTTCAGTTCCACAGTAGCCTCTACATTAAACGGGAAATTTACTGGTGTCCCTAATAATGGTACTATTTCTTATACAATATCTCGAGGCTCCGACACCAATACCGCCTATCATACAGGTACCAACGGAACAGAAATCAACAACTTTAGTGACAATTGGAATTTAGTTGGAAACCCTTATCCTTCAGCCATAAGAGGCAGTCAATTTTTATTTAATAATAATACCAAAATTGAAGGCAATATCAAACTGTGGACTCACGGAACATTACCTTCCCAAATTGCAAGTCCTTTTTACAATTCATTCATTTACAACTATAGCCCAGGAGATTATTTAACCTATAACTTCACTGGAACCAGTTGTTGTCCAGCTGCCAATGCCGATTTATTTATTGGAGCAGCACAAGGCTTCTTTGTTCAGATGAAAGACGGACCAGCAGCTTCTGATGTCATCACTTTCGACAATGGCTTAAGAAGTTATATTTATGACAACAGCTCTTTTTATCGATTTACAAATTCAGAAACTAATAATCTGGCTTTTGACATCAATAATATTGAAAGAAATAGAATTTGGTTGGATTTAATAAATTCAAATAATCAATCGGATAGAACCTTATTTGGATATATTGAAGGAGCAACTATGGGACAAGATAGTTTCTTTGACAGTTATACAATAAACACCAATTCGATGGCTATATATTCGTTAACTAATAGCACTAACAAGTATCTAATTCAAGGAAGAGAACTACCATTTGATGTTAATGACGAGGTTCCAATAGGAATACACATTCAAACAGCCGGAACCTATTCTATTGCATTAGCTGGAATCGATGGTTTATTCAACTCACAAAACATCTACCTAAAAGACAAACTGTTAGATATTATTTACGATATCAAAGCAGCTCCATATCGATTCTATACGACTGCTGGAACCATTGATGAACGCTTTAAAATTGTGTATTTGAATGGTGCCTTGAGTAATTCAAATCATTCCTTTGACAATACCGTTAAAATTTATGCTAAAGAAACTATCAACATAAACTCGACTATCGAACTAATTGATACAGTTGAAGTAACTGATTTGTTAGGAAGAAAATTAGGCAGTTATAAAAACATAAATTCAAGCGAATTCAGTATTACCAACCTAACCAAAAACAATACAGCATTGCTCATTCAAGTTAAATTGAAAAACGGAATTATTTGCAATCAAAAAGTAATTTATTAGACTTTAAAATAGTTTACAAACTTCCAAAAAGGCCTTTTCTTTAAATAGTTAAGGTCTTTTTCGTTGGCATAAGCTTCTCTTTCAAATGAAATAGTATAGTAAGCTTTCTTTTTATCTTTATACAGAATCAATCGGAATAAATATTCCAATCCATACCAAATAAAAAAAGGTAAAATCAGCAACTCTAATTGTTGTCTAATGTGAATTTTTTCATGATTAACAAAAACTGCATTTTCTTTATCCTTGGCATCAACCATAAACACAAAGGGAAAGAAAGTCAATCCACGAAATCCTTTTGGAATTAAATATTTAAAAACAATCAGTATCATATTACGCAAAGTTGTTAAATTTGTGCTTATGTTTGAAGATAAAAATGAAAATAAATTAATAGAAGGTGAAGATTATTATCTTTCTCCCGAAGGTTACCGCGTTTTTACGGAAAAATACCACTTAAAAAGAGGCTATTGTTGCAGAAGTGGCTGTCGACATTGTCCGTATGGATTTGACAAAAAAACAGGAACTATTAAAACACCAAACAAATAACCAAATCAACGAATTAACAGAATATGACTTTTCAAGAACAAATTTTAGAAGGAATTCCATCGGTTTTACCGAATCTTAAACCTTTTGAACCAGCAATAAATCATGCCCCAAAACGCAAAGAAATTCTTTCAGAAGAAGAAAAAAAATTAGCTTTAAAAAATGCTTTACGTTATTTCGAACCAAAGCATCATGCAGCTCTGTTACCCGAATTCAAAGAAGAGTTAGAAACATACGGCAGAATCTACATGTACCGCCTACGTCCTGATTACAGAATGTATGCGCGACCAATTTCAGAATATCCAGGCAAATGCGAACAAGCCAAAGCCATCATGCTCATGATTCAAAACAATTTGGATTATGCCGTGGCGCAACATCCACACGAATTAATCACTTATGGTGGAAATGGTGCGGTGTTTCAAAATTGGGCACAATACCGATTAACGATGAAGTATTTGGCCGAAATGACAGAAGAGCAAACCTTAGTTATGTATTCCGGTCATCCAATGGGATTATTTCCATCTCACAAAGAAGCACCAAGAGTGGTAGTAACTAACGGAATGGTTATTCCAAATTATTCTAAACCGGACGATTGGGAAAAAATGAACGCTTTAGGTGTCTCGCAATATGGACAAATGACGGCTGGAAGTTACATGTATATTGGTCCGCAAGGCATTGTTCACGGTACTACCATCACGGTTTTAAACGGATTTAGAAAAATAAAAAAATCACCAAAAGGTGGACTTTTCGTAACATCAGGATTGGGCGGAATGAGTGGTGCTCAACCCAAAGCAGGAAACATTGCAGGATGCGTAACCGTTTGTGCAGAAGTAAATCCAAAAATCACACACATTCGCCACTCGCAAGGTTGGATTAATGAAGTGATTGAAAACATTGACGAATTGGTTCCAAGAGTTAAAAATGCACTAGCAAATAACGAAGTGGTTTCTATAGCTTATCTCGGAAATGTTGTGGATGTTTGGGAACGCTTCGATCAAGAAAATTTACATATCGATTTGGGTTCTGATCAAACTTCGTTGCACAACCCTTGGGCTGGTGGCTATTACCCAATCGGACATACTTTTGAGGAATCTAATGAGCTGATGGCTAATAATCCAACCAAATTCAAAGAAGAAGTTCAAAAAACCTTACGTCGTCATGCGGCAGCCATCAATAAACATACCGCAAAAGGAACGTATTTCTTCGATTATGGAAATGCCTTTTTATTAGAAGCTTCTCGTGCTGGTGCCGATGTTTTTGCAGAAAACCACATCGATTTTAAATACAATAGTTATGTGCAAGACATTATGGGACCAATGTGTTTCGATTATGGTTTTGGACCATTCCGTTGGGTTTGTGCCTCAGGTAATCCAGATGATTTAGCTAAAACCGATCAAATTGCTTGTGATGTTTTGGAAGAAATGATGAAAAATTCTCCTGAAGAAATCCAACAACAAATGGCCGACAACATTCAATGGATTAAAGGCGCACAAGAAAATAAATTAGTCGTAGGTTCACAAGCTAGAATCCTCTATGCTGATGCCGAAGAGCGCATCAAAATTGCAGAAGCTTTCAATCAGGCAATCGCTCGTGGCGAAATTGGTTATGTCATTTTAGGACGCGATCACCACGATGTATCAGGAACCGATTCACCATACCGTGAAACTTCTAACATCTATGACGGCTCTCGTTTTACTGCCGATATGGCAATCCAAAATGTGATTGGAGACAGTTTCCGAGGTGCCACTTGGGTATCCATTCACAATGGTGGCGGTGTTGGCTGGGGCGAGGTAATTAATGGTGGTTTTGGTATGGTTCTTGATGGAACAAAAGAAGCATCAAGACGCTTAGAATCAATGCTTTTCTGGGATGTCAACAACGGAATTTCAAGAAGAAGTTGGGCTCGAAATGAAGGTGCTATTTTTGCTATAAAAAGAGCGATGGAAACGCAACCTTTATTGAAAGTTACCATCCCTAATATAGTTGATGAAGATTTGTTATGATATAAATAATAAAATAATAAGCTATGAAAACAACAAAATTTTTACCCTTACTCCTACTCTTCGTACTTGCTTCGTGCAGTTCGGTTAGAGTAAATTCTGATTACGACAAAAAAGCCAATTTTGCTGGGTATAAAACCTATGCCTACTTAAAAAGCGCTGTCGATAAAGTCGAAATTTCCGATTTAGACAAAAAAAGAATTTTGTATTCTATAGATGATGCCATGACGGCAAAGGGACTTACCAAAAGTGAAACACCCGATTTATTAGTGAGCATTTTCACCAAAGAAAGCCAACGCGTTGATATCTACAACAACAGTGGTTTTGGTTGGGGTTACGGATGGGGACCACATTTCGGAATGGGTTATAGCAACGTATATACTACTCCAGAAGGCACGCTCTACATCGATTTGATTGATGCTAAAACCAAAGAACTAGTTTGGCAAGGAGAAGGAAGCGGCTATCTTGCCAAAAATACCGATGAAAAAGACGCTCGAATTAAAGAATTTGTAGATAAAATTTTAGCGCAATATCCTCCTGGTGTTAAAAAATAAATTAAAGTTTCATTATTCGTTATTCCAAATTGAATATTCAACATTCAACAACGAATATTGAAATAAAACAAAAACCACAGTTTAGTATTTTATAAACTGTGGTTTTTTTGAAGCGAATGGCTTGCCTATTTTTGTATTCCTTATTCCTGCTGTTCGCGCTACATGGTAGCTTGCTCCCATCAGGGCTAGTTGGTAATGGTATCGAATAGAGTCAGCATTTCATAGCAATTAATACTGCAATAATTCCTCCATTTTCAGCCTAACCTTATCCACATTCGGAATCATGGTAAACTCCAATGTACTATTCAACGGAATGGCTGGCATATTTTCAGAACCGATAACCATAACTGGCGCATCGAGATGCTTGAAACAATTCTCTTGAATCAATCCGGCCAAACTTCGTGCAAACGAATTATTGGTTGGCTCTTCAGTCACCACCAAACATTTTTTGGCTTTTTTAACCGATTTAAAGATAGTTTCCTCATCAAGTGGATACAACGTTCGCAAATCGATAATTTCTACTTGATTTTTCATCGTTGCAGAAGCATTCAATGCCCAATGAACGCCCATTCCATAGGTTATTACTGTAATAGTTTCATCGGTTTCTTGTTCCCAAATTTCTTGAACGATATTCGCTTTACCAAAAGGCAACATATAATCTTCACTTGGCTCGTTAACTCTTGCTGTTTCTGTACCTTTCACTTTGCTCCAATACAAACCTTTGTGTTCCAAAATCACCACTGGATTCGGGTCGTAATAAGCCGCTTTCATCAACCCTTTTAAATCAGCACCATTACTTGGATAAGCGATTTTGATGCCGCGAATGTTGGTCAGAACGCTCTCTACAGAAGACGAATGATAAGGACCACCACTACCATAAGCACCAATAGGAACTCGCAAAATCATACTCACAGGCCATTTTCCGTTAGATAAATAACTAGAACGACTTACTTCGGTAAACAATTGATTCAATCCTGGCCAAATGTAATCGGCAAATTGTACCTCAACAATAGGTTTCAATCCAACGGCACTCATTCCAACCGTAGAACCCACAATAAAGGCTTCTTGAATCGGTGTATTGAACACACGTTCGTCTCCAAATTTTTGTGCTAAAGTCGCAGCTTCTCTAAAAACACCACCTAATCGTCCACCTACATCTTGTCCGTACAGCAAACATTCAGGATGTTTTTTCATTAGTTCTTCAACAGCAAACAAGGCACAATCGACCATCACCACTTTATCTTCACGTTGCGGATTTCGTTCGCCAACTTCTTCTGTAATTGGGGTTGGTGCAAAATCGTGCATAAATAAATCGGATGGCAAAGGATCTTCAGCTAGTTGTGCTTTATCAAAATCGGCTTGAACTTTAGCTTTAGCCGTATTTTCTATGGTTTGAATTTCGTCTTTTGTAAATCCTGCTTCCAACAATTGCTGCATCAAAACAGGAAATGGATCACGCGATTGCGCTTCTTCCAAATCATCACGATACCATTCCATTCGAACACCTGATGTATGGTGATTCAGCAACGGAACTTTAGCATGAACTAAAAATGGACGACGTTCTTCACGAATGGTTTGTACCACTCTTTGAACCGCCAAATAACTTTCTGTAAAATTAGCACCATCAATCGAAATGGCTTCAATTCCGTGGAATCCTTTGGCATATTCAAACGCATTTTGAGCACGGGTTTCTGCCGCATTTGCCGAAATATCCCAACCATTATCTTGTACCAAATACAAAATCGGAAGTTGTTTCAACGCTGCCATTTGCAAGGCTTCAGCAATTTCTCCTTCGGTAACAGAAGCATCTCCGAGTGAACAAACTACGATTGGTTTTTCAATAGTAGTATCTTGAATCCCAGTATTTTCTTTATACCAAAATCCCATTGCAGCTCCTGTTGCAGGAATGGCTTGCATACCTGTTGCAGAAGATTGATGTGGAATTTTAGGTTTATCAACATCTTTCAAACTCGGATGGCAATAATAAGTTCTTCCACCCGAAAACGGATCGTCTTTTTTTGCCATCAACTGCAACATCAAATCGTAAGGTTGCATCCCAATTCCGAGCATCATAGCATCATCACGGTAATACGGAAACGCATAATCTTGTGGTAACAATTGCATCGCCATTGCAATTTGAATCGCTTCGTGACCACGCGACGTTGCATGCACGTATTTGGAAACTATTTTGAAATTATCTTCATACAAGGTTGCCATGGCTTTGGCAGTTGCCATTGTAGTGAAGGCGCTTTCTAGTATTTTTTTATCTAACATTTATTTTCGTTTTGGTAATCTATATCTTTTTGAATTTTTGGATTTTTTGGAACACAGATTGGAGAAATTCGACAGATTTTTAAAATTTCTCTAATTTCTCCAATCTGTGTTCCTGAAAATTTATTTCGCTTCAACAATCCAACCAAATTCATCTTGGATATCTTGCACTTTAATGGCATTCAAAGTATCGTTTACCATTACAGAAACTGGATTTTCTTCTGGGAATTTAATCGACAAATCGTTGTTTCCAATTTCTTCTACCATTGCAATTCCAACGGCTGTTCCGGTTCCGAAGGCTTCTTCAAGAGTTCCATTTTTGGAAGCTTCTATGATTTCAGACATTTTGATTGGTCGCTCTGTCACTTCAAAACCTTTACTTCGCAACAAATCAATAACGCTCATTCGGGTAATTCCAGATAAAATTGAACCTGTTAAACTTGGTGTAATGAATTTTCCATCAATCTTGAAAAAAATATTCATGGTTCCTACTTCTTGAATGTATTCAAAATCATGAGCGTCTAACCATAACACTTGGTCGTAGCCTTTTGCTTTAGCATATTCTGTTGGACGAATAGCTGCTGCGTAATTCCCAGCGGCTTTAGCTTCTCCTGTTCCACCATTTACGGCACGAACATATTTTTTCTCTGCGTACAATTTGATTTTTCTACTAAAAAATGGTCCCGCTGGCGATGCCATAACGATGAATTTAAAACTCGTTGCAGCACGCATTCCAATAAACGCTTCATCAGCATACATAAACGGACGCAAATACAATGCGCTTCCCACTTGTGTCGGAATCCATTCTTTTTCTAAAGCGGTGAATTGCTTTAAAGCTTCCACAAATAAATCTTCAGGAAACAGAGGCATTCCCATTCTATCAGCACTTAAATTCATTCGCTTTGCGTTTTCTTCTGGACGAAATAATAAGGGCGTTCCGTCTTTTCCTAAAGTTGCTTTCATACCTTCAAAAATGGCTTGTCCGTAATGTAAAGCCATCGCAGCAGGATGCGTTGGAATCAAGGCTAAAGGTTCAATTCTTGGATTGTGCCATTCGCCATTTTCATAATCACAAATAAACATATGATCGGTAAAATTGGTACCCATCGTAATGTTTTCAAGATTCACTTCTGAAACTTTTGATTGTGAAACCTTAGTTATTTTTATTGCTTGTGTCATAATCTCTGTCATAATTATATCGTTGTGTTTGCGTCAAATTGTTCTAAATAATCACCTACTTTTCGTAAGAACGAACCTCCTAAAAATCCGTCCACGACTCTATGGTCGAACGATAAAGAAAGATACATCATACTTCGGATAGCGATTTCGTCACCTGTTGAAGTGGTAATCACTTCGGGACGTTTTTTAATAATTCCTAAAGCTAAAATGGCTACTTCAGGTTGATTGATAATTGGTGTTCCCATCAAACTTCCAAAAGTTCCTACGTTGGAAATAGTGAACGTACTTCCTTGAATTTGCTCAGGTTTTAATTTATTATTTCGAGAAGCATCAGCCAAAGTATTTACATCTTTTGCTAAAGCCACTAAATCTTTTTCATTAGCATTTTTTACCACAGGAACGATTAAATTTCCTGACGGCAAAGCGGTTGCCATTCCGATATTGATATCATTATGAACGATAATGTTTTTCTCATCCACCGAAACATTTATCAGAGGAAAATCCACAATCGCTTTGGCTACAGCTTGAACAAAAACAGGTGTAAAAGTTAGTTTCTCGTTGTATTTCTCTTGGAATTTGTCTTTGTTTTCATTGCGCCAATGCACCAAATTCGTCACATCCACTTCAATGTAAGAAGTTACGTGTGGCGAAGTTTGCTTAGAATACACCATATGATCGGCAATCATCTTTCGCATTCGGTCCATTTCTACAATGCGGTCTTTTCCTTCAACAAAATTGATTTTTGGTTTTGGAAAGGTTGTCTGTTGTCGGTTATCCGTTATCGGTTTTGACTGAATTGGGTATTTGCGATTCTTTAAATAATTAAAAACATCGCTTTTTTGTAAACGCCCATCAGTTCCCGAACGTGGAATGCTTTGCAATTCTTCAATCGAAAGGTTTTCTTTTTGCGCAATTGAGATGATCAATGGCGAAATGAAAGCGTTAGGATTGGTTGTCAGTTTTCGGTTGTCAGTTTTTGGTTGTGGCACTTCGACTGTACTAGGCGTGACACTATTCTTCTCGAAAACCTCTTGCTTCTTGCTTCTTGCTTCTTGCTTTCCATCAGCATCAATTAAAGCCAAAACCGTTCCCACTTCAACCACGTCATCTTTTTGAAAACGAATTTCCGTAATCACACCCGAAACTGGAGAAGGTACGTCATTGTCTACTTTATCAGTAGCGACTTCTACAATCATTTCTTCTGCTTCTACATAATCACCAACAGATTTTAACCAATTGATGATGGTGGCTTCGGTAATGCTTTCGCCCATTTTGGGCATTTTAAATTCTGTTATCATTTTTTTGAGATGAAAGAGAATAGAGCATAGAAATATAGACTTTTGAATTGGTCTATATTCTTTTCTCTATTTTCTATTTTCTTTTAATTTAAATTCTTCTAATGTTTTATAAAACGCTTCTTGCGTCGGTCGATTGGCTGGAATTTCGCGCAACGGTTCCACTGCTTTCAATGTTTCGTAACATTCTTTTGGCAATTGTTGATATAATGCGGTTCCTTTGGTTTTCCAATCAATCATTTCATCGGAAACGTCTTTTATAATTGTTGCTGGATTGCCCACTACCATTTTCCGGTTTGGGATTTGCATTCCGGCTTTTATGAAACTTAATGCGCCGATGATACATTCATCTCCAACACTCACATCATCCATAATTACGGCGTTCATTCCTACTAAACAATTGGCTCCAATATTAGCACCGTGGATAATAGCTCCGTGACCAATATGCGCTCCTGCTTTCAACACCATCGTCTTTCCTGGAAACATGTGAATCGTACAATTTTCTTGCACATTACAACCATCTTCTATAATGATTTCGCCCCAATCGCCACGAATAGCAGCACCCGGACCAACATACACATTTTTTCCAATAATCACATTACCCGTAACCGCGGCTTGCGGATGGATAAAACTACTTTCGTGTATGACTGGGATGAACCCTTTGAATTCGTATACCATATCTTTTTAGATGAAAGAAGAAAGATCACTTCGTTGCAAGAGAAAAGACTTATTATCTTTTTTCTTGCTTCTTACAGCGAAGCGGTCTTTACTCTATTTAAACTTCTTCAACGTTTCTTTAGTAAAATCAGAAAGCACTAATCGTCCACTGATAGCGGCTCTTTCGGCTAATAAATTGTCCCAATCTTCAGTGCCTCTCCAAAAAACCTTTTTCATTTCAAGCATCGCTTCTGGATTGTAGGTACACAAATGCTCGGCGAATTTTTGAACGGCTTCGTCTAGTTCTTCGATGCTTTCATAAACATTGGCAAATAATCCTTTGTCTTTTGCCCAAGTTGCTTCATAAAATGAATTGGCGTCAATGGCAATTTGTGACATGGCTGAAACTCCCATTTTTCTTTCAATGGCTGGTGAAACTACGAAAGGTCCGATTCCTACGTTTAATTCTGATAATTTTATGGCTGCAAATTTGGTTGCCATACAATAATCGGTTGAAGCTGCAATTCCAACGCCACCACCAACGGTTTTTCCTTGAATGCGTCCGATGATGAATTTCGGGCATTTTCTCATGGCGTTGATTACGTTGGCAAATCCTGAGAAAAATACTTTTCCGGTTGAGGCATCATTGATGGAAATTAGTTCTTGAAAACTGGCTCCGGCACAAAAAGTTCGGTCACCACCACTCTTTAGAATAATGACTTTTACTTCGTTATTATTTCCGACTTCTGTTATGCTGTTGGCTAATTGTGCTAAAATGTTGCCTGGTAAAGAGTTTTGCTCTGGATGAAAAAACTCGATTGTGGCGATGTTGTTTTGTATGTTTTGATTTACGTATGCTTCCATATTTTTATTTAACCGCAAAGTGCGCAAAGTTTTACGCAAGGTTCGCTATTTTATTTTCTCGCAAAGACGCTAAGGCGCAAAGCTGTTGTTATTTTAAATATATTTTTCTTCTTTACTACTCATTCCTAGCCCTGATAGTAGTGTAAATCCTTTTCTTTTTTTCTTTAAAAAAGAAAAGATTGCAACGGATAGCAGGATTAGCTTCAAATTATTCTATAAAATTCCAAACTGCTCAAAGTGATGATTCAAATGCTTTCTCTCTAATAAATACGATTCATATCTATTTAATTCTCCAAAAACCATATTCTTCATAATCGCTTCTGGATTTTCTTTGAAGAAGGTTTTATAGTGTTCTCTGGCTTCGAAAAATTTGGCTTTGGCGGTTTCAAAATCAGGATGAACTAAGTCTTCCAATTCATCTTTCTTCATCGTTGGAAACTTCGTCCCTTTTGGAAATTTGTCATAATTGTATAACGAATTATGAACTTTATCCAAAATCTTTTCGGGTGTTGCAATTTCGAAATCCTGAATTTCACCCGATAGGATTCGGTAACCTTCTTCCAAATGTTCTAACAAATGTTGCGGAGTTAGAATTCCCCAATTTGGTTTTGAAGTTTCGGTTAATTTATTCAAACATTCAGCTATTTTTTCATCGGTCATTTCAACGAAAACCTCTTGCTTTTTCTGTACCATCGTCAAGATTGTAGCAACTGCTACCAACTCGTCAGTAGTATCAAAAACCTCAACAAACCATTTCACAATGCCACTTGGATGTTCTGCAGAAGCTACATCTCTATCCACTTTTTGCTTGCACGTTAATCGAACATAAACCGTGTCGTTGTGATAAATCGGGCGTAAAAAACGACATTCTTCCAAACCGTAATTTGCAGCAACCGGACCTTTGTTTGGACAAACAAACAAACCAGCCGCAGCCGCTAAAATAAAGTAACCATGTGCCGTACGTTTTTTGAAAATACTTCCATCCAACGAAGTGATATCGGTATGGGCATAAAAATGATCCCAAGTTAAATTAGCAAAATTGATGATATCGGTATCGGTCACGGTACGATTATGAGTGCGTAATGACATTCCCGGTTGAATATCCTCCCAATGGTATTGAAACGGATGTTGCGTAATTTCTTTATAAGCCGAATTCGCTTGATAAATTCCAGTGATTTCGGTTAAAGTAGTTGGCGAACCTTGAATGGCGCAACGTTGCATATAGTGTTTGATACCGCGAACTCCTCCCATTTCTTCTCCTCCTCCGGCACGACCTGGACCACCGTGAACCAATAATGGTAATGGCGAACCGTGACCCGTACTTTGTTTGGCATTTTCACGATTCAACACTAAAATTCTACCGTGATGTGAGGCGGCATTGACTACATAGTCTTTGGCAATTTCGTCTGAATTGGTCACAATTGACGACACCAACGAACCTTTACCCATTTGAGCTAAATCGATAGCTTCATCAAGGTTTTTATATGGCATAATCGTTGAAACTGGACCAAAAGCTTCGGTTTCGTGAACTGCTAAATTAGTGAATGGATGGTCTTCACGAAGTAAAATTGGACTCACAAACGCCCCTTTTTCATCGGCTCCAATTATATTGGTTTTTTCTAAATCACCATAAACAATTTTGGCCGATTTCGATAATTCCTGAACTCTTCCTTTTAAAACAGTAACTTGGTCTTTGCTTACCAAAGCACCCATTCGAACCTCTTTTAATCTCGGGTCACCAATAGCCACTTTGTCCAACGATTTTGAAAGAGCAGCTTGCACCTCATCCATCAATTTTTCTGGAACAATCATACGGCGAATTGCGGTACATTTTTGACCTGCTTTTACGGTGATTTCACTACGAGCTTGGTTGATGAACAAATCAAATTCGGGTGTTCCAGGAACCGCATCTTCTCCTAAAATGGATGCATTCAAACTATCAGCTTCCATCGTAAACGGAACCGATTCTTGAATAATTCTTGGATGCGCTTTCAACAGTCTTCCTGTAGCTGCCGAACCTGTAAAGGTAATTACGTCTTGACTTTCAACAGTATCAAAAATGTTTCTGGCAGTTCCTGAAATCAATTGCAACGCGCCTTCTGGCAATATATTAGATGCGATGATTTCTCTAACAACAGCTTCTGTCAAATAAGCCGTTACGGGTGCAGGCAAAACCACTGCTGGCATTCCCGCCATCCAATTGACAGCACATTTTTCTAACATTCCCCAAATAGGAAAATTAAACGCGTTGATGTGAATGGCAACTCCTTTTTTCGGAACCAAAATATGATGCGCCATAAAGCGTCCGCCTTTCGACAAATCAATGGGGTCGCCTTCTACGTGATAGGGTTGATTAGGAAATAATTTTCGCAACGAGGCATTCGAATATAAATTTCCGAAACCTCCCTCAATATCAATCCAAGAATCGACACGAGTAGCACCCGTTCGGTAACTGATTTCATAAAAAGCTTCTTTACGTTTGGTCAAATACATCGCCAAACTTTTAATCATATTGCCACGTTCTTGGAAGGTCATTTTGCGAAGCTTCTCGCCGCCTTTGGTTCTTCCATAATGCAAAATCGCAGGAATATCCAATCCTTCTACAGAAGTTTCGGCAATGAATTCGCCTGTTACTGCGTCGTATGATGGTTTTCCTTCTCCAGTTGCCGAAGTCCATTTTCCTAGTACGTAATGTTGTGTTTTATTCATACTTTTTCTTTTAACCGCGAAGGGCGCTATGGTTCACGCAAGGTTCGCTAAGTTCGTTTTCTCGCAAAGACGCTAAGGCGCTAAGCTTTTTTATTCATAAAACCATTTCTTTTTTGAAGCAAATGGTTTGGTTTTTATTTGTGATCCATATTCCTACTTTACGCACCACAAGGTGGATTGCTCCAATCAGGGCTAGTTTGTATTTGTCTTTTGTATCTTTTATACTTTCAATTAGACTCTTTCAATAATCGCTGCATAACCTTGTCCAACGCCAATACACATCGTAATTAAAGCGTATCGTTTTCCTGTCAACTGCAATTCTAATGCTGCTGAATAGGCAATTCTGGCTCCGGTTACTCCTAGTGGATGACCAATAGCTATGGCTCCACCATTCGGATTTATTCTTGGATCGTTGTCTTTTAATCCCAATTCGCGAATGCAAGCGATACTTTGCGCTGCAAAAGCTTCGTTTAATTCGATGATATCGATTTGGTCTAATGTCAAGCCTGCTTTTTCTAGTGCTTTTTTGGTGGCTTCCACAGGACCAATTCCCATAATTCTTGGCTCAACTCCAACTACTGCTGAACTTACTATTCGAGCCAATGGTTTTAGATTGTATTTTTTCACTGCTTCTTCTGATGCGATGATTGTGGCACAAGCACCGTCGTTTAATCCTGAGGCATTTCCTGCGGTTACACTTCCGTCTTTTTTAAAGGCTGGGCGCAATTTGGCTAACCCTTCCATTGACGTACTTGGTTTGATGAATTCGTCTTTAGAAAACTGAATCGCATCACCTTTTCGTTGCGGAATTTCAACCGCTACAATTTCTTTGGCTAATCTCCCAGAAGTTTGAGCTGCGGTTGCTTTCTGTTGACTATGCAATGCAAATGCATCTTGATCTTCACGTGAAATAGCATATTTTTCCACTAGATTTTCGGCGGTTTCACCCATAGCATCTGTGCCATACATGGCATGCATTTTTGGATTAATAAAACGCCATCCAAAACTTGAATCGTACATTTTGGAATCCGTTCCATACGCTGCTGATGGTTTGGAAACCACTAATGGTCCACGTGTCATATTTTCAATACCACCTGCTATGAACACATGTCCGTCGCCTGCTTTGATGGCGCGATTAGCGTTGATTATAGCTGACAATCCCGAACTGCACAAACGGTTCACAGTTTCTCCCGGAACGGTATATGGTAATCCTGCTAAAAGCAATGACATTCTAGCAACATTACGATTATCTTCTCCAGCTTGATTAGCACAACCCATGATTACGTCGTCGTAAGCATCAGTTGGAATATTTGGATTTTTTTCTACTACGGATTTTATTACCAAAGCTCCTAAATCATCTGGGCGAACCGATGCTAGTGTTCCTTGGTAACTTCCGATTGGAGTTCTTACTCCGTCTATGATGTATGCTTCCATTTTTTTATTTTTTAACCGCAAAGAGCGCAAAGTCCTTCGACAAGCTCAGGATGACAACGCAAGGTTCGCTAAGTTTTATTTTCTCGCAGAGACGCTAAGGCGCAAAGCTTTTTCTATTCTTCTTATTTATTTTATTTTCTATTCAATACGTTTATTTTTTAGCCCTGATTGGAGCAATCCACCGTGTGGTGCGGAAAGCAGGAATTGCCATTATTGAAAATGTCCGAGCCTTTCGCTTCTCCCCTCGACTGCGCTCGGGATTACAGTTTTTATTCTTCCCATTCTTTTTGGGTGCGATACACAACGCCTTTGAAAAGCGCTACCAATTCATCGCCTCGTTTTACTTCTATTATATTGAATCCTAGTTTGTTATTTACTTTTTCTATTACTGATTCGGCGGTTAGATAATCGCCTTCGCTTACGGCTTCGATGTGATTGATTGAGGTTTCGATGGAAACTGAGAATTTACCGTGTGTGTTGGCTGCGAATCCGAAAGCAGTGTCGGCTAGCGAATAGGTGATTCCACCGTGGGCTTTGTACATACTGTTGAGCATTTCTTTTCGAACCGTCATGGCGACTTTGCAACGCCCAATTTCACATTCGAGAATTTCGATGCCTAACCATTGGCTGTAGGCATCTTGAGAAAGCATTTTGTGAGGTATTTTTGTTCCTTCCATTTTTTGTTGTTTAACCGCAAAGAGCGCAAAGCTTTACGCAAGGTTTGCTAAGTTTTTAATAGAATTTTACATTTGATTTAGCCATTCGTCGCAAAATTGGGCTACATCTGTATCGGTCTTCGTGGTATTCGTTATACAATTCGTCTAATTTTTCTACACACCAATTGATTCCGAGTTCGTCTGCCCAAGCGAGTAATCCTTTTGGGTAATTTACTCCTTTGGTCATCGCATTATCAATATCTTTAGCAGATGCGATATTTAAAAATAGCGTATCCGCTGCTTCGTTAATGAGCATTACTATTACTCTTTCGAAAATGCTTTTTGCTAAAACTAAATCTTCTGTTGGTGATGGTAATTCTTGATTGTAATTGTAAAATCCGCGTCCTGATTTTCTACCTAAAAATCCGGCTTCCAACAAACGTTTTTGTGTGAATGACGGTTTGAATTTTGGGTCGAAATAAAAGGCTGTGAATACGGTTTCGGTTACGACATAATTAACATCATGTCCAATCATGTCCATTAGTTCAAATGGTCCCATTCTGAAACCGCCAATGGTTTTTAAAGACCAATCGATTGTTGCAAAATCGGCAACTCCTTCATCATACAAACGCAAACTTTCACTATAAAAAGGTCGAGCAACACGATTTACGATGAATCCTGGAGTATCTTTGGCAACAGCTACAACTTTCTTCCAATCGGAAATAATTTGAACCGATTTTTGGAGTATTTCTTCACTCGTTTGCACTGCTGGAATCACTTCAGCCAATTGCATTAAAGGCGCCGGATTAAAAAAGTGAATTCCAATGACGCGTTCTGGTTTTTGGCAAGAAGCAGCAATGGAAGCGATGGATAGTGATGATGTGTTGGAAGCTAGTATCGTATCTTCGGAGACCAAAGCTTCTAATTCATAAAACACCTTTCGCTTGACTTCAAGATTTTCTACAATAGCCTCAATAACTAAATCGGAATTGGATAAATCTTTTAGCGTGTTGACGTAAGAAATATTGTTTTGGATTCGGGATTTTTCAGTGGCATCGATTTTTTCTTTTTCGACTAATTTCGATAAAGTGGTTTCAAGAGCATTTTTACTTTTGGTTAACGCTTCTTGATTTAAATCGAATAACTTTACAGCACAACCTGAAGTTGCGGCTACTTGTGCAATGCCGCTTCCCATGGTTCCACTACCGATTATAGCTACATTCATACTTTGATTTTATCTCGCAAAGACGCAGAGGCGCAAAGCTTAGTTTTTATTAATTTCCTTTAAATTCTGGTTTTCTTTTTTCTACGAAAGCTGTTACGCCTTCTTTATAATCGTTAGATGAATTAGCTTCGATTTGTAAATCTGATTCTAAAGCTAATTGTTGTTCTAGATTATTAGTCATAGATTGATTTAACAATCTTTTGGTTAATCCAATTGCTTTAGTTGGCATTTGAGCTAGATTTTCGGCAATAGCTTTTACTTCTTCTTCGAAAGTTGCCACAGGATAAAGTTTATAAATCATTCCGATGCTCAAAGCTTCTGGAGCGGTAACTTTATCACCTAGCATCATTAATGCCGATGCTTTTTGAAAACCAATTAACCTAGGTAAAAAGAAAGTTCCCGCACTATCAGGAACTAAACCAATTTTACTGAAAGCTTGGATAAAAGAAGCATGTTCTGAAGCAACTACAATATCACAAGCCAAGGCGATATTAGCTCCTGCCCCAGCAGCCACTCCATTTACTGCCGCAACGATTGGTTTTTCAATGGTTCTAATTCTTTGAATAATTGGATTATAATGTTCTTCCAATATTTTTCTAAAACCTGGATTCAATTCTGGGTCGGTTACTTCCTTTAAGTCTTGTCCTGCGCAAAATGCCTTACCATTTCCAGTTAACACAATAGAACGAACAGCTTGATTGTTATTACATTCATCTAATTTTTCCTGTAATGACAATGCCATTTCTCTGTTGAAACTGTTGAAAACTTCGGGTCTGTTGAGTGAAATCCACGCGACATTGTTTTCAATTTTTAACTCAATTGAATTATTGCTCATACCTTATTTATTGAAGATTGAAGAATAATGAATTTTAATTTAAGAACTCCTAAAATCAAAATTCTGCAATCGTTAATCTATCTATTTCAAACATTTAAAATAATCGAAAGGTTCTAGGCAATCATCACATTGAAAGAATGCTTTGCATGCCGTAGAGCCAAATTGACTGACTAACTTGGTGTTCAATGAACCGCATTGCGGACATTTTACTACTTTTTTATTTCCGAGAAGAGCTTCCTTATCGGCATCGGCAGATAAAGGTGACGCAATTCCATATTTTTCTAAAGCTATTCTGCCTTTTGGAGTAATCCAATCGGTTGTCCATGCTGGCGAAAGAATTAATGTTACTTTGGCATTGTAGCCTTTTTGTTGGAATGCTGCTTTTATATCGTCACCAATTACATCCATTGCTGGGCAACCGCTATAGGTTGGTGTGATTTGAACTTCAACAATTCCGTTATTTATTTTGGCAGAACGAACGACACCCATTTCCATAATAGACAACACTGGAATTTCTGGATCGGATACTGTTTCGAGAATTTCGAATAGTTTTGGGTCGATATGTGTTAGTTGTTCTGTCATTTTTTTAACCGCAATGAGCTCTAGGCTTTACGCTAGGTTCGCAACAATAATTTATTTTCTCGCAAAGACGCTAAGGCGCAAAGTTTTACTTTTCTTACCAAGTCATGTTGGGATACGTGCGTTGCATGTATTGCAATTCGGTTAAAATGTAACCCATGTGTTCGCTATGTATTCCTTGTTTTCCACCTTTTTGAAAGTATTCAATTGTTGGAGTTTGTAACGTTGATTCTTCTAAAATAGCACTTACTTTTTTATAATAATTCGATTTTAAAAGTGTTACATCTACTCCTATTCCATCTGTAACCATTGCTTTATCGGCATCGGTTTGGTGAAATAATTCATCCGTAAAAATCCATAAATCGTTGATAGCGGTTTGGATTCTATTATGACTTTCTTCGGTTCCGTCACCTAATCTTTTAATCCAATCGGAAGAAAAACGATTGTGGTACAATACCTCCTTTATACTTTTTTTAGCTATTGCAGCTAACATTTCGTCTTTACTATTTTGCAATTCTTCTAACAATGCCAAATGAAACACATCAAACAAAAATTGTCTTGCGATTGCATAGCCAAAATCGGTGTTGGGTTGTTCTACTAAAAGCGTATTCAGATATTGATTTTCTAATCGGAGAAAAGCTACGGTATCTTCGGTTGCATCACCACCTTGTAACTTAGCTATATACTGATAATAACTACGTACTTGACCCAACAAATCGAGTGAAATATTAGTCATGGCGATGTCGGTTTCTAGACTCGGACCATGACCACATAGTTCACCTAATCGTTGCCCTAGTATCAATGAGTTATCGGCTATTCCGAAGATATATTGAATTAAATTGTTGTTCATATTACATGTGTTTTAATTCATCTGGAAGTTCGTAGAACGTTGGATGACGATAGGCTTTGTCCATTGCTGGTTCAAATGTTTCTCCATTGTTTTCTGGATTGGATGCTGTGATTTGAGCAGATGGCACCACCCAAATACTAACACCTTCCATACGACGTGTGTATACATCACGAGCATTTTCTAATGCCATTGTAGCATCGCTTGCGTGTAAACTTCCGCAATGACGGTGTTCTAATCCGTTTTTACTTCTTATAAATACTTCCCAAAGTGGCCAGTTTTTCATAATTATGAATTTTAAATTATGAATTATGAATTAGAAAAATTCGTAATTCATAATTCGTAATTGATTATATCGCTTGTTTTACTTCTTTATTTGCTTGTTTTTCGGCGTAGGCCATAGCTGCATCGCGAACCCATGCTCCATTTTCCCATGCTGATTTTCTGGCTTCTAGACGTTGTTTGTTGCATGGTCCGTGGCCTTTTACCACTTGCCAAAACTCGTTCCAATCTAAGTCACCAAAATCGTAATGTTTACGATCTTCGTTCCATTTTAAGTTTGGATCAGGAATAGTCAATCCTAAAATATTAGCTTGCGGAACTGTTTGATCTACAAATTGTTGACGTAATTCGTCGTTGGTTTTGCGTTTCAATTTCCATTTTACCGATTGTTCGGTGTTAGGAGATTCTTCGTCTTTTGGTCCGAACATCATTAATGACGGCCACCACCAACGATTTAGAGCATCTTGAGCCATTGCTTTTTGCTCTGGAGTTCCGTTGCAAAGCGTTAGAAGAATTTCATATCCTTGACGTTGATGAAAACTTTCTTCTTTACAAATACGCACCATAGCACGTGAATACGGACCATAAGATGTCCCCATTAGCGCCACCTGATTCATAATTGCTGCACCATCAACCAACCAACCTACGGCGCCCATATCGGCCCAAGTTACTGTTGGATAATTGAATATGCTTGAATATTTTGCTTTTCCTGAATGCAATTGTTCGTAAAGTTCTTCTCTTGAAATTCCTAGCGTTTCTGCAGCACTGTATAAGTACAAACCGTGTCCGCCTTCATCTTGGATTTTGGCTAATAATGCTACTTTTCTTCGTAACGATGGGGCACGAGTAATCCAGTTGGCTTCTGGAAGCATTCCAACTATTTCGGAATGGGCGTGTTGCGAAATTTGACGAATGTGTGTTTGTCTGTATTTCTCTGGCATCCATTCTTTTGGTTCAATTTTCTCGTCTCTATCGATTCGAGCTTGAAATAGTTCTTCTAAACTTTTTAATTCTTTATCTGACATAATTTATAGAATTGTGTTCAGTGTTCAGTCGCCGTAATATTTTACTTTGCAGTAACTTTGAACGATTATTATTTTTTTCTTTTTGAACCATTAAGATACTTAAGATTCATTAGGATTTTTATTTTTTCGCAAAGTCGCAGTGTCGCAAAGACTTTTTTACCACTAATTTGCAAATTTTATTTCTTTTCTTTTTGAACCATTAAGTTAGTTAAGGTTCGTTAAGATTATGTTGTTTTATATTCTTTATTCTATTCAATACTCTTGCTTTTTAGCCCCGATTGCAGTGAAAATCCTTTTTCTTTGTTGCCTTCGAGTGCCTCAGGCAACAAAGGAAAAGATTGCAACGGAAAGCGGGAATAGGGATTGTTAAAATGCCCAAGCCTTTCGCTTCAACCTTCTACTGCGCTTAGGATGACAATGCTACAAACCGAAATCGACAACTACTTTTTTGGAAGTTGGAACAGCTTGGCAACTTAACACGTAATTTTTGGCCAATTCGTCTTCTTCGAGTGAGTAGTTCAGTTTCATTTCGACTGAGCCATCGACTACTTTGCAACGACAAGTGCTGCACACACCGCCTTTGCAAGCGTAAGGCAAATCGGCACCTGCGGCAATTGCGCCATCTAGTATGTTATCGAAGTCATCGCCCATTACGAAGTGGAATTCTTTTCCGCCGTCGATGATGGTTACTTCGGTTCCATCTACTTTTTTATCTACAATTTTACTTATTCGTTGTTTATCTTCTTCTGAAATTCCGGTGTTGAACAGTTCGTAATGAATATGTTCTTTGGGCAATCCGGCAGCAATGAGTTCATCACGAAGTAAGAAAATCATGTCTTCTGGTCCGCAGATGAAACATTCGTTGGTTGCAGGAATATCTATTATTTTTTCGGTTAAAACCTGTATTTTTTCTTTGGTGAATCTTCCGTTAAACAACTCCGAAACGCGATGTTCTTTGGTTAAAAAATGGAAAATTTCAAATCGGTTAAAATATTGATTTTTAAGTTGTTCAATTTCTTCTTTAAAGATAATTGATTTTACCGATCGGTTTAAATAAAATAGCTTAAATGTGCTGTTGGGCTCGGTTGCTAAATGTGTTTTTATGATAGAAAGAATGGGTGTAATTCCGCTTCCTGCTGCAAATGCGATGTAGTTTTTTGCCTTTGTAGGATTGGTTTCTGTGAAAAAAGTTCCGTTTGGCGGCATAACATCTAAGGTGTCTCCGATGGACAATTGCTCGTTAGCGAAAGTTGAGAATAATCCTTCATTAATTTGCTTTACAGCCACTTGCCATTTGTTTTCAACTGGAGACGAACAAAGCGAATATGAACGACGTACTTCATTGCCGTTGATGTGAGTTCGAAGGGTTAAATGTTGCCCTTGTTTGTATTGAAATTCGGATTGTAATTCTGCAGGAATATCGAAAGTGATAACCGAACAATCTTTGGTTTCTTTATATATATCAGCAACTTTAATGCTATGAAATTTTGACATAAAATTCTATTTAAATCAAACTAACAATTGTTAGTTTACAATGCAAAATTAAGGAATTTTTCAATATGTTACGAAAACGTTGTAATTTTTTAATTAAACCATTAAGACATTAATGATCGTATAGTTTTTTTTTAAACACAGATTAAAGAAATTTAAAAAATTGGTGAAATATCCAACTAAACAATTCCATTTAACAACACTTTAATCATGTTATCTGTTAAGGCTTTTGAGCTTAGTTTATTGGTTTTGTTGTACCAAATGTACAATGTTCGCAATGTGGAAAGAATAGAAAAAATGATTACATCGATATTGAGATTTTTGATTTCACCTTCTTGGATTCCTTTTTTTATGATTTCTTTGAAGTTGTCTTCGTAATCGTTTCGCATTTTGATGAAGTAATCCAAATCGGAATCCGTTAAGTGCATCCAATCGTTATTCAGACAAGCTAATGCATTCGAATCGCGCAATGTAATATCGATATGTAATTGGATGATTCGTTCTATTTTTTTGATGGCAGCATCATTAGAATTCACAACTTCGTTCATTACATTAGTGAATTCTTCGGCAATTTCGATGATGATTAGCACCAAAATTTCTTGTTTGGATTTGATGTGATTGTACAAACTGGCAGCTTTGATATCCATAGCTTGAGCAATATCGCGCATCGTTACAGCACTATAGCCTTTTTCTTTAAAAAGTTTGGCAGCTACGTTTATAATTTCGGTTTTTCTGGCGGTAATCTTCATACGAATCAAATATAAAGATTTTTTTGGTTTGGGTAACTTTTGTTACAACATTGTAGGATGGATAGTCATACCTTTGTCTTCTAAATTCAATTTTAGAACACAGATTTAAGCCCTTCGACTGCGCTCAGGGTGACAAAATAAATTTAAAAAAATAAATATGGGATTACTAAGTATGTTAGGTTTAGGTGGAAAATCGGAAAGTGTTAAGGATTTTATGGAGAAAGGTGCCGTTATTATTGACGTAAGAACTCCAGGAGAATTTCAAGGTGGTCATATTAAAGGTTCGAAAAACATTCCGTTGAATACAATTTCATCCAAAATAAACGAGATCAAAAAGTTGAACAAACCAGTTATTGCTTGTTGCGCTAGCGGAATGAGAAGTTCTCAAGCGACTTCAATTCTAAAAAGCAATGGCATTGACGCCATGAATGGTGGTGGCTGGATGAGTCTAGAAAATAAATTATAAGTATTGATTTTATAGTTATTGGTTTTTGTAGAAAAGCCTCTTGAAAATTCAAGAGGCTTTTTATTTTGAACTATAAATACTACTTCAAATCATCAATAAAATCATACGAAAGCACACTCATATTGAATGATTTGGCAAACTCTTTATCAAAAATTTTACTTCCTTCTTTACTTCCATCTTTTAGAGTTATTTCTGAAAACTTAAAATAATTTACAATATCATCTTGAATATCATCATATTCTGTTGCTCTACTTTTAAGAACAGCACCTGTTTTTCCATAGGAATAATCGGTATCATATACATCTAAACCATCATCTAAAAGTATGTTATTACCTCTAGCATCATATTTATATTTATAAGATAATTTACCAGCAGAATCGTTTATATCTTTAGAAATCAGAAGATTTTTTTCAAATTTTTCTTCTATACGAGAAACTTCTTTACCGCCTGAAAATCGTATTGATAAGGTTGAATAATTAGTTGGTGAAATGTATTTATAATCTGTTTGCTCTATGACAACATTATCTTTATTCGTCTTGGCTTTGATTATTCTTCCCATTTTGTCATAAGTAAACTCTTTATATGACTTATCATTTCCAGAATATGTTACTTCTTTTACAAGATTGTTTTTCTCATAAAAAAACTCTTTAAAAGGATAATATTGAGGATTCTCATAATCAGACGCTTCTTTTATAGAAACTAATTGTTTTTTGTCGTTATATTCATAGGATTTGATTAGAGAAAAACGTCCTAAATAATTATCCAATACATAATCTATTTTTAGAAGACCATTTTCAAAAAGCATGATGTGTTTTTCAACTGTTTTGTATTTACCTAATTCCACATCATACTGGTAAACAAAAGTGTTATAACTCTTTACATCATTATTTAATGAATAATCTGATGCTTTATATTTTTCTGTTTGTGCATTACTAAAAAACGAGATTAATAATGCTACTGCTACTAGTTTTTTCATAATCATTAATTATTTGAAATAAATACTACATCAGATACAACTTTTGTTAATGGCGTTGATGGAATAGTTTTTACAATTGATACTAAAATGCCATTTGGTGTTGATTCTAAAGCTGAAATTCTGTCGTCGCCAATTGTCAAATTTGGTTTATCAATAACAAAATTTGAACCCGATAATTTGTATAGATTTTTATCTTTCCCTGAAATCAAATAAATGTTACTTCCAGAAAAAACTATGTCTTTGTATACTCGATTGGTATCCCCAGAAAGCAAAGTAATTGTTGATGGCAACGTCACCCCTGTTTTCACTACTTCTATAGTAGTTCCAGTAAATTTATAAATATCTAAAATATCAGAATTATAACGTCTTACCACCATATAAGGATTGTTTAGATTATCCGGATTTTTATACAGAGTAATAGTATGTTTATTATAAGTAGATAAATCAGGTCCTATGCTTCCAATACCATCTAAAGATGTAACCGCACTAAAAGTACTTCCGTTGTAACTGATGATATTAATTTTACCATTAGATGCATTAGTTGTGTAACTCAACCATGCCCAGAACACCTTGTCAGCGTTACCAACTTTAGAAGCATCGTTCGTTGTTGGAATATTGACACCACTTCCTTGAACATAATCCATAGCAGAAACAATAGTCCCTGTCCAGGAAAGAGTAGATGGAATGTATTGATAAAAAGTTGGCTTACCATAATTGGAATTCAATCCCATACTCAACATAAAATTACTGTGATTTATGGTATGCATATACCCTTGATTTGAGCTTGCTGAAATAGCTCCTGAGAAAAAAGTTGGATTGTGTACATAGATTCGAGTTCCTGCAAAACCATAAGAACCATGAGCACCACTAGAAGAATTATAGGAAACTAAACGAGTGTAATTGGTATCAATTTCAAAATCATCATAAGCAGAAGCATTTTGAAATCCTACTTTATTAGTAGTAGAAGCTGCATTGAAATCTCCTTGACAATTTAGTACCGCTCCATAGCTAACAAGACTAATTGAAGGAACCGTATATTTTGCAAACGTTGAAAAGATACCGTTGTCATCGATTATTTTATAAATCTCTGCGGTGTGGTAATTGTTATTGTTTGTATCACCTTCAGTAGGCGGAAAATTATACAATCTAAACTTGAATGTGGCTCCATTATTTGCATAAAAAGTTTTTGCTGGATTTAATTCTTGACTTATTGTATTTCCATTGGAACTTCCATCACCTGAAGCATCAGATGAACATGATGAGAGTAGCATAAAACTAGCTACAATTGATAAAGCTACTATTTTTTTCATCTTATAAATTTTTATGATTTCAAATTTATTTATCGATGAATTATAAAAAAATACGTAAAATATCGTATTTATATCAGCTTGTTTGACTTAGCTTTTTGAATAGCTTCCAGCTTGTTATGCACCTGAAGTTTGGTGTAAATATTCTCAACATGCTTTCGTATGGTTCCAGCAGAGAGAAATAAATTTTCGGCGATGGCATTGTACTTCAACCCTTTGCTTAGTTGCTCTAACACCTCAATTTCTCTTGTGGTTAGCACAATGTCTTGGCAAGGTTCTGCGTTGTCAAAAACAGCAGGTTCTCGTAGTAGTTTGAGTGTTTTTAGAGCAATAGATGGCGTCATGGCAGCACCACCATTTAAGGTTTCGGTTATGGCATTATAAAGTTCATCTGGATTGATTTCTTTTAACAAATAACCATCGGCTCCAGCCTTGATTGATTTGAAAATATTCTCATCATTATCAAAAACTGTTAGCATAATGATTTTAATTTGAGGATATTTATTTTTAACCGCTTCTGTTGCTTCAATACCATTCATTTTTGGCATTTCAATATCCATTAAAATCAAATCGAGGTTGTGATTTTTTTCTAATTTCGACAATAAATCTTCTCCATTATTGGCTTTGAATTTAACGTCAATCTCTTCAAAAAAAGAGAGCTTGTCTTGAACCGTTTTTTGTAAAAATGGATTATCATCAACAATAGCTACTTTTATCATGCTTGTTGGTTTTGGGTTAAAAGAATGGTTATTGTGGTGCCTTTTTGCAATTCAGATTGGATGCTATAAGTGCCTTTAACTTCTTCAATTCGCTTTTGCATGTTGTAAAGACCATTACCAAAATTAGTATTTTCTATATCAAATCCTTTTCCATTGTCGTGGATTGTAATTTGTATTTGTTCACCAATCTTTTTTACATTCACTTCAATATCTTTTGCTTCCGAATATTTAATGGCATTGTTAACCGCTTCTTGAATGGTTCGATATAAATTAACCCCAATCACCGAAGAGAACGTAACTTGTTGCATTGATTCGTCGATTACAAATTTGAAATTGATGTCGTCTTTGGCTGATTTGGCTTTTTCAATAAAATTTAGAATTCGAGCATATAAATCTTCGATGGTAAACTCGGAGTTATTCATAGCCCAAATTGTATCGCGCAACTCAATAATGGTCGATTTGGTAAAGTCGCTTATTTTGGTCAATTGAGTATTGATTTTACTATCTGTAATTTTATTTCCGTATTTCAGATTATCAATTGATGAAATTACAAAGGTTAGTTGTGCCCCAATATTATCGTGCAAATCTCTAGAAATTGCCAATCGTTGCTCGTGCAGTTTGTTTTGAGTTTCTATTTTGGCTATAGCCGATTTTAATTCAAATTCTTGAACTTGTTGTGCGTTTTTTAATCGTTGTTGGCGGTAAATTAAAAACCCTAATAGCGCTACAAAAAAGGCAAGTATCGCCAAAATTAAAATGGTGGTATTTTTCTTTTTGGCTTCGATTTCTTTTTGAAGCAGCAACTTTTCTTTTTTCTCTGTTTGATATTTGGCTTCTAGCTCTTGACTTTGTTTTAAAACATGAGCATCTAACAAATTATCTTTCAAATAAATATATTTATCGGTATAAAAAGCCACACTATCTGGTTTGTTTAGATACGCATTGCAAGTAATCAGCAATTTATAGTTTAACAACAAATATTCTTTAGAATTGAGTTTTTCAAAAATTCGTTTTAAACTAACTAAAGTATCGTGTGCTTTGCCAAATTGTTTGGCATCGATTAACTCTTTAGCCACTTTTAACTTGAGACTAGACTTATCAATATCAGAATTTAATTCTTCTTCCACTTTGGAAGATTTTGCATACAAAGCTAGAGCTTCTTTAGATTTATTTTGATCAGATTTGATTGCACCAATGTTTCCAAACGCCACCGAAATTCCTTTGTTATTGCCACTTTCTTGACACGATTTCAATGCTTTGTTGTAGTATTTTAGCGCATTAACCGTATCTTTCATTTTAAGATAAACATTTCCAATATTGGTACAAGAAACACACAAACCATCTGGAATATGATTCTCTTCTTCGTAGGTGATTTCGTCGTTAAGATATTTGATAGCTTTGGTATAATTTTTTAGCTTAAACAATACCAAACCAATATTTCCTTTTATGGTATTGATGTTTTTTTGATCGTTAATGCTTTCAAAATAACTCAAAGCGTCTATAAAAGATTGCATTGCTAATTTGTACTGAAAAGTTCTTTCATAAATGTTGGCTAAATTATTATTGATTTTGGCCAATCCTTTGACATCTTTTCTGGCTTTTCGGATTTTGTAAGCAATCAAATAATTTGATTTAGAATTTTGAAAATCACCTTTGGTAAAATAAACCGCACCAACATCGCTGTAAACTTGTGCTAATAGTGTAGAATCGCCAAGTTTTTTTGAACTTTCTAAAGCTTTTCTCCCATATACCAAAGCCGAATCGACAGAAACTTTAGAATAATACCACGTTAAATCTGAATAAATAGAAGCTGTTTTTTTGGCGTCTGGATTGGATTTTAGTTCCGTTTTAAGATTGTCAATTAATTGTTGTGCATTTTGCGCTTGCACAGATAATACAAGCATAAACGAACAATAAAAAAGTAGTTTTTTCAACATAATGTCTACTGTTAATTGCCCTAAAGTTACTTATTATTTTTATTAGAAATGATTTCAACAAAGACTTTTTGCAACTCTACAATGTTATCGCCCAATGTTTTCATGTCGTTCAAATAAGTTGAGTCATATTCGGATGCAATTAAAACTTTATCGTTGAGTATCGATTGTTTTTGATGCAATGAAGCAATTACGCCTTGAAGTTTTTCCATATTGTTATGATGCGTTTGTTTGATTTGGTTATTTTGGACCAACAAATACACCATTGCAATCAACAAAATTGCTATTAGTAACATGAGAAAATAAACCATAAAAAAGTTATTAATTCAATTACAAAATTGACCTAATACGTATAAAAACACAATACGTATAAATGCGTATTTAGTGATTATTTTAAATTCAAAAGAACCGCTTTTGGCAAAGCAACGGTATTAATTTGCATAACTCCATCAACCGAAGTTGCATAGTACAACAACTCATTTTTTTCATCATAAAAAGGTTGCCCTTCAAAATTTGGCGAATTGATTTTACTTCCCAAATTAATCGGTTCACTCCAATTTTTCCAAGTATCATCTAAACGATAGGAAACAAAAATATCATGATTTCCATAGCTACTAAATCCTTTGGAGGCAAACAACAATGTTTTTTGATCGGATAATAATTGTGGTGAAGCTTCATCGTCTGCCGAATTAATCACCTTACCCATATTTTGAAGAAAACCATACGTTCCGTCTTCTTTTTTATTGGTAAAATACAAATCGATACCGCCTTGAGTGAAATCGGTTTCAATTGCCATAATCAAAATTTTTGCATCATCTGTAATTGAAGCATCGCTGTACTCATCATAATTATTGAAGGCTGCAATTTTAAGTTGACCTAGCAAATTATAAGTCCCATTTTTATTTTCAAAAAACTCAAACCCACAATTACCGGTTCCTCTTGTATAAGACGAACCACCTTTCAATACAAATTGTGCATTTGCAAATTCTACATAATTGTAATCTTCGCCAGTTGCCGATAATTCTGATTCTACTTTTTTATGAGTCCATTTTCCATTTTCTTTAGTAAATGAAACAACATATTCTTTACCATTCTCATAATGGGAAGTCATTAATTTAGAACCGTTTTCATACAAACACGGAATACTATAATTAGAATCATCCAAAGCTACTTTTACCGCGTTTGGCAAACTTTCTAAAGTTGGTCTTGTATTGATTTGCGCTTCAATTGGCGTACTCGAATCAGAAATTCCGATAGCATCAATTTGCTTCTGACCTGGAAGCAACGCAAAGTTAAACTCCACTTTTACCGATTTTACTCCAGCTACAGCATTGTCGAGAATGGCATTTTCTACTCCGGGATTGAACACATCGGGAACCTCGCTTACTTTTCTTCTTTTTCTTCCAAAATAATAAGCTCTATCTCCAGATAATGTGGCTTTATAAGTAGGCGTTTTGTAATCTAATTTTCTAGTCCAAGCCGTTTCATAATGTTCACCATCTGTTGAAACAGAAATTTTAACCACGCAACCTGCATTCAAATTTTCAAAAACGGCAACTTGTTTAACCGTTTGTGGATTTTCAAAAGCAACTTCTACTACTTCTCTACCATCTAAAGCTTTTTTTGGAGTCCAAGCATTGCCACTATAACCTCCTTGCGGAAACACATCGGGTTTGCCTAAAATTCTTTTTATCCCAAATTGCTTTCCGCCTAAATCTGATGAATATTTTATCACTTTGGAAGCCCATTGAATTTGTTGTGCCTTTGCCATTGAAAATGAGCCTAAAATAGCTAACAGATAAATATATTTTTTCATAATCTGTGAATTAAAAATGGGCTGCAACAACGTCACAGCCCAAACAACAAAGTGTCATAACCTCTAATTATTTACTT
Source organism: uncultured Flavobacterium sp. (assembly GCA_964577105.1). Classification (GTDB taxonomy): domain Bacteria; phylum Bacteroidota; class Bacteroidia; order Flavobacteriales; family Flavobacteriaceae; genus Flavobacterium. Next base: position 43,016 of record CAZNWY010000019.1, read on the forward strand.
TGATTTTTTCTACTTTTTTACCTTTAAAAGCATAGATATATTCTCCATCTGTAGAAATATCGATACCATCACCATATTTTGGGCTACCACCTTTTCCTTTAGATTGAACCGAACCTTTGGTTTCTCCATTGGTCATGTCAATTCCGTAAATGATGTTTTTACCACCTCTTTGATCTCTTAAGAAATAATTTCCACCTACTTCATAAAAGAAATCCACTCCTCTAATTTTGTCTGTTGCATAGGCACGAGAACCATCTTTTTTATTGTAGGCAGCCAATCCTTTTTCTGAAAGCACTACTACTTTATCTCCAAAATCAATTACATCGGCAGCTTTTCCTACTCCTGCATCGTTGTGTTTTACATCAAATAATTGATTTCCTGTAGCAATATCATAGCCATAAAACTCGTCTCCATCGCCAACAAAAACTGTTTTATCGTTATCGATAATTAAATCGGTGATGCGTTTGTCAAATTTTTCCGAACGCCAAGCGGTAGTTCCGTTAGAATCATTTAAAGATAAAACACTGTTTTTTTGTGCTTTGTAATCCCAATAAATATAAGGCACGGCTTGTTTTGTAGAACCCATTCCGTAACCACTGCTTTCCATTCTAATTTCTTGAACTTGCACTTTTCCACCCACTTGTAGCATTATTTTATCGCCAGTTTTGTAGATGTTTGGCATGCTAAAAGCACCTGTTATTTTTTCGGAAGCCCACAATAATTTACCTGATTCTAAATCGTGTTTTTCTACATATTTAGTACGATCTCTTGTACCTAACATCACAATGTAAACGGCATCATCGGTAAATAAAGGATCAGCAATAGTTCTGTAGTATTTTTTCATTCTGCTGCTAGCAAATAATCCTCCGCCGCCGTCCATATCGTTTTCATAAACGGCTTCCCAAAGTTTTTGACCGTTATTGATGTTGTAAACTTGCAATCCGTTTAAGTACATGAAAATTTTGTCTCCTTTAATCCATAAGTCAACAATAGCTCTACGAGTTACTAACTCTTTTTCGATGATTCCTGCAAAAGTAGCATCCCAAACCACGTCACCGTTAACAGCATTAATTTTAACCAACTGATTTTTAAATCCTGCAAACAAAGCTCCTAAAGCTGTCGGTTTGAAATTAATCATTACAATTTCGTTTCGTGTTGGATCGTAAATATATTTTCCAACTCCACCTTTAAAACGATTGGTTTCCCAAATTTTTTCTCCAGTATTAGCTTTCACTAAAATTACAGATGCTTTTTGTGAAATTAAGAAGGCGTCTAACTCATCAATGTATTTTACCGTTTCCAATTCACCTTGATCAGTTCCTTCTTCTGCTTTGGTTCCTTTTGGGATTAAATTTTGGTACAATTCCGAATTCCATAACTCTTTTCCTGTAGCGATATCAATTACAGCTACTCTATCAGTTCCTAATTTTCTAGCATCAAATAGAAACAAATAGCCACCATGCTCTTTCCAAATCACATATTGATATTCTGAGTTATTCGTGTTATTGGTTGTGATTTTTTTGTAATCACCACTCCAAATTATTTTTCCAGAACCATCTAAAACCGTAGCCGAATTGTCATCGGTACCAATAATGTAAGTTCCATCTTCGTTAGCTATAGCCAAACGAGTAGCTTTGTTATCAAACTCTGATTCCCAACTAGTAGCAAAACTACCAGATTTTTTTCCTGCACTGGATTTGCCTTTTACTTTATCTAAAAGCTTCCCAAATTGGGCGTTGGATTGTAATGTTCCCATCATACAAAGGGTTAACATTAAAATAGTTAATTTTTTCATTTTAAATAATTTTGAGGTTGTTTGTTAAGTGTTAAAATGTAATAGTGTAACGAATTTTATACCGTTGTTGCTTTTCTAACTTGAATTGAAATTTGTGATCTAAGATGTAGTCTGACATAAAATTGATGAAGTCGATGTTCTTGATATCACTATCTACCTTGAAGAATGAAGACACTTTTCCGTTTTGAACCACACCAATATCAACGACCATAGTACCTTTGACATCGGCAAATTTTTTGTTCTTCTTTTTAATAAATTCTGGTGATTGGAATACTTCGTTTACTTCTTTAGTTACCATTTCGGTCACCGCATCTTCATCGGTAAGTACTGGCTTCTGAGCATGCATTACTGGCGCCATAAGAAGTAAAAAAGTCAATCCGAAAATAATTCTAACTATGCGCATGACTGATTTGTTTTAAGTTACAAGACAAACTTATTACTTAAACCAAATGAAGGAAATACGTAGAAATGCGTATTTTAACTAAAATTTATGAATGGCAATTTCAATTGAAGTTGCTGTATTTTCAGGTGTAGATTAGCCAAAAATTGCTGATGACTCTCTGAATTGGGGTTGAAAGGTCGATGTGACAAGCCTTTTTGAATGGTAGCAACTTCATTCATAACAGGATAACTTTCTTCTGAAATAGTGCTTTCGCAAAAGCGTTCCCAAATATAATCGACAGCTATTGTATTGGGATGAAGCATATCTTTTTCATAAAATCGATAATCACGCAGTTCGTCCATTACAATTTCATAGGATGGAAAATAAGACGTATTGTTTCGATTAATTTTATGAATGGCACTAATGAGATGTGCTTTACTCTGTTGATTTTCTATAAATCCGTCTTTGATATGACGTACCGGTGAAATCGTAAAAATAAAATGACTATTTGGATTTACTTTCTGAATTAAATCAATCGTGTTTTTTATGGCTAGCTCCACAGCTTCCGCAGAGAGAATTTCTTTATCAAATTGATTTTGTGCTACTTTATGACAATTGGCTACAATTTTATGTGATGCTTGCAATCGATATACCCAAGAAGTTCCATAGGTAATTATGATGTGGCTAGCTTGTAAAATTTGCTGATACGTAAATTCAAGAATATCGTTCAAATTACTAAGAAATACCGCTTTATTTTCGTGACTTACCTCTGAATGTACTTCAAAACAATGCCAGCGTTCGTTGTGAAAAAAAATGTCATTTTCGTTAAAGAATTCTCTATTAACACTTCTTTGCACGATTCTTTCAATAGAAACCGGATTGAATATGATTCCGAATGGATTGGTCGTATTTTGAAACTTATAATAATCTAATTTGTCTGCCATATTTTCTGCAAAACACGAACCCAAAGACACTATTTTAGAACTGTAATCTATTGGAAAATTGGATTTTGAAATGGGTATTTTAGTAGTGAATTGCATCAAATTATTGATAAAAATATTGAATTGATGTAGTACTTGTCAAACTCCCATTATTATAAAAATTTTGAGAAGCAGAAGTAGGAAAATTATTTGAATTATAAGTATATTGAAAAGTACTATTGGTTACTATTTGATTATTCGAGTCAAAAGAATCTAAAGTCATTATATTACAATATCTTCCGAAAAAGTAAGGCTGTTTATTAAACCCTAAAATGTTTTTGAATGGACTATTTTTTCCATCATTTGTATATATACTTTTGCTTGTTAAGTTGTCTGATAAATCATAATTTTCGATTTTAATAATTTCACCAACAGAATCTAAATAAATTTTTGCTTTCCTTTCGATATCACTAGCATTATCAATAACTCCAGTATAGATTACAACAGAAATGGTTGCATCATTATTATAGGTATAAACTCTTTTTTCGGAAAAATTATAGGAATAATAATTAACCATTTCAGATGAAATCCTTCCGTTAGAATCATATGTGAAAAATGTTTCATATAATAAAACCTGCGCTTGAGTTGTTGTTATTGAAGTAATATTATTGCCAGTATATGTATATGTAGATTTGTTATTTAAATTATTTGACTCTGTTAGTTTATTTCCAGAATAACTAAATGTCGTAGTACTCGAGGATGATCCTGATGATGATATTATTTTAGAAACTAAATAACCACTATTTAAAGAATTATCATTTGAAGAATTGGAACAAGAACAAATAGAAAAAACAATAATTAACAACAAAGCCTTTCTCATAATTTAAATTCTTAAGATATAAAACGTCAATAAAACACTAATACCACAAATATATCTATTTTGTATTTAGTAAATCTAACATCATAATCTAATTTTTGTGATTTAAAACCAAAATATCATTTTATACCAATGCAACCATTACCTATCTATTCATTACTTTTGCAGTTCAAAAAAAATGCTTTGCTATGAAATTACTATATTCTTATATCATCAAACACAAAATGCTGTTGTTTTTAGCCTTGATTATGGCGGCGATAAATATTTGTTTCAGTCTATCCGACTCGGTAATTACAGGTAAATTAATGCAAGATTGTGGTGTAGGTATTGCAAAATATTCTGGTAACAAAATTGGCTTTATTAAATCGGTTGCTTTTTGGCTCGGACTTTCTTTAGGTGCAGCGATGATTTCGAGAATTACAAAAAATTTTCAAGATTATTTCACCAATGTAGTCATTCAACGTACTGGTGCACAAATGTATACTGATGGTATTAAAAAATCGCTAGACTTGCCTTTTGAAGAATTTGAAGACCAACGCAGTGGCGAAACTTTGAGTAAATTACAAAAAGTACGATCGGATTCTGAGAAATTAATTACACTGTCTATTTCGCTAATTTTTCAAACGATTATCGGATTTATATTTGTAATCGTATATGTTTCTAGAATAGACTATCGAATTTCATTTATCTTTTTGATTACTGCACCAATTATTGCTTTAGTAAGTTCGTATTTGGGTAAAAAAATTAAGATTGTTTCTCGAAAAATTGTCAGTCAAACTAATGCATTAGCGGGTTCTACTACTGAAAGTTTACGCAATATCGAACTTGTAAAAAGTTTAGGATTGACCTATCAGGAAGAAAAACGTTTGAACTTGAATACGTTTAAAATCTTGCAATTAGAATTAGAAAAAATTCGTTTCATCAGAAGTTTGAGTTTTATTCAAGGAACTACGGTACATTTTCTACGAACTTGCGTTGTTTTTACCTTGTATTATTTCTTATTTGGAGGAAAAATTATTGTAGGTGATTTGCTTACTATGGTATTCTTTACATTCTTTATTTTCGGACCATTACAAGAATTAGGAAATTTTATCATCGCGCTGAATGAGACCAAAGTTTCTATGGAAAACTTCAAGAATTTATTGGATGCTCCGAAAGAATTTCGTCCTAAAAACCCAGAACATGTGGGCGCTATTCACTCGCTTTTATTTTCTAATGTGAGCTTTCAACACAAAACAGCTAGTTACAAAGCGGTAGAAAATATCAATTTTGAAATTAAACAAGGTGAAACCGTTGCGTTTGTGGGGCCATCAGGTTCGGGAAAAACAACTTTAGTAAAATTATTAGTGGGATTGTATCCGCCGCAAGAAGGAAAAGTTTTGTACAATAACATAGATTCCACCAAAATAGATTTATTGGATTTGAGAAAACAGTTAGGATTTGTAACTCAAGACGCGCAGCTGTTTTCGGGAACCATTCGTGAAAATCTGTTGTTTGTTAAACCTTCTGCTACCGACGAAGAATTGTACGATGTTTTGAAAAGAGCCAGTTGTGAAAACTTATTGAACCGAGCCGAATACGGATTAAATTCGACTATCGGCGAAGGTGGAATTAAAGTCTCTGGTGGTGAAAAACAACGTTTGTCTATTGCTCGTGCGATATTGAGAAACCCTAATTTATTGATTTTTGACGAAGCAACTTCGGCTTTAGATTCGATTACAGAAGAAGAAATTAATGCGACTATTAGAACTATTTCTGACAGCAATAGAATTACTGTTTTAATTGCGCATCGATTGTCAACCGTAATGCACGCTGATAAGATTTTTGTATTGGAACAAGGCAAAATTATCGAGCAAGGTAAACACGAAGATTTACTTTCTGAAAAAGGTTTGTATTACGCAATGTGGCGTCAACAGATTGGAGAAAGAAAATAAAATTCGTACTTATTCGTAAAAATAAAGTGACTTAAGATGGTTGGTATTTTGATCGTAAAATACCGAATTATCTGACACAATTTCGGTTGGATAACCGTTATTATCATACTGAAAAGTACTTGTGTGTTGCACTAATGAAGAAACCACCTGATTAGTATCTAAATAGGTTGTTGTAGCGGTTTCAGTACTCATTTTTGTGTTATTGACAGAACAATTTTTGTAATGATCCAACAATTTGCTGTATCCTAAAATAGCACTAAAAGGATTTTTTTTGTTATCATAAGTAAAACTAACTTCTTCTTCTGAACGCACCGTAAGTGGTGTGTCATCCATGATTTTAGTAATTTTACTCACGTTGTCACCCACAAATGAAAGTACTCCATGAAAAACCAAAACAACATTACCATTGGTATCATGAGTCGTTTTTTCGAATGAGATAGTACCATCTGTATTGTACGTGTAATTTAACTCATAATTATTAGAACAAATTACTTTAATCAATTTGTTATCATTATTGTAAGTATAATCAAATGTTGTCTGAAGTTGCGTCAAATTATTAAATTCACTTATTTTGGTAATCAAATTACCAGTGTACGTAAAACTTTGAGTGTTGGCTGCAGAATTAATGCTAACAATTTTATCTCCATTGTATGTAAAATTATACGTTGAAGAGGTACCGTCGGTGTTGACTTCTACGATTTTCTTCACTAATTTATTCTGAACCGTTGAGCTTTCATTATCCGACGAACACGAAGAAAGTGTGGTGATAGCAATACATAAAATTGCTAAAAAAGGAAGTATTTTTTTCATAAACTATTAGCGGTTATATCTTGTAGATTTTTGCTGGGGCAATCATCAATGCTCAAATATATTAAAAGACATTTAACCACTACAACATCTTCGACATACTACAAAAAAACTCGTTATTTTGCTTTTAGACAAAAATTCTTTTTATAGAAAAACCCTTTCAACCAGACGATTGAAAGGGTTAAAAATCTTTTTTATAACAGATTCTATTTTGTAAAATCGACAGCTTTCTCTAAAGCTTCTTTGATTCCTAAAACACTTTTCCCTTTTCCTGAAGCGAAGAACGGTTGTCCTCCTCCATTTCCGTCGATGTATTTGCCTAATTCTCTGATAACATTACCTGCATTCAATCCTTTTTCAGCAACTAATTCCTTAGAAATATAACAATGAATGTTTGGCGCATTGTCATCCACTGAGGCTAAGAATACAAACGAATTTGGTTTAGAAGTTCCAATTGCTTGTGCTAAATCTTTGGTTGCACCCATCGATAAATCAACTTGTTTTGCTAAAAAGTTAATTCCGTTTATTTCTTTAAAATCGGCAACTAAACTATTTTTCAATCCTTCAACTTTTTCTTTCAACAATTGCTCAATTTGCTTTTTCAATTTGGCGTTATCGTCTTGTAAAGTTGTCACCGATTTTAAAATATCTTGAGGATTTTTCAGTGTTTCTTTGATTTCCAATAAAGTGTTTTCTTGATTCTGATAGAAATTCTTCACCGCATCACCAGTAATCGCCTCAATACGACGAATTCCTGCCGCTACTGCACCTTCTGAAATGATTTTGAAATGCCAAATATCCGCCGTGTTTTTCACGTGAATTCCACCACACAATTCTTTGCTTTCGCCAAATTCAATCATACGAACGTTGTCACCATATTTTTCGCCAAATAACGCCATAGCGCCTTTATCTAAAGCTTCTTGAATTGGAATATTTCGGTACTCTTGTAATTGCAATTGTGCTTCAATTTGAGCATTTACGCTTGCTTCAACTTGACGTAATTCGTCGTCAGAAACTTTAGAAAAATGCGAAAAGTCGAAACGCAAGTAATTCGGATTTACCAAACTTCCTTTTTGCTCTACATGCGTTCCAAGAACCGTTCTTAAAGCCAAATGCATTAAATGGGTAGCCGAGTGATTTTTAGACGTTGATGTTCTTAAATCGGTGTTGACTTTAGCCACAAAACCAGCTTCGATATTTTCTGGAAGTTGTTTGGCAAAATGCAGAATTAAATTATTTTCTTTTTTCGTATCAATGATATCAATTGTTTCGTTAGCAGAAACCAAGGTTCCTTTATCGCCTACTTGCCCACCACCTTCTGGGTAAAAAGGCGTTGCGTCTAAAACAATTTGGTATAAAATTCCGTCTTTTTTAGAATCTACTTTACGGATTCTAGTGATTTTAACATCATTCTCGGTTTGGTCGTAACCCACAAATGTTTCTACATTTCCAGCAATTAACACCTTCCAATCTTCGGTAGACACTTCTGAAGCGGCACGAGAACGTGCTTTTTGTTTTTGCAATTCAACTTCAAATTCTTCTTCGTTATAGGTATAGCCTTTTTCTTTTAAAATCAATGCTGTTAAATCTTTTGGAAATCCGAAAGTATCATACAATTCAAATACTTTTTCTCCTGAGACTTCTTTACCATTGGTTTCAGAAACTACTTTCTCTAACAATTGCAATCCTTGCTCTAAAGTTCTTAAGAAAGACGCTTCTTCTTCACGAATTACATTGGTCACCAATTGTTGTTGCGATTTGATTTCTGGGAAAAATTCACCCATTTGATTTGCCAAAACTTCCACCAACTTATTTATAAAAGGCTCTTTAGTATTCAAAAATGTAAATCCGTAACGAATCGCACGACGTAAAATTCTACGAATCACATAACCAGCACCAGTATTCGATGGTAGTTGTCCGTCAGCAATAGCAAATGCTACGGCACGCACGTGATCTACAATGACACGTATAGCAATATTGGTTTTATTTTGTTCGTCACTTATATTTTTAACTTCGTTGGAAGTGTATTTTAAACCTGTGATTTGTTCTACTTTTTCGATCAATGGCGTAAAGACATCGGTATCATAATTGGATGTTACGTTTTGCATCGCCATACACAAACGCTCAAATCCCATTCCGGTATCTACGTGTTGTGCTGGAAGTTTTTCTAACGAACCATCGGCTTTACGATTGAATTCCATGAATACGTTGTTCCAAATTTCGACCACTTGTGGATGATCGGCATTAACTAAACTACGTCCTGAAACTGCTGCTCTTTCGGCATCGGTTCTTAAATCGATATGAATTTCAGAACACGGACCACACGGACCTTGGTCGCCCATTTCCCAAAAATTGTCTTTTTTATTTCCTAAAATGATGCGATCTTCTGGAACGTATTGCTTCCAAATGTCCCATGCTTCTTGATCGAACGGCACATTTTCGTCTGGATTACCTTCAAAAACAGAAACATACAAACGGTCTTTGTCTAACTTTAATACTTCGGTTAGAAATTCCCATGCCCAAGCCAAGGCTTCTTTTTTGAAATAATCGCCAAACGACCAGTTTCCGAGCATTTCAAACATGGTGTGGTGGTAAGTATCAAAACCTACATCTTCCAAATCGTTGTGTTTTCCTGAAACACGAAGACATTTTTGCGTATCGGCAATACGTTTGCTTTTTGGAGTTCCGTTTCCTAAAAAGTATTCTTTGAACTGCGCCATTCCTGAGTTGTTGAACATTAGGGTTGGATCGTCTTTGAGAACGATGGGTGCAGAAGGAACGATTAAGTGTCCTTTCGATTCGAAGAAATTGAGGTATGCTTTTCTAATGTCTTGTGATTTCATTATGGTTGTATTTACACAAATTAGGTTATGAAATGATATTTTGTTGCTATGGTTTACCGACTAGCCCTGATTGAAGCGATATCCTTTTTGTTTTATGTTGAAAGCCCTTCGACTGCGCTCAGGGTGACAAAACAAAAAGATAGAGCAAAAAGCAGGAACATGGTCCCGAAGCTTCGGGAACAAAGATGCCGAAAGTTTCGCTTCTAAAAAATAAAAAATAGATTTAGATTGAAACATTTCTTAAATTTGTTCGTATAACCATTGTTATTCTTAAAACGAGTACAAAAATAGTATAATTTAAGAAATGTCGAAGAAAGTTAAGTATTATTACGACCCAGAAAGTTTGGCTTATCGAATTATTAGTCCGAAAAAAAGGAAAAAATTTGGTTATGCTTTATTATTCTTGGTGGCATCGGCATTATTTGGGTTTTTATGTTTTGTGATTTTGATGAATACACCCTATTTTGAAACTCCAAAAGATAAAATTCAGGCGCGAGAAATTGAAAATTTGAAGTTGAATTATGCACTTTTGAATAAAAAAATTGAAGATATTGATCAAGTAGCGTCTGATTTGGAAAATCGAGATAATAATTTGTACCGTGTGTATTTTAACTCGGCTCCGATTTCGAATGAAAAACGACGAGGCATTATTGATCGAAATCGGTACAAACAATTGGAAGGATTTAACAATTCGGAATTGGTAATCAATACTTCCGAAAAAGTAGATGCTATCACGAAAGCTTTGGCAGTACAATCGAAATCGTTGGATGAAATTTTGAAGTTGGCAAAAGCAAAAGACAAATTGTTGAGTGCTATTCCAGCAATTCAACCCGTGAAGAACGAAGATTTGAAACACATGGCTTCGGGATTTGGATATCGAAGTGATCCTTTTACCAAAGCACGAAAAATGCACGAAGGAATGGATTTTACGGCAAAAATTGGAACCCCTATTTATGCCACAGGCGATGGTGTTGTTAAAAGCGCCGACAATTCGCTTTCGGGTTTTGGAAATCATATTGAGATAACCCATGGTTATGGCTATTTAACGCTGTACGGACATTTGAGCAAGTATAAAGTAAGAGCCGGACAACGTGTGAAACGTGGTGACATCGTTGGGTATGTAGGCAGTACAGGACGTAGCGAAGCACCTCACTTGCATTATGAAGTGCACAAAGATGGAAAAGTGGTGAATCCAATTAATTTTTATTACGGAAATATTTCGGCAGCAGAATATGTTGTCATATCAAAAATAGCAAATCAAGAAAACCAATCATTAGACTAATGCATATAGAACTATCAAAAGACAAATTATATTTTAGTATTGGTGAAGTTGCCGATGCTTTTGGAGTAAACGCTTCTTTAATTCGTTTTTGGGACAAAGAATTTGACATCCTAAAACCTAAGAAAAACGCCAAAGGAAACCGAATGTTTACCCAAGAAGACATTAAAAATCTACAACTGATTTATCATTTGGTAAAAGAGCGAGGCTTTACCTTAGAAGGTGCCAAAACCCATTTGAAAGAAGGTCAGAAAAAAACGTTGGATAAATTTGACATCATTGCAAAGTTGGAAGGTATCAAAGCTGAATTAACGAACATAAAAAATAGTTTGTAAAATGAATAATAATACAACGTTTAGTTATTTAATCGCTTTTGTTCTGACTACTATTGGTGCACTTATGAAAATTGAGCACATATCATTTTCGGAAGTAGTATTGGCATTGGGAATTTTATCGCTCCTAGTGTTTGTGATAATGGCAATTAAAGAGGTTAACCGTTCTAGTAAAATTTCTGACTCAGAAAAATTCATGTGGAGCGTTGGATTTGTCACTTTTGGTGGTTTATTAGGCTTGCTCTATGTTTTTTCTGCCAGAAAACGAATAGTTTAAAATTGGCATATCAATTGCAATAGAAAATAAAACAAAAAAATAATTTTAAAAATAAGAAAACATGAGAAAATTTTTGCCTTGGATAATTGGAATTGGATTAGTATTAATCGTTGCTTTTTGGGTAATGGGTGTTAAAAACAATGGATTAAAATACAGTCAAGCAACAGAAAAAGAATGGGGAAATGTACAAACTACGTACCAAAGAAGAAATGATTTAATTGGTAATTTGGTGGAAACCGTAAAAGGATATGCCAAACATGAAAATTCTACTTTAGTTGAAGTAACGCAAGCAAGAGCTAAAGCGACTTCTGTAACTATTGATCCAAAAAACATTACACCAGAACAATTGGCTCAATTCAACCAAGCACAAAGCGGAGTGAGTAGTTCATTATCAAAATTGTTGGTTTCTGTTGAACAATATCCTGATTTAAAAGCTGATCAAAATTTCTTAAAATTACAGGATGAATTGGCTAGCACTGAAAATCAAATTCTTACAGCAAGAACTCGTTTTAATGAATCAGTTCAAGACTATAATAGCTATGTGTTAGCAATGCCTCAAAGCTTCTTTTTAGGAAATTACAAAGAAAAAGCGTATTTCAAATCGGTTGAAGGTGCTGACAAACCTGTTCAAGTAAAATTTTAACAATGTCAAAAGTAGAAGACTTTTTGTCAAAAGAGGAAGAAGCTGAAGTTGTTGAAGCCATTCGTATAGCTGAAGAAAAGACTTCGGGTGAAATTCGCGTACATATAGAAAAAGAAACTTCCATTGCTCCTATAGATCGAGCAGTGGAAGTTTTTACTATGCTTAAAATGGAAAACACCAAAGACCGAAATGGTGTGATTATTTATGTCGCCGTAAAAAGCAAACAATTTGCTATTTATGGAGACCAAGGCATTAACGAAAAAGTAGGCGATGATTTTTGGAATACTACTAAAGATATTATGCTGAACCATTTTAAAAACGGCAATAATAAACAAGCTTTAGTAGAAGGCATTTTAAGTGCCGGACAACAACTGAAGCATCATTTTCCTTATCAGGATGACGATGTAAATGAACTTTCTAACGAAATATCAAAAGGATAATGAGAAATATACTTAAAAAAAGTGCTCCTGTCCTATTGGTATTAATTTGTTTGTTAAACTTTCATTTTGGGTTTGCTCAATATAAAATACCAGAAATACCAAAATTTCAAACTTCGGTTTACGATTACGCCCATCTTTTAAACGATAGTGAAAAACAACAATTAGAAGAAAAATTAATTCGATATTCTGACTCGACTACAACTCAAATTGTTGTAGTAACTATTGATGATTTAAAAGGAGAAAATATTGATGTTTTATCGACTAATTGGGCACAAGCATGGAAAATTGGTCAAGAAAAAGAAGATAATGGTGTGATGATTTTAGTCGCCAAAAACGACAGAAAATTGAGTATTCGTCCAGGTTATGGATTAGAAGACCGATTAGTAGCTGGCATATGTGGAGAAATCATTAGAAACGTTATTGTACCAGAATTTAAAGCAGGAAGTTACTACAACGGATTAGACAAAGGCGCTGATACCATTATTCAAGTTATTAAAGGAAAATACAAAGGCACTAGAAAACACAATACGATTGACAAAAATATTCCAGTTGGTGTTTTTGTAGTTATTTTCATCATTATCATAATCCTTCTCTCTAAAAACAAAGGTAACGGACGTGGAGGAAACGGTATTGGAGGTCCTAGTTTATTAGATATTATTATCCTTAGCAATATGGGCAGAAGCAGTGGTGGTGGTTTTGGAGGTTCTTCTGACGGAGGCGGCTTTGGAGGCGGCTTTGGCGGAGGAGGATTTTCAGGTGGTGGCGCTAGTGGTAGCTGGTAAACTCAATATTTAGAGCTCAATTAATTTTACATATAAACAAAAAACTCGTTTAGAATTCTAAACGAGTTTTTTGTTTTATTTACCACATGAATCGATTGCCTGATTTCTTTTCTTTACCAGCAAATTTCTCGAGTTTAAAAGTAAGCGAAAACATCACATAGCGTTTTAAAACGATGTTTTCTTCGTCTCTAATGGAGGTAGCGCTGATGGTTCGTGTAGCACTTTGATTCTGATTTAATAAATCATACACCTTTACCTTAGCCATTAATTTTTTGTCGAGGAAACTGTAGGATAAACTGGTGTTCCATAAATAGAAATGCTTTTTAAATCCGTCAGCAATATTAGAATTGTAATTATACCCAAAATCATTACCAAAAGTCCAGTTTTTAGGCCAATAGCTTGTTACTTGCAAATTAAATTTATGGGTGAAATTCGATGCGGCATCCACAACATAATTCGTATAACTTGTTCTATTATAGGCATAATTGTAAGATGGGTTTATTGTTAAAAGTTCGCCATAATCATAGGTAAAACTTACTCTTGGCATAAAACTATATGACTGAGCTTGGTACGATTGTCCGTCGGTAAATCCTTTGGAAAGTCCGAAATTATTATTCAATCGCAATTCAAATCGATATTTATTAGCGTCTTTCTTAAACGATTTATTCCAATATACCCCAATCCATGAGCTGTACGTACCAGAAACATTGTCGTAAGTGGTTGTTCTTTTTCGATTGATATCATAAGAAACTGATGATACAACTTGATTGTTATAAAAATTTCCTCCCAAATAAGTTCCGTAACCAGAACGAGTGGCATAATCAAAATCTCTGTATGAAAAATAAAAATTATGATTGGTTGTCAAACTCAAATTTGGATTTCCAATATAGGTATTTAATGGATTTGCCAAATCCTCAATAGGTATAATTTGTCTAGCAGATGGCAAATCGTAACCATAATTATAATTTACCCAAATATTTTTAGTTTTTGAAAATCTATAATTCCCATAGGCATTAATATAGGGTGCTACATAATTTTTATCTAAAGAAGAATTTAGCCCTAAATAGGCCCCATTGTTATTAAAGTTAATTAAACTTGTTCCGAAGTTGAAATTGAAATTGAATTTCTTTCTATCAAAATTAATTCCCGTATTGGGTGTAAAAGTACTTTCCTTAGAATTGAAGGCATTCGTTAACAAGCTATTTATTTGAGAATAGGTTTGATTGGTGGTATCAAAATCGAATGAATCTCTATAATCATCATTTTTATTCAGTTTGTATTCTAATCCCAATTTCACTTGAAGCGAATCAGTGACAGGATGTGTATACTCAAACTCTGTCCTGTAATTTCCTATAGTATTTTTAGACTTGTTGAACTGATTTCTAGTATCATCTGGTTGTGAACCTTGATAAAAAATGGTATTCGATTTGGTGTAACTATTGTCTGTGGTTGAGCCATTTTCATTTTCAAAAACCAAACTCAAATACTTCCCTTTGCGTTTGAAAGATTTAGTAAACGATAATGTATTACTAAAAGTATTGGCATCATTTTCATTAGAAGTTTCGGAAGTACTAGAATTTAACATGGCATTAGCCGCATCAAAAGATGTTTGTGACGCTAAATTTGAGTTTTTAGTATTAGACTTTGTAAAATTAGGTTCAATTACAATAGACGTCAAAGAGTCTAATTTATATTCAAAAACGGAAGTAACATTGTGCGTATAACGGTCTTCGTTGGTAGTAGAATTTGAATTGGTCGTAAAATTTCCTGAAGGCAAGAAATTAATTTGATTGGTTCTATTGTTATTTCTAGTATTAGCGCCCGAGTAAAAATAGCTTAATGACGCTTCTGAATCTTTGGTCCATTCATCAGAATAGTTTATTCCCACCATATTGGATTGTGTAATCCCATTACTACTGCCATATCTACGACCATTGATTCCAAAAGTACCATTATCATTTACCCAAACACTTCTAGCTCGTCCGCCACCCATATTATCAAATACTTCATCCATTGAAAAACCAATTGAATTGATATTGTTGGAAGACGCTAAAACGCTTATCTTTCGTTTATTTTTAAAATAATTTACCAATGTGCTAGTTTCATAACGTTTATCGGAACCTTTTCCTGCCATGATTTTACCAAAAAAACCTTTATTTTTATCTTCGTCTATGGTTAAATTAATACTGGCTGAATTAGAACTAGCAACAGCACCTGTTTTCTCTTCCTTCTTGGTTTTGGTATCGGTAACTTGAACTTTATTGATGATATCGGATGGCAAATTTTGCAAAGCTACTTTACCGTCTTTATCAAAAAATGGTTTCCCATTCACTAGAATCTGATTTACCTCTTTTCCGTTTACGGTAATTTTCCCATCGGAGTCTATTTCAACACCAGGCAATTGCTTCAATAATGTTTCGACATTAGCATCGGGTCTAACCTTGAATGAAGACACATTAAATTCTAAAGTATCTTTCTTTATTCTAATTGGTGGCGCCTGATTTTTAATAACAACTTCATTCAAAGTTTTAACCGCCTCTTTTAGAGCTATAGTGCCAAAATCTTTTTCAGATTCGACATTTTTCAACTCATA
>CAZNWY010000020.1:0-57470 GCA_964577105.1 uncultured Flavobacterium sp.
TATGCATAAAAAAAACCGAGACAAGCTCGGTTTAATTGTTACTTAGTTGGTTTTTTTATTAAAACGGCACTATCTACAAAACGTTTCATATCAATTTTTTGGTCACCATACAATTGAATTTCCGATTTCCCAGAAGCATCAATAGATAAAGTACTTTTTATATTGATACTAGCATTGGTGTATGCTTCACAAGTGAGTTCTGCATTCTTTACAGATAAATTTTTAGCCGTTAAATTAGCATTGTTATCCAAACGGAATTTAGCATTCTCTACATCACCATCTACTGTCGCTTCACTTTTTTGATACATATCAAAAGTTAAATTTGTAGCGGTAATTAATGCCTTTAGCGAAGTATTTTTTACCAAATTTATCGTTGCACTTTCACCTTTTGAATTCAATTCGGCTTTAGATTTATCATCCATCATCAGCGTTAAATTTTTTGATTTTGCATTCAAAAACAATTTTGATGAATCATAACTCTTAAAAGTAATGTTATCTAATTCTACATCTGCAAGTGCAGTTACGGAGGATTCGTTTCGAGTAACTACCAACTTGAACTCATCGGTATAAGTAACTCGAATACTCAATTTTTTATATCCAAAAGCGTTTTTTAAAGTAGACAATCGCAATGTAGAACCTGTAATTACAGCGTCTATAGCATCATGCAAGTTATCGTCGGCTTCAATTTCTAGACCGCATTGCGTTCCTTTTACAATAAAGACATCAAGATTATCGGCTACTTCTAAAGACTCAAAATTTTCAATCTTTTTTAGCTCGGTGGTTACAATTTTGGAACCTTTTACTTTTTCTTTTTTTTGTGAAAAGGCGAATGAAGTTGCCAATAGTAATACAATTATAAATACAGATTTTTTCATTACATGTTTGATTTGTGTGCCAAATTTATAAAAAAGCTTGGTATAGAAAACTAAATTTATCTTATTGTTTCAATCGAACGCTCCATTCAAAATCCATTTCGGAAACTTGATCACCTTGTTCGTCAATTCCAATTGACTTTAACCACAGAGTTTCACCTTCTCCAGTGGCAATAGTTTTTTGAATAGCAGCTTCTATTAAGTGACCGTCTTTGCAGAGGAACGTAATTCTTCCTTTGGCTTTTTTAGTGTAATTTCCTTTGTTGTTGGCTACCAACATTGAAATGTTTTTACCACTTTTTTTAATCTGGTACATTACTAGTGCTCCTGTAGTAAGTTCGGCGGCCATGGCTTGAACGGCAAAGTACATCGATTTAAAAGGGTTTTGATTGAACCAACGATGCTTTACGGTGGCTTCACATTGTAAGGGCGAAATTGATTTTACGCGTACACCGCACCAAAAAGCAGAGGGAAGTTTGAAAAATAAAAAAGCATTCAATTTGTTAGGAGAAAATTCCATGAAGTATTGATTTTGTTGTAAATATACAAAAAATACACCACCACGTTTTAAAAACCTATATGTTAATAAAATGTTAAATTTAAGTACTTTGTAATGCATAATACCTTTTTTTGGTTGTATCTTTGTATAAGAAATTAATAAGCTATCTATAGTATTGTTAGTTTTTAATAATAGAAATCATCAAAAATCAAAAACCATGATCACATCCAACGAAAGAACCATTTCATCAGTAACTCACTTGAGCGCGTTGACCCAATATTTTTTTCCATTTGGGAATTTTATTTTTCCAATAGTTATTTGGAGTTCTAAAAGAAGAGATTCAGAATTTATAGATTACAACGGCAAACAAGTGTTGAATTTTCAGTTGAGTATTTTTTTATATTCACTCATCTTGTGCATCATCGCAGTGCCTATTATCATTTATTTAGTTTTAAAAAATGTGGCATTCAGAACTGCTTTTAATGATGGTGATTTCACTATTCATCATTTTAATTTTAGTGATATTACAGGAATTGCCGCAATTGCAATTTTTGCAGCCCTCATTTTCGGATTTTTAAAAGTACTCGAATTCATACTAATCGTTCAAGGTGCAGTAAAAGCAACCAATGGAGAGCATTACAAATATCCTTTGACCATACCCTTTTTTAAATAATAGTTTCAATCATCAAAATAATCATCAATCACAATCGCGGCATATCCTAATTGTTTGGAATGCTTCAAAAACAATCAAAAAATGAACAGTTTAATTAAAAAATCAAAATCGAATTATGAACATTGAAAACACAAAAGCTCAAATGCGTAAAGGTGTTTTAGAATTCTGTATCTTATCTGTTTTAAAAGAAAAAGAAGCATACACTTCTGAAATATTAGACACTTTAAAAAACGCAAAACTGCTTGTAGTAGAAGGAACGGTTTATCCGCTACTGACAAGATTAAAAAATGACGGTTTATTGAACTACCGTTGGGAAGAATCTACTTCGGGACCACCACGAAAATACTATGAGTTGACCGAACTTGGAAAAACATTTTTAAACGAATTAAACGGCACTTGGACCGAATTATCGGACGCCGTAAACATCATAACCAATCAAAAATAACAATCATGAACAAAACAGTAAATATTAATATAGGTGGTTTATTTTTTCATATTGATGAAGATGCATACCAAAAGTTATCAAGATATTTTGATGCGATAAAACGTTCGCTTTCTAATTCATCTGGAAAAGACGAAATCATGAAAGATATTGAAATGCGTGTTGCCGAACTTTTTACAGAAAGACAAAAAAGCGACAAACACGTTATTAATAATAAAGATGTTGACGAGGTAGTTGCCGTAATGGGGCAACCAGAAGATTACCGTATTGACAACGATGCCGATGAACCAAAAACGTATAATTATGCGTTTTCAAACGGTAAAAGAAAATTATATCGTGATAAAGAAAGAGGTTCTATTGCTGGAGTATGTACTGGTTTAGGATACTATTTCGGAATTGATTCCACTTGGATCAAAATTGCCTTTTTAGCTACCGCTTTTGCTGGTTTCGGATTTGGAATAGTTGTGTATTTAATACTCTGGATTGCCACTCCAGAAGCCATTACAACTTCTGAAAAATTGGAAATGAGAGGCGAACCAGTGACTATTTCTAACATCGAAAAAAAAGTTCGTGAAGAATTTGAAAATGTTTCTGAAAAAATCAAAAATGTTAACTACGACGAATTGGGAAATAAAGTAAAATCGGGAGCCGAATCTTTTGGAAGCCGATTAGGAGATGTTTTTTCAAGTATTTTTGGAGCATTTGCCAAAGTTTTAGGAGCCATTATAGTAGTATTTTCTTCGGTTACACTGTTCGGAATTTGTATTGCGTCTATCGTAGCTATGTTTTCTTCGTCATTGCCTCAAAACACGTTAATCAATCATTTTAGAACGCCATTAGGATTAGAAACACCACTTTGGGCTCAAGGAATTTTATTCTTATTGGCCTTCGGAATTCCGTTTTTCTTCTTACTAATTTTAGGATTGAAATTGTTGGTAAACAACTTAAGATCTATTGGAGCTATTGCAAAATATACGTTATTAGCTATTTGGGTGATATCAGTTGGAATATTAATAGCCATGGGAATTAACGAGTTTACACAAATTTCATCTGAAGCAAAAGATGTGAAGAAAGAAATCATCAACATTACGCCAACAGATACATTGTGTGTTAAATTTCAAAATAACGATTTTTATTCTAAAGACTATCGCCGTCATGACGACTTCAGATTGACGCAAGACGAACAAAATCACGAAATTATTTACTCTAATAATGTAAGTATTGAAGTGATGAAAACAGATGAAAAATTGCCGTATTTGCAAGTAGAAAAATTAGCCGTTGGAAAATCTGTTACAGAAGCTAAAAAACGTGCTGAAAAAATTAAATATGGTTACAAAATTGTTGGAAATCAGTTGATTTTAGATAACTATCTATTGACAGAAGTAGCCAATAAATTCAGAGATCAACGTGTAGAATTGTTCTTGTATGTTCCAAAAGGAACGTTGTTAAAAATGGACGAAAGCGTTCAAGATTTTGATGATTCAAATGATGAATTTTTCAACTTACATTACAGTTCGGGAGATTACATTTATAGAGTTGGAGATGCTCAAGTAAAATGTTTGAATTGTCCTCCAGATGAAAACGAACACAACGATGTTGATATCGAGTCTGAAGACATCAATACAACACAAACTAACGATTCTGTTCAAACCGTTTCAGTAAAAATTAATGGCAAAGAAGTAATTCAAACCACTACTAATAACGGAAAAAAATCGGGTAGTTTAGTAATCAATAAAGATGGTATAATCGTTAAAACAAAATAGTCATGGTAAAAGTAATTGTTGTTTGTACAAAGTTTATAGTTACGATATTGGTAACTATGTTATTTGCCTCTTGCGGTAATAACGTTTTCAACGGAATTAAAGGCAATGGAAATGTTACCACAGAAAAAAGAAACATCACGCAAAAGTTTACAAAAATTTCTGTCAATCGTGGAATCGAAGTGGTTTTAGAGCAATCAGATGCGGTTTCTGTAGAAGTTGAAGCAGATCAAAATTTGCTAAGTCACATTACTACAAAAGTTGAAAATGGTACTTTAGTAATCTCTTCAGATGAAAATATTTACAGCGCAGAAGCCGAAACAGTTTATGTAAAAATGCCTGTAATTGAAGGTTTAGAAAGTACAAGCGGTTCTAATATAAAAACGAAAGGAACCTTAAAAAGCGCAGCTACAGCAACTGATATGAGGATTGTTAGTAATAGTGGAAGCGAAATCAACGTTTCTTTAGAGTTTGATAACATTAATGCCGAATCAACAAGTGGCAGCAATATTACTTTGTCTGGTAAAGCATTAAAAATAAGAACAGCTTCTTCAAGTGGTTCCGAAATTAATGCCGAAAATCTTTTAGCCAACGAAGTAACTTCCGAAGCATCAAGTGGTAGTTCAGCAGCCGTTCATCCGTTAGTTAATTTAGTAGCCAAAGCTAGTAGTGGCGCATCTGTTAACTATTCAGGAGCACCAAAAAATATTTCTAAAGAAGAAACTTCCGGTGGAAGCGTTTCAAGTAATTAGAATAATTTGTTTTTTTAGTTGTATTAAAATCCCAATGAAAGTTGGGATTTTTTTTTTAATCTGAGCTTGTTTCAGATTCTCAAGAACTAATTGACATTTGTCACACTGAGCGCAGTCGAAGTGCTTTTTTTTAATAGGCTAATTTAAACCTAACAATCTTCAACAAAAGTTAAACCAATAATAATTAACGTTACGTTAGCGCTTTTTCATCGTAAATTTGAATAAAAAAAAGAAAATGAAAGTTCTCATTACAGGCGCAACCGGACTAATAGGACAAGAATTAACCAACTTGCTTTTACAAAACAATCATACCGTTCACTACCTAACAACGTCACCTTTAAAAATTCAGAATAAACCCAACTACTATGGTTTCTATTGGAATCCGCAAGAAGGAAAAATTGATGAAAATTGTATACAAGGCGTCGATGCAATTGTGCATTTAGCAGGCGCTTCCATCTCTAAACGCTGGACCAATTCCTACAAACAAGAACTAATAGAAAGTCGTGTGTTGTCGGCCAATTTGTTGTTCAGTTTGCTAAAAAAAACACCCAACCAAGTACAACATTTTGTTTCGGCTTCGGGAACGGCTATTTATCCTGATAGTGATACCAATATTTACGACGAATCTTCTAAACAAATCGATACCAGTTTCTTGGGTCATGTTGTGGTAAAATGGGAGGAAAGTGCCGACCAATTTCATTTGCTGAATTTAAAAGTAACCAAACTCCGAACCGGAGTCGTTTTTTCTAACAAAGGCGGTGCGCTGTTAGAAATGATCAAACCTATCAAAAGCTATGTGGGCTCGGGTTTCGGATCGGGTAAACAAATACAATCGTGGATTCACTTAACCGATGTTGTACAGCTATATTACTTCGTTTTACAAAACCAAATAGAAGGAATCATCAACGCCGTGGCACCCCAAACGGTTTCCAATCAAGAGCAAACCAAAGCCATAGCAAAATACCTTAAGCGTCCTATATGGCTGCCCAATGTACCACAATTTGTAATGAAAACTATTTTAGGTGAAATGCATATTTTGTTATTCAACAACAAAAATATTGTTCCGAAGAGAGCACTCGAACTCGGATTTAAATTCCAATTTCCAACGCTCAATAAAGCATTAGAAAATCTTTTAAAATAAAAAAAGTTCCAGTATTTGCTGGAACTTTTTTCATAAACGAATTAATATCTTTTTGTCTTTCCGACAATTGTAAACCTTTTATAATTCAAATATAATCAATACTTAATCGTTTTAGTCTTAAAATTATATTAAATTTTTGAAGCATCGCTTTAGGCTTTTTTTTTCAACCATTTTCCCGCTATTCGCTATATCTTTTTTCTCTGTTGCCTTCGAGTGCCTCAGGCAACATAAGAAAAAAGGATATCGCTTCTATCGGGGCTAAATACAATCTATAGGTTGCTAAAATTCTCATTTCAAAAGAAAATCATCAGTAAAAAATAAATGACAATTTGACATTTTTAAAGAATTGGCAGTACTTTTGCATCCAATCTTGAGAAATCGAAAATATCGGTTCAAAGCAACAATGAACATCAAAAATATATTTAAAAATAAAAATACAATGAGTACTGAAAATACTGAAAAAGACATTTTGGAAAATGAAAGTGAAACTGTAAATCAGACTAATGAAAACCAACAAGAGCAGGCTCATCAAGAAGTTGGTACAGCCGAAGAATTGACTCTTGAACAAAAACTAGAAGAAGATTTAGCTAAAGAAAAAGATAAATTTTTACGACTTTTTGCAGAATTCGAAAACTATAAAAAACGTACTTCCAAAGAACGTATCGATTTATTTAAAACTGCCAATCAAGAAGTATTACAA
Organism: uncultured Flavobacterium sp.; assembly: GCA_964577105.1. Classification (GTDB taxonomy): domain Bacteria; phylum Bacteroidota; class Bacteroidia; order Flavobacteriales; family Flavobacteriaceae; genus Flavobacterium. The sequence goes on from CAZNWY010000020.1 coordinate 6,840, forward strand.
GCCATGTTGCCAGTTTTAGATGATTTTGACAGAGCCATTGCTCAAATTTCTAAATCGGAGGATGAAGTGCTACTAAAAGGTGTAGAATTGATTCACGAAAAACTTAAATCAACGCTTGTTTCTAAAGGATTAGAAGAAGTTGAAGTAAGAAGCGGTGATGCATTCAACGCAGATTTTGCTGAAGCCATTACACAAATTCCGGCACCATCAGACGATTTAAAAGGAAAAATTGTCGATGTCATCGAGAAAGGATACAAATTGGGAGATAAAATCATTCGTTTTCCAAAAGTGGTAATCGGACAATAATTATTTGTAAAGACAAAGTCAAAGCTTGGTCTTCAACTATATTAGATAAACAATGAAAAAAGATTTTTACGAAATATTAGGCATCACAAAAGGCGCTACACCAGAAGAAATTAAAAAGGCTTATCGAAAAAAAGCTATCGAATTTCACCCTGATAAAAACCCGGGTAATGCGCAAGCAGAGGAAAATTTCAAACTAGCGGCAGAAGCTTATGAGGTTTTGAGTGATCCTGACAAAAAAGCACGCTACGATCAATACGGTCATCAAGCTTTTGATGGCGCTGGAGGATTTGGCGGTGGTCACCATATGAATATGGATGATATTTTCAGCCAGTTTGGTGATATTTTTGGAAGTGCTTTTGGCGGTGGAGGTTTTAGTGGTTTTAGCGGAAATGGTGGCGGACAACGCCGAATGAAAGGCAGTAATTTGCGTATAAAAGTCAAATTAACATTAGAAGAAATAGCCAACGGTGTTGAGAAAAAAGTAAAGGTAAAACGTAAAGTACAAGCGCCAGGCGTAAAATACAAAACGTGTTCTACATGTAATGGGCAAGGTCAAGTATTGAAAGTAACCAACACCATTTTGGGTAGAATGCAAACTGCAACTACTTGTCATGTATGTGGTGGTTCTGGACAAACTATTGATAGCAAACCAAACAATGCCGATGCTTATGGAATGATTATGGAAGACGAAACGGTTTCTATAAAAATTCCAGCTGGTGTGGTGGATGGAATGCAGTTGAAAGTTTCTGGAAAAGGAAATGATGCTCCAGGTAATGGTATTCCTGGTGACTTGATTGTTGCCATTGAAGAATTAGAGCATGAATTTTTAAAACGTGAAGGTGAAAACTTGCATTACGATTTGTACATAAGTTTTGCCGAGGCAGCATTAGGCGTTTCAAAAGAAATTGAAGCGGTTAATGGAAAAGTACGTATTAAGTTAGAAGAAGGTATTCAATCGGGTAAGATTTTACGTTTAAAAGGTAAGGGAATTCCGAGTTTAAATAGCTACGGGAACGGTGATTTATTGGTTCATGTAAACGTTTGGACACCCAAGACATTAACCAAAGAACAACGTCAATTCTTTGAAAAATCTTTGACTGATGAGAACTTCATTCCACATCCAGAAAAGAGCGATAAATCTTTTTTTGAAAAAGTTAAAGATATGTTTTCGTAATTATAAAATTATTTCTACATTTGAATATTACTTGGAAACAAGTAATTTCTTTTTCATAGCAATTTTTCCCATCCTTGTGTCACAATAAGGGTGGGTTTTTTGTAACAAACATTTCCTATTCATTACTAATTCTGTATTTTTACCACTTTAATTATAATGATGAAGTCTAAATCAATTCAAGCAAGCAAATTTGAGTTTATTAATTTTAGATTTTGAAATTGCAATTGATAGTACATTTGATTTTTGACCTTGATATAAAATAATTTTATGGATAATATACTTGAAGTAAATAAAGTCCTCAAGCAATATGGAGATTACACAGCCCTCAACGAAGTCTCTCTTTCGGTTCCACGAGGTAGCATCTACGGATTACTAGGTCCTAATGGTGCTGGTAAAACTTCTTTAATTAGAATCATCAATCAAATTACGATGCCCGATAGTGGAGAAGTGATACTAGACGGTGAACATCTTAAGCCAGAACATGTGGCCTACATTGGGTATATGCCCGAAGAACGCGGTTTGTACAAAACCATGAAAGTAGGTGAACAATGTTTGTATTTGGCTCAACTAAAAGGGTTGTCGAAACAAGAAGCTATAATACAATTAGATTATTGGTTTGATAGACTAGAAATTCAAGGCTGGTGGAACAAAAAAATACAAGAACTTTCTAAAGGAATGGCTCAGAAAATTCAGTTTGTGGTTACAGTTTTACACAAACCCAAATTGTTGATTCTCGACGAACCTTTTTCGGGTTTTGATCCAGTGAATGCCAATTTGATTAAAGACGAAATCATCGAATTAAATCGTCAAGGAACTTCGGTTATTTTTTCTACACATAGAATGGAAAGCGTTGAAGAAATGTGTGATTATATAGCATTAATCCACAAATCCAATAAACTAATTGAAGGTAAGTTGATTGATGTCAAAAAACAATTCAGAACCAATAGCTATGAAGTTGGTATTTTAACCAGCAATGTAGAAGGATTGATGTATGATTTATCACAAAAATTTACGCTGTCTCAAACCAATTTCAAATCGTTAAATGATGAACTTAAATTAGAAATTAATTTGGGAACTTCAACACCTAACGAATTGTTGAATATTTTAATTTCGAGAGGACAAGTAACTCATTTTATGGAGAAAATTCCGAGTGTAAACGATATTTTTATTAAAACAGTAACTGAATAGATTGTTAGAAAATTAGATCGTTAGATTCTTAGACTTTATAAAAATAGTCTGAAAATTCTAGAAGTCTAATCATCCAATGCTCTAAAAACATAAGAAATGAGTAAACTACTATTAATTATAAAAAGAGAATTTATTGCAAAAGTTCGCAATAAATCGTTCATCGTAATGACGTTTTTGAGTCCGCTACTTTTTGTCGGAATTGGCTCTTTTGTTGCTTATTTAAGTTCCATGAAAGCCGATTTAAAAACCATTGCGATTCATGACGAAACGGGTAGATTTGTCAACCAATTTAAAAGCGATGAAGAATATAAATACGTCGATTTCTCAAAAGTTGACTTAAAAGTTCTGAAGGACAGCATTATCAAAGAAAGTTATGAAGGGCTTCTAGTAATTCCAAATGACACTAACAATGTGTCGCTAGAAAAAAAGATACAATACATTTCAAATGATAGTCCAGGAGTAATGTTTATTGAAGATTTAGAAGATGTTATTGCTAAGAAAATAACTGCTGAAAATTTTCAAAAGGTCGGTTTGGATACTTTGAAAATAAATGGTGCTAAAGCTCAAGTTGATATTAATCTAGAAAAAGCCTCTGGTGAAGCGGCACTCAAAGGACTCAATGAAATCAAAATTGGTATAGGCGGCGCCTTTGGTTATCTCATTATGATGTTCATTGTCATTTATGGCAATATGGTGATGCGAAGTGTTATCGAAGAAAAAACATCTCGCATCATCGAAGTAATCATCTCATCGGTAAAACCATTTCAATTGATGATGGGTAAAATTATAGGAACTTCGTTAGCCGGCATCCTACAATTTTTAATTTGGGCTATACTTGGTTTATCAGCTATGTTTGTGTTGTCGTCTGTTTTTGGTGTTCAAATGGGAGCAGCTTCAAGTGCTCAAACGCAACAAGCTATGCAAATGGCGCAAAAAGGAATGGGTGGTGATATTCAATTGTATCTCAAAGAAATTTGGAATTTACCTATTAGTACAATCCTGATTTCGTTTATTATTTATTTCATTGGAGGTTATTTCCTTTATAGTTCATTTTATGCCTCAATTGGAGCTGCCGTTGACAATGAAACCGATTCACAACAGTTTTTATTGCCCATTATCATGCCTCTTATTTTAGGAGTGTATATCGGATTTTTTACGGTGATAAATGATCCTCACGGAACAGTGGCGACAGTTTTTTCAATGATTCCGCTTACATCACCAATTGTTATGATGATGCGTATTCCTTTCGGTGTGCCGTGGTGGCAAATTTTAATTTCGATGACCATTCTTTTTGGTACATTTCTTGGAGTAGTGTGGTTTGCGTCCAAAATTTACCGTGTTGGAATTCTTATGTATGGTAAGAAACCAACTTGGAAAGAATTGTTCAAATGGCTGAAGTATTAAAAGTTTATTTGGTTATTTGTCTATTCGGTTAATCGATATTACAAATAACCAAATTATCAAATAACCAAATTAAGAAAAATGTCAAAAATATTAATCATAGAAGACGAAGCATCCATCAGAAGAGTTTTATCCAAAATTCTTTCTGAAGAAAATGATACCTATCAAGTAGAAGAAGCGGAAGATGGTGTTCAAGGGCTTGAAAAAATCAAAAATACCGATTACGATTTGGTGTTATGTGATATTAAAATGCCCAAAATGGATGGTGAAGAATTATTGGAAAGCGTAAAAAAAATCAAGCCAGAGATTCCAATTGTGATGATTTCGGGACATGGCGATATGGAAACAGCGATTAATACGATGCGTCTTGGAGCTTTTGATTATATTTCAAAACCACCCGATTTGAATCGATTGTTGAATACCGTTCGCAATGCATTAGATAAAAAGCAATTGGTTGTTGAGAACAAAATTCTGAAAAAGAAAGTCAGCAAAAACTATGAAATGATCGGTAATTCGGAACCTATCAATCACATCAAACAAATGATTGAAAAAGTGGCTCCAACCGATGCACGTGTACTAATTACTGGTCCGAATGGAACGGGTAAAGAATTAGTAGCACATCAATTACATCAAAAAAGCGAACGTGCCAATGCGCCCATTATCGAAGTAAATTGTGCGGCCATTCCATCAGAATTGATTGAAAGCGAATTGTTTGGTCACGTTAAAGGTGCTTTTACATCGGCAGTTAAAGACCGTGCCGGTAAATTTGAAGCAGCCGATGGCGGAACCATTTTCTTAGATGAAATTGGTGATATGAGTTTAGCCGCACAAGCTAAAGTGTTACGTGCTTTACAAGAAAATCTGATACAAAGAGTAGGAGCAGACAAAGATATTAAGGTGAATGTTCGTGTTGTTGCCGCTACCAACAAAGATTTGAAAAAAGAAATTGAAGAAGGCCGTTTTCGTGAAGATTTATACCACAGATTGGCTGTGATTTTAATTAAGGTTCCGGCTTTGAATGACCGTCGAGATGACATACCTTTGCTCGTCGAACATTTTGCAGTAAAAATCGCCGAAGAACAAGGAAATGCTCCAAAAACATTTTCGAAAGAAGCTATCAAATTATTGCAAGAGTACGATTGGACAGGAAATATTCGTGAATTGCGAAATGTAGTAGAACGCTTAATCATTCTAGGCGGAAACGAAATTTCGGAAACCGATGTAAAACTATTCGCAAGCAAATAAATTGTTGTCAGTTATCTGTTATCAGTTACTAAAATAGAACTCACAACCGTCAACTTACAACAGACAATCCTAAAAAAATGCAATTAAAAAAAATAAATCCCAATCTGCAGCAAGCATTAATTGAAAACGAGTTGATCGAAGCCAATGAAATGCAACAAGAAACATTTTCTACCATTAAAAGTGGTGCTGATGCAATTATTCAATCGCCGCAAGGCTCTGGAAAAACAACCACTATTGTTTTAAACGTGATTCAACGTATGGAAAAAAGCAAAGGTGAAAGTACCAGAGCTTTAATTATTGTAGAAAGCAAAGAGAAAGTGCTTGAAATGGAAGAGCTTTTCTTGAAGTATGGAGCGTATACCGATTTAAGTATTTTTGGAGTTCATGACAAAGGCGACACCGATTATGACAAAAATGTAATTTCAATGGGATTGGATATTCTTATTGGAACGCCTACTAAAATAAATCATTTGTTTTCATCAGCCGGATTCAATATGAATACTATAAAAATGTTTGTGGTTGATGATGCCGATGTGCTTTTTAAGCAACGAATGGATGCCGTTATTCTTAGACTTTCAGCAAGTATAGAAAAAACTCAACGTCTTTTCTTTTGTTCAGAAATCACAGAAAGAGTTGAAGCATTAGCCGATAAAATTATGATTGAACCGCTCTTTTTTGAGATGGAAGATTAGTTTTCAGTTTATCATACTGAGCGTAGTCGAAGTACTTTTACAATATAAATTACACAATAATACATTATACAATAAAAAATGGGTTTAATCAAAATATTTTCAGGAGAAGAAATTCTGGCCGTAACATTAAAAGAGCGTTTAGAGGAAGCTGCCATTGATGTGGTACTTCGTCAAAATAACCAAGCCAATGTGTTACCAAGTATTACTACTCCAAAAGCAGTAGAATTATTTATACAAGAGGTAGATTTTGGAAAAGCCAATCCTATTATAGAAGAATTTCGATTGAGTTTGTAAACCAATCTATTAATTGTCTATTCTTTCAAAAAATCTATCTTTGCACCTTCAAAAAATTAACAATCCAAAATGATTACAGTTAACGATATTGCCGTTGAATTTGGCGGCACCACACTTTTTAGTGAAGTAACATTTGCAATAAATGATACCGATAAAATTGCCTTAATGGGTAAAAATGGAGCAGGAAAATCTACCTTATTAAAAATTGTAGCTGGTGCAAATAAGCCAACTCGCGGAACAATATCGGCGCCTAGTGATGCCGTAATTGCCTATTTACCGCAACATTTGTTGACTGAAGACAATTGCACGGTAATGGAAGAAACTTCCAAAGCCTTTGCCGCTGTCTTGAACATGAAGAAAGAAATCGACGATATCAACGAGCAATTGACTATTCGTACCGATTATGAAAGTGATGATTACATGAAGTTAATCGAGAAAGTTTCAGAATTGTCTGAAAAATATTATTCGATTGAAGAAGTGAATTATGAAGCAGAAGTCGAAAAAATTCTAAAAGGATTAGGATTTGAACGCGAAGATTTCAATCGTCCTACCAAAGAATTTTCGGGTGGATGGAGAATGCGAATTGAGTTAGCAAAAATTCTTTTAACAAAACCCGATTTAATTTTATTGGATGAGCCAACCAACCACTTAGATATGGATAGTATCGAATGGTTAGAAGAGTTTTTGATCAATCAGGCTAAAGCAGTTATGGTAATTTCGCACGATAGAGCTTTTGTGGATAACATCACCAATAGAACGATTGAAGTGACTATGGGAAGAATTTATGACTATAAAGCTAAATATTCTCATTATCTAGAATTGCGAAAAGATAGAAGAATTCATCAGCAAAAAGCCTATGAAGAACAACAAAAATTCATAGCCGATAATCAAGCGTTTATTGAGCGATTTAGAGGTACTTTTTCTAAAACAGAACAAGTGCAATCGCGTGTTAGAATGTTAGAAAAAATTGTCCCGATTGAAGTGGATGAAATTGATAATTCTGCTTTGAAGTTAAAATTTCCACCTTCTGTTCGTTCTGGACAATATCCAGTTATTGTAAAGGATTTAGAAAAATCGTATGGTGATAAACTCATTTTCAAAGATGCCAATTTGGTAATCGAACGTGGACAAAAAGTAGCTTTCGTAGGTAAAAATGGAGAAGGAAAATCGACTATGATTAAAGCCATTATGAAAGAAATCGAAATTAACGGAGGTTCTGTTGAAATTGGTCATAATGCTCAAATTGGTTATTTTGCTCAAAATCAGGCTGCTCAATTAGATGAAAATGCTACTATATTTGAAACTATTGATAGAATTGCAGTTGGAGATGTTCGTACACAAATAAAAAATATTCTTGGCGCTTTTATGTTCCAAGGCGATGATATTCAGAAAAAAGTAAAAGTGCTTTCTGGTGGTGAGAAAACGCGTTTGGCCATGATTAAGTTGTTGTTAGAGCCAGTGAATCTTCTTATTTTGGATGAGCCATCCAATCATTTGGATATGAAAACCAAAGATATCATTAAAGATGCTTTACGTGATTTTGATGGAACTTTAATTCTTGTTTCCCACGATAGAGATTTCTTGGATGGTTTGGCTGAAAAAGTTTTTGAATTTGGCCACAAACGCGTCAAGGAACATTTTGAAGACATTAAAGGATTCTTAGCTCATAAAAAGATGGAAACCCTTCGTGAAATTGAGAAATAAAACCAAAATATAATACAGCAAAACCCGACAAATTCTAAGAACTTGTCGGGTTTTTTAATTAACCAATTTTTAACCTAACTATTTATTTTACATTTTCTACTAATCGAATGAATTCGGCTCTGTAGCCATCATAATCATTTGCCAAACATTCTTTAGCAAGAGCAGCAATGGCTTCTGATGATTTGTTGGTAACGAGTTTAGAATCTCTTAATTTTAATCCGAACCAAGCAACAGCAGTACTGAATTTGAAATCGGCAGAAGCAGCACTAAAATCTTCAGCCGTATTTTTAATGACATTTACCATTTCTATACTTTTTTCACCATCAGGTTTTTTATATCGGAATTTAATAGTCGCTAATTCGTCTTTAAAAGTGGTTTGAGATGGATCTGGTTTAGTATATTTCAAGTCAGATGGAGCTGCATATAAATCGGTTTTCACACCATTTGGAATAATTTCATAAAGTGCCGTTACCGTATGTCCACTTCCTAATTCTCCTGCATCGATAGCATCGTTTTTGAAATCTTCGGGTCTAAGTTTTCGGTTTTCATAACCAATCAATCGGTAAGCTTGTACTAAATTTGGGTTGAATTCAATTTGAATTTTTACATCTTTAGCAATAGCAAACATTGAGCCTTTGAATTCTTTTACCAAGAAACGATTGGCTTCTTGCATATTGTCAATATAGGCATAGTTTCCATTTCCTTTATCGGCCAAAACCTCCATTTTACTGTCTTTGTAGTTGCCCATTCCATACCCCAAACATGTCAAGAAAACACCCGATTTTCTTTTTTCTTCAATTAAAGTTTGCATATCGGTATTAGATGATGCACCCACATTAAAATCGCCGTCAGTAGCCAATATCACTCTATTATTACCACCTTTGATGAAATTTTCTTGGGCAATTTTATAAGCCAATTCAATTCCGGCTCCACCAGCTGTACTACCGCCTGCATTTAATTTGTCAAGAGCATTGATGATTTTTTCTTTATCATCGCCATTAGTTGAAGGCAGTACTAAACCTGCTGCTCCTGCATAGACAACAATTGAAATTTTGTCTTCTTTTCGAAATTGTTCTACTAACATTTTTAAAGATTGCTTTAAAAGAGGTAATTTATTATAATCACTCATAGAACCCGAAACATCGATTAAAAAAACCAAATTAGAAGCTGGTAAATCTTTTGTATTGATGTCTTTTCCTTGTAAACCTATACGAACAATCTTATTATTAGAATTCCATGGACAAGTGCTGTATTCTGTGTTTATAGAAAACGGATGTTCATTTTGCGGTTGTGGATAGCTATATTTAAAGAAGTTTATCATTTCTTCAACTCTTACAGCATCTTTAGGAACCGTTTGACCGTTATTGATAAATCGTCTTACATTAGTATAGGAAGCATTGTCAACATCAATAGAAAAAGTTGAAAGAGGAGCACTTTTTGGGCTTTCAAATTGATTTTCTACAAAACTTTCGTATTCATCTTGATCGATTTCAATTTTTGTTGATTTTGGAAGAATTGGTTTGATTTTTTTTACTTCAGTTACAGGTTTTGGGTTAACAACTTCATTGTCATCGTCTGTGGTTTCATTTTCGTCTTTCACTTCAATTTCTTCTTCCACAACTTCACTTTTATTGTTGTAACCTTTTTTTGTGGTCACAATTATAACACCATTTACACCTTGCTCTCCATATAGTGCAGCTCCTTGTGCACCTTTGATAACATTGACATTGTCAACCATATTTGGAGGTAATTGATTTAAAGTAGTGGCATCAGAAATCACATTATCAATTACAATTAATGCTTGATTGTTTCCTGTAATAGATCGGTTGCCTCTCAAAACGATACGAGTTTCGCCATTCACACTATTACTAACGTTGTTTATTTGTAATCCAGAAACTTTTCCAGTTAAAGACCCTATAACACTTGGATTGGCTGCTTGGGTTAATTCTTTACTGCTGATTGTTTTTTGAGTAGAAGTAACCGAGTTTTTGGTACGTTTAATTCCCATAGCACCAACCACCACTACTTCGTCAAGCATCTTGGCGTTCTTGTCAATAATATAATTTGTTTGGTTTGTGGTGCTTGATGGACGTGTTTTAAAATTTTCATCAATAACATAATTTTCTTTTTTACTAGAACCAACAGTAACTATTTCTTGTAGCGTGTTAGTTATTGGAATAAGAATTACATCAATCACATTAGAATTTCCTACAGTTTCCATTTTAGTAGTGTATCCAACATATTGAAAGACCAAAACATCACCAAATTTGGCACGAATACTGTATTTTCCGTTTATGTCGGTCAAGGTGCTATTTGTTGTGCCTTTCACAACGATATTGACAGCAGCAAGTGGTAATTTGCCATCAGAAACTAATCCTGTAATTGTTTTTTCTTGCCCAAATGTTAAGAAACATATAAGCATAGCAATGGCTGATGAAATAAGTTTGTTACTTTTCATAATATTAAATTTTAAGGTTAGACGGTATGTAAATTGTTTTTTTTAGCTAAGGTTTTTCCAGCTGTTCTTTTGTTATGACAGTAGTTGTCGGTTGTGATATTCTTTTAGGTTGTATGGGGTCGTCATACGTTTCAGACAATAAGACTACATTACTTTTGAGGATGACATTTAAAACCGTTGTCCTCTTTTTTATTTTTATTTTTTGGGTTTCGTAACCAACATAACTCAAAATCAAAACATCGCCAGTTTTTACTTTAATGCTAAACTTACCCTCAATATCGGTTTGGATAGCGCGATGGATTCCTTTAACTAAAATAGTCACAAAAGGAAGCACTTCATCTTTATCGGAAACACAACCCGTAATGGTTCGTTCTTGTCCATACGATAAGAAACAAATAAGCATAAGTAGGGCTGATGAAATAAGTTTGATACTTTTCATGGTATTGTTTTTTTAATAAAATGAGAATGATTTTATTCTTTTTTTACGAATGGTTTTCCGTCTTTGGTAGTGATAATAACGACACCTTTTTTGCCTTTTTCTCCATAAATAGTAACCGCTTTTTCGGGTTGTAAAATCGAAATGGTTTCTATTTTTTGTTTGTTTAAAGGCGCATACGGACTAGAAGCATTAGGTCCGAAGAGCTCTTTTTCAGAATAACTTACCCCATTGATGATGTACAATGGTTCGGGCAATTCCAATATCGAATCAACTTCTTCTTCATCCAAATTGGATAGTTCTTTCTTATAAACTTCACCATCAACAACAACTATAGGATCTGCACTTTTATCAGCTGTTTTAATGTCTTTTACCTTTACAGAATATCCTATGTCATCTGCTTTGCTTTGGGTTACACCTCTAGATTCAAATTTTCTATTCACAAGCCAGTTGCTAGAAGAGTTTGCTGAAGCCGAATTGTAGTAACTTTCTTTAAGAACATTATTCGAAGGAGCAGCAATTTCATCTTTTTCTGCAGTTACAACCGAAATGCTGTCAGTAAGGGCTTTTTCTAAAATAGTATTGGCGTCTTTTTTAATTTTTGGATTGGCAAAAGTTACAGCGGTACTATCTTGTGATAACTTTGGCGTAATTAATTGAGGTTCGCTTTTTTCTGGATTAGATTTTACTACGGTGTTTTGTGGTGTTGCAACAGATTTATCAGATTGCAGCATTTGATAACCAATGGATACTAAAACCACAACAGAAGCAGCTGCCAACAATATCTTCCACTTCGTATTGTTCTTTTTTTCTATTTTGGTATCCAACTTAGCATCAATGCGCGACCATACTTTTTCCATTGCTGGAAATTCCTTGGTTTCTGCATTTTCGGCAGCCGATTTAATTTTGTTAAATAAATTATCTTGATTGTCCATGACTTATTTTACTTTTTGATAATAATGATTGTTGACTAATTCTTTCAATTTGGTTTTAGCCACATTCAATTGTGATTTGGAAGTTCCTTCCGAAATGTGAAGCATACTCGCTATTTCTTTATGACCGAAACCTTCAATCACAAAGAGGTTAAAAATAGTTTTGCATCCTTCTGGAATAAAATTGAGCAAGTTCAGTAAATCTTCTTCTTCTAAATGGGTTTCTGGTAAACTCTCAGGTTGTAGATGAAGTTTGGTATCTTCTAAATAAATATTGAAGTTTACATTACGTTTCAATTGATGAAGACATTGATTTACGGTTATTTTTCGAGCCCATGCTTCAAAAGCACCAAGCTCTTTTAACTGCTCCATTTTAGTAAAAATAGTATAGAATGCGTCGGCCAACACTTCTTCTATTTCTTCCTCTTTTTTTAAATAGCGTTTGCATGTACGATACAATTTTGGCGCCATGTATTCATACACTTGCCTCTGTGCATCTCGTTGCATCTTTCTACACGCTATTAATATTTGTTCGTTTATCACAATTAAGGTCTTTATGGTAAAGAGCGCATTTTTATTAAAAAGGTTGGGATGAGATTTAAAATTTTTTAAATTTCTCTCTCAAAGCCTTATTTTACTGCTATTTTTTTAAAATTAATTTATAGATAGTTGATTCCAATTTTTCGGTATCGTTGTCTTCACACAATAAAAAAACAATCGAATCGTCTGTTTCTTCAAAAACGGTTAGTCCTTCAAATTTATGAGTATCACTTATTTTTTGGGTAAATTGAAGTTTCATGGTATTCAAGTCGATGCATCCAATAAGACTTCCTAAAACTTCTCCATCGTTAAAGGTAGATTCGGTATTTTCGGCAGCAGCCAAGAAATAAATGCTATCATTTACCAGAACGGCATCGGTAAAACTAGCTCGAATTCCTTTTATTTTCGGCAGTTTGTAGGTATTAGAAAGTATTCTAAATTCTGTAGTCAAATTTTTTCCATCAACTGTAAAGATGATGTTTTTATTATTTTTTCCATTACCACGATTGAAAAACAGCCAACTATCGCCATGATTGCAAATAACACCTTCTATATTGAAATCTTCGGGTTTTATCTCACCAAACGATTGCATTGAAAGGTATAAATCGGACAAATCATTTTTAGAAATTATTTCTTTTGAATTGGCATTTACCTGTAACATTACATTTCTTTTTTCTGTCGAACCCGAACCAAAAATGTAAATGCTATCTTGATATTGTGTGATGGCTTCAAAGTCGGGTTTGTTGATTTTAACCACATTTTCTTCTGCATTTTCGACCAATGGATGACGGTTTAATTGACTAGAATCGATATGATATTCGTATAAATAAGAGCTGTTATCTCCAATGGCGAATAGCGTATTGTTATGATAAATTAATCCGGATGCCGAGCCAAGACCAATAATTTTAAATAGAATTGAAAGTTGAATTTTTTCCATAAATTTATGCTAATTCCTATGATTAGCTTTTCAAAAATACTACATTTACTTTAAATAAATACGAAGAATATGGACTCTATAAACCCAGACGATTTTAAAGTAGTTGACACCATCAAATTATCTAAAATACCTACTCGGTTGAATATTGAAGCTGATGATGACGAAAAGAAAGACAAACTTCTGAAAGTGCAACAAAAACTGAGTAAAAAGCAAGATGCTATGTATGCTCACAATCGGCATGCTGTTTTAATTTGTTTGCAAGGAATGGATACGAGTGGTAAGGATAGTTTGATTAGAGAAGTATTCAAAGAGTTCAATCCACGTGGGGTAGTGGTTCATAGTTTTAAAACGCCCAATTCAACCGAGTTAGAGCATGATTATTTATGGAGGCATTATTTGGCTTTACCCGAAAAAGGAAAATTTGCCGTTTTTAATAGAACACATTATGAAAACGTATTGGTAACACGCGTTCATCCAGAATATGTTTTGTTTGAAAATTTACCTGGAATTGAGCGAGTGGAAGATATTACTCCAGAGTTTTGGGAAAATCGTTTTGAACAAATTAAGGCTTTTGAAAAGCATATTTCACAAAATGGAACCACTGTTTTAAAGTTCTATTTTCACATGAGTAAAGAAGAACAACGCAAGCGATTACTCAATCGACTAGAAAATGCCGCAGACAATTGGAAGTTTTCTGTAGGAGATTTGAAAGAACGTGAACGTTGGGATGATTACATGAAATATTATGAAGAGGCTATCAATAAAACGGCTAAAAAGCATGCTCCTTGGTACATTATTCCTGCAGATGATAAAGAAATGTCTCGCTATATTGTCGCCAAAATCATTTGGGAAGAAATGCAAAAATTAACCGATATTACAGAACCTGCTTTAGATAAAAATGTAAAAGCAAACATTGACATTTACAAAAAGCAATTAGAATAATAAACAATTCCAAAATTAGTGTCGGTAAATTTGTATGGTAATTAAGATTGAATTAGCTACTTTTGCTTCTTCAAAAAACGCAACGTGGATTTATCTCAATATACCAAAGAATTTCGATACAATATGCAATTGGCATACCCAGTAATTTTGGGCATGTTAGGGCATACGTTAATTGGTATTGTTGATAATATCATGGTTGGAAAATTGGGTTCTACCGAACTAGCCGCAGTTTCTTTAGGTAACAGTATGATTTTTATTGCTCTATCTTTAGGAATTGGATTTTCTACAGCAATAACACCTATTGTTGGTGAAGCCGATGCAGAAAATGATACTAATAAAATCCGTTTGGCTTTTCATAATGGATTGTTTCTATGTGTCATTCTTGGTTTTGCTCTTTTCGGATTGATTGTTTTAGGAAAACCACTAATGGAGTTGCTGCACCAACCCGAAGAAGTTATTGTTTTAGCCAAACCTTATCTAGATTGGGTAGGTTTTTCATTAGTACCACTAATTATTTATCAAGGCTATAAGCAGTTTGCTGACGGACTTTCTATGACTAAATATTCAATGTATGCTATTGTAATGGCTAACATTGTTCATGTAATCATCAATTATTGTTTGATTTATGGTGTGTGGATTTTTCCTAAAATGGGAATTTTAGGCGCTGGTTTAGGAACTGTTATTTCTAGAATTGCGATGGTGCTGTTTATGCATATTATTTTATCCAAACAAGAACGATTAAAACAATACTTCCATAATTTTAGTTTTGATGAAATTAAAAAGGAAACTATTAAAAAAATCACTAATTTAGGCATACCTTCTGCAATGCAAATGTTGTTTGAAGTAGTTTTATTTACAGCAGCAATATGGCTTTGTGGCAATATTGGAAAAACCAGTCAGGCAGCCAATCAAATTGCCTTGAGTTTGGCTTCAATGACGTTTATGTTTGCCATGGGATTGAGTGTTGTTTCAATGATTCGAATCAGCAATCAGAAAGGATTGCAAGATTACAAAAAATTGGTTATCATTGCACGTTCTATATTTTTATTAGCCATTTTAATAGAAATTGTATTCGCCTTATTATTTGTTGTTTTGCACCAAATTGTTCCTCCATTATTTTTAGACATGAACGATGGTAAACAGCTAATAGATAATCAGGAAGTGGTACTAATTGCTGCCAAATTGCTTTTGGTTGCTGCGGTATTTCAAATTTCTGACGGAATTCAAGTGGTGGTTCTTGGAGCATTACGCGGATTACAAGATGTGAAAATTCCTATGTATATTACCTTTGTTGCTTATTGGATAATCGGCTTTCCAATTTCATATTACTTAGGTAAATACACTGATTTAAAAGCAGTTGGAGTGTGGATTGGATTGCTAGCCGGATTAACCGCTGCTGCATTTTTTTTATATCTTCGTTTTCATTTTTTGACAAAATCATTACTTTTGAAAGATACTAATTTAAAATAACCCCAAATGATACAGTTATATAGAGGAGAGGAGTTTAGACAAATCAAGATTGAACACAATTTAAGATTTAAGTATGCCGTTTCTAACCAAGGTAGAGTCATCAGTTATACAGATACTTTTTCGGATGGTTACGAACTTAAATGCACCATGGCAGAAGGATTTAGAGTATTTAGATATGTATTCATGGAAGACGGAAAAAGAAAAAGTAAATCGTTCCTAATATACAAATTAGTAGCTCAGTATTTTATTCCAAATGACAATCCAGAACGAACCATGGTTTTGCATTTAGACTACTGTAAGACGAATGATAGAGTAGAAAATTTAGCTTGGGCAACCAGAAAAGAGCAAGTAGCTTTTCAAAGTAAAAATCCTTTAGTGATTGCAGGAAAGTTAAAAACTATCGAATTTAATAAAAAAGCAGATGGACGAAAACTAACATCTACACAGGTGATTCGTATCAAAAAAATGCTTCAAAGAAAAGATAATAAAACCCGCTTGGTAATGATTGCCAAACAATTTAACATAACTACGCAACAGTTATACCGCATTAGAACCGGTGAAAATTGGGGACACATTAAAGTTTAAAAAATTATACCATGCAATTACCAAAATTTGTTTTAGCCGATAACTCCGATTTTCCAGAAGATATTTTTGTCATCCACCTTGATTTTCCTCGTTTTATTATCAATCTTAAAGATGATGAAGTAGAGTTTTTAGAAGATTTAGAAGGTGAAGACGAAACCGAATTAGAATCTGAAATGGAATACCTAATTACGCTTGCAGGAGAATTCTACGACAAAGAAATGCAAGCTTACGAAGACTAATTTTAATATTTTTTTCAAAATAAATAAACTTTTATGCTTATTTCCTACAAAAAATGTATGTTTGTAGGAAATAAAAAAAAATATTATGAAAAAAATACATTATTTATGCCTTTTTGTTTTGTCAGTAACCCTATTCACTTCTTGTAGTGGAAATGACAACGATACGATTCTTAAGTATACAACCGATAAAACACTTGCTATTACAAGATTTAACTTGAAGCAGTTTAATGAAAAACTGCCTAAAGATGCCATTTCAAAAGACACTGCGGTAAGCCGATTTTCGGCTAGTGAAAAAGAAAAATTCAAATTATTCATGAATGCAGAAGACAATGGAATTGATATTAAAAAACCATTGTATATGATTGCCGACGAAGTTAAAGGAAATTATGTGTTTTCTTTCCTTTTAACGTTAGACGATGATAAAAAATTTGAAACTAATTTTTCTAAAATTACAGATTCTAAAGTAACTATCGATAAAACTAAAAACTTAGTTTATTCTGATGGAAATATAATTGGAAGTATTAATGATGACTTGATTGTACTTTCAAAAATTTCAAATTATGGGAACTATGGAAATTATGGTTCTCCAGAATCTAAAGCTGATGAAGCTTTTTATAAAGAGTTTTGGGCTAGAAAGTCTAACGTAGATAAAAATGTTAAGGAGCAAATCACAGGTGCTTTAAGTGATAAATCTGATGTAAGCGCTTGGATTAATATTCACGGAATAATTTCTACTGCAACCAAAGGATATATTGAAACTTTAGCGGTAAATAAATTATTGGTTAATGCTGGAATTTCTTTAAATCTTAATTTCGAAGAAGGTAAAGTTGTTGTCAATTCAGATACCTACTTTAATGATGATTTGAAAAAATTAATCGAAAAACATTACAATGGTAAAGAAGCTAATTACAGTGTTTTAAATAGTATTGATGTTGATGGCGCTAAATCGTATGGCGTTGGATTCTTTAGCTTTGAATTTATGAAATATTTTGTAAAAGAAGCTGGTTTTGAAGCATCAATCAACCATTATTTAGAATATAAAAACTTAACTTTTGCCGAAGTTATGGATGCCTTAAACGGCGATTACGCAGTAGTAAGCTACAAAGATAATGTGGTTGTAGAAGACGAAATGTATGGCCCTTATGAAAAACCAAGCACACTTATCGCATTAGGAATTAATGGTGGTAAAGCCAAAAAAATTGTCGATTTATTGCATGAAGATGGAATGTTTTCTAGTTTAGGTAGTGTGTTCAATAACAACGACATGTTGGTGTTTGCAACTGATGAAAGTAAATTAGAGATGTTGCGAACTAATAAAAAAGCGGCAAATTCTAAGCTAACTAAGAAATCGGGAGTGAATGGATATTCTTGGACTAGCGGAGAAGAATTTAATAAAATGTATTCTAATGTAAGACAAGCGAAATTCAAGTTTGAAGATATGGTTTCAACTTCAACAGTGAAAAATGGAAATTTTGCTACTGAAATTACAATCAACATTGATAAGAAAAATAAAAATTCGATTCATTATTTAATGGGATATGAATAGTATTCAATTACATAATGTTTTACCAAAATATTTTACACCAAGCACAGTAGGAACTACTTCTACTATTTGGAATCAAAAAACTACTTTCGAGAAGGGCAATCATTACTTAATTATTGCTCCTTCTGGAAGTGGAAAATCTACTTTGGCGACAGCAATGTTGGGCAATCACTTTCAATACGAAGGAACTATTTCGTACAACGAAACCGATTTGAAATCACAATCTATTGAAAAAATAGTAGGTTTTCGCAAATCAGAAATCCAATTGCTTTTTCAAGACGTTCGCCTGATTGCCGATTTAACGATTCGTGAAAATATTTTATTGCGAACTTTTGGTAAAAAAAGCGCCGATTGGGAAGCTAAAATCCAATCGTATGCACAAACATTAGGTATTACTAAATTATTGGAAAAAAAGGCGAAAAATTGTTCGTATGGCGAGAGACAACGTTCCGCAATACTTCGAAGTCTAATCAATCCAGCCGATTTTTTGATTTATGATGAATGTTTCAGCCATTTAGATCTTGAAAACAAAAAAACAGCATTTAATTTGATCAAAACAGTTGCTTCTGAAAGCGGCAGTGCCTTGATTTTTTTTGAGTTAAATGATTTTCCTTTTGCTCATCAATGTAATATTTTAAACCTATAATGAAGAACATAACAAAATCACTATTCCTTTATTTGGGATTATTTTTAGCCTTTGTGTTGGTGTTGGGATGTATTCAATTATACAACAATGCCACTGTTCTTTTTGGTAAAAAAAGTAGCGATTCGAATTATTGGATTACACTTTCAAAAACAATTACTCCCGATAATATTGGAAGAAAAGATCTTATAGGTTTCAATGCTAATGATATCGCCGATTTAAAAAAATGGGGTGAAGTAAAAGATGTTTACCCAATTATTTCTAATGATTTTAAGGTTTCGGCTGATGGTGGAAATTTTATTCCGTTCTATACCGATATGTATCTTGAGGCCGTTGATAATACTGCAATTGATATTCAAAATCTAGATGATTTCCATGTGAAGGATAATACGATTCCGATTATCATTTCTAGAGAATATTTGAATTTATACAATTATGGATTTGCCTTAAATCAAGGGCTGCCTCAAATTACAGAAGAGTTTGCTAAAAAAATAGAAGTAAATATCAATCTTACTTTAAAAGAAAAGAATCTAAAATTTAGAGGTAAATTGATGGGGTTGTCAGACAGGATTCATTCTGTTTTAGTACCGAAAGAGTTTTTAGATTCAATCAACGCAACTCAAGCAACGCCAGAAACCAAAAAAGATGTTTATACAAGAGTTTTAGTTAAAGTTAATGATGCTAACGATCAAGACTTAATCACTAAAATGAACAAGAAAGGTTATGAATCGAATCAAGAATCTTTACGTTCGGCTAAAATTAAGGGCAAGCTGTTTTTAGTATTACGAACCATTGCATTTATAGGTTTGTTCATTTTCTTATTGTGTATTTTTATGATTATAAATTCCATAAAAATGCAATTTTTAGAGCAACAGGAAGAAGTTTCTATCAAGTATTTGTTAGGGTATTCTCCAAAGAAAATGGTAAGTAAAATTAGTCGTTTCTTTAGTATAACACTGGCAGTAATAATTTTGATTTGTTTAATTTTATTATCTGTAGGACAATATTACTTAAGTGTATCTCAAGTCTCTAATGGTATGTTACCTAAATTTATTGCTTATTATCTTTGGGCTTTTATCGTAATTATACCAATTGTAATTTACTTTATTGTAAACCGATTAATCTACCACTGGTTGATTAAATCTTGGAAATTTTAAGTTTTAAAATAAGTATTCAATAATAGCATAGCCGCTGCAAAGGGTGAAATTTCATCATCTTGCACGGCTTTTTTATTGGCCTCTAATAGTTTTTTTATTTCGGGATGATTGTAGAAATTGGATTTCAATTGTTCGTTAATCGTTTCCATCATCCAAAATTGATTTTGATCTTTTCGTTTTTCTTCAAAATAATGGTTTCCTTTTACCAATTCAAAATAACTTGATATAGTTTCCCAAACAGTATCAATACCTTCTTTGGTATACGAACTGCACGTTGCAGCTGTTGGTGTCCAACCCGATTTTTTAGCAGGAAATAAATGCAAGGCTCTATTGAATTCGGTTTTGGCCAATTTAGCCTTAGCAATATTATCGCCATCTGCTTTATTAATTACAATAGCATCTGCCATTTCCATAATACCACGTTTGATTCCTTGCAATTCATCACCAGCACCAGAAATTTTTAAGAGTAAAAAGAAATCTACCATGCTGTGAACAGCCGTTTCGCTTTGTCCAACTCCAACAGTTTCAATAATTATGGTGTCAAATCCTGCTGCTTCACAAAGAATAATGGTTTCACGAGTTTTTCGAGCCACACCACCAAGAGTTTCACCCGAAGCACTCGGACGTATATAGGCATTTTCATCTTTGACCAATTCTTCCATTCGGGTTTTATCGCCTAAAATACTTCCATGAGAAATCGTACTACTAGGATCAACGGCCAATACTGCCACTTTTTTTCCTAAAGAGGTGAGGTGTTTTCCAAAAGCTTCAATAAAAGTGCTTTTTCCAACTCCAGGAACTCCAGTAATTCCAATTCGAATCGATTGATTGGCATGTGGCAAACAAGCGTGAATAATCGCATTCGCTTTTTCTAGATGTTCAGGATTAGTACTTTCAACCAAGGTGATGGCACGACTTAAAGCAACTTTATTCTGGGCTAAAATTCCATTAATTAATTCTTCTGCAGTAGGCTGTGCTTTTCTTTTATGTATAATGTTATTCACAGAATCTTTGCTGAAAATTTCAGGTGGAGTTATGCCTTCTTTTTCCTGCAGTGCAGAATTTATATTTTGAGTTGGTTTCACTGTTACATTTTGATGTAGTAAATTTAAATAAAAATGTTTAGTTTTTCACAACTCTTTTTGTTATCAACTGTCGAATGTTATTTGAATTATTTTGGAGTAGGTAAGTAGTTATTACTGCGTATTTATGGTTTGGATTAAAGTCATAACCACATTAATCGTTACTATTTTGAATAAAAATTTTAACTAAAAAAAATATAACGGTACTTTTGCTTGTACAAGCTGCGTATGGAAAATATTATTCTTTTATTTTTATGTCTTCTTTTAGGAGTTTTACTGCAAAGAGTAAAGCAGTTTCCTGTCAATGCGCATCACACATTGAATCAGTTTGTGATTTATGTTTCGCTTCCAGCTTTGGCCTTATACTATATTCCAAAAATTACCTTATCACTTTCATTATTGTATCCACTTGGAATCGCATGGCTGGGTTTTGGACTGTCATTTGTGTTTTTTTATACTCTTGGGACTTATTTTAAATGGTCTAAAAAAATGATTGGCTGTTTAATTTTAACGGCCGGATTGGGAAATACTTCTTTTGTAGGATTTCCAACTATAGAAGCATTATATGGTTCAGAAGGATTAAAAACAGCCATTATAGTTGATCAACCCGGATCCTTTGTTGTAGTAACAACTTTAGGAATTTTGGTCGCAGCCAGTTTTTCTAGAGGTAATTTAAGTACTTCAGAAATTTTGATGAAGATTATTAAGTTTCCTCCTTTTATCGCTTTTGCCATTGCTATTGTAGCTACATTGTTTTCGGTTGAATTTCCAATGGTTTTACAGAAAGCATTTCTTAGAATAGGCAATACGGTCAGTCCAATTGCGTTGGTGGCAGTAGGATTACAATTAAGGATTGATACTAAGAGCAAACATTGGTCGTTCCTAACGTTAGGATTACTTTTCAAGCTACTATTGATGCCTCTCTTTTTTGTCGTGTTTTATCGAATTTTATTAAAGCAAAATGACCTCGGAATCAATGTTTCCATAACAGAAGCTGCTATGGCACCCATGATTACTGCTGCCATTGTGGCGAGTAGTTATGGTTTGAAACCAAAATTAAGCAGCATGATGGTTGGTGTCGGAATACCACTTTCATTACTCACAACGGCAATTTGGTATTATGTTTTAAAAGCTTTCTAATGTTGTGTTTTTATTTCAAATAATGTATTTTTACTTTCAAATTTCAAGTCATGCAATTCAATCCCGAAATACTTCAAAAACTTACCGATATAGTTGGATTAGACTATGTTTTTACAGATATAGAAACGCGTAATCATTATGGTCATGATGAAACAGAAGATTACGTTTTTCCTCCTAGTGTTGTGGTAAAACCAGCTAATGCTTTGGAGATTGCTGAAATTTTAAAAGTAGCCAATCAATATAAAATTCCAACGACTCCTATTGGAGCCAGAACGGGTTTGAGTGGTGGTGCTTTGAGTATTTATGAGGGCATCGGACTTTCGATGGAGCGCCTTAATAAAATTATAGAAATTGACGAGCAAAATCTTCAAGTAATTGTAGAACCAGCTGTGATAACGCAAGTGTTAAGAGAAGCTGTGGCTGAAAAAGGATTGTTTTATCCGGTAGATCCAAGTAGTCAAGGAAGTTGTTGGATTGGAGGTAATGTAGCCGAAAATTCGGGTGGTGCACGTGCAGTAAAATATGGAGTTACCAAAGATTATGTACTGAATTTAGAAGTGGTTTTACCGAATGGTGAAATCATTTGGACAGGAGCGAATACGCTAAAAAATTCAACAGGATATAATTTAACACAATTGATGGTAGGTAGTGAAGGAACGTTGGGTGTCATTACTAAAATTGTTTTGAAATTACTACCGCAAAACTCCCATAACATTTTGATGTTAGTGCCGTTTTACAAAGCCAGTCAGGCTTGCGAAGCTGTTTCGGCAATATTTAGGTCTGGAATAGTTCCAAGTGCTTTAGAGTTTATGGAACGTGATGCAATTGATTGGACTTTGAAATTTGTCGATGGGTTAAATGTTCAAGTTTCAGAGAATATAGAAGCGCATTTGTTGATTGAAGTAGACGGAAATTATCCTGATATTTTAATGCAAGAAGCCGAAAAAATTATGTCGGTTATAGAACAATTCGAAATTGATGAAGTACTTTTTGCTGATACAGAAGATCAAAAGAATGCCTTGTGGAAAATGCGCCGTTCTGTGGCTGAAGCTGTAAAGTCCAATTCCATTTACAAAGAAGAAGATACTGTTGTACCAAGATATATGCTTCCAGAGTTATTAAATGGCATCAAAAAAACAGGAAATAAATACGGATTTAAATCGGTTTGTTACGGTCATGCTGGCGATGGAAATTTACATGTAAATATCATAAAAGGCGACATGACAGACGAAAATTGGAAAACCGAAGTTCCTAAAGGCATTCGTGAAATTTTTCAATTAACAGTTGCTTTAAAAGGAACCCTTTCGGGGGAACATGGCATTGGCTTTGTACAAAAAAACTTTATGGATATTGCTTTTTCAAAAGTTCACATAGAACTAATGGAACGCATTAAATATGTTTTTGATCCGAATAATATTTTAAATCCAGGGAAGATTTTTCCAGATGAAGCCAATTAAAAACCTAATTGTTTTAATAATTCATCGCCAAAAATCATTTTAGCTAAAGCGGCTTGTGACTTACTATAGTTGATGAATTTCCACTCATTTTTAGTTTCAGAATCTGCCACAGCAATCATTGTTGCTTTACCTTCAAGGAAAAAACTATTTCTTTCTGCTTCATATTTAAGCGTTTTGTATTCATCACTACTTTTAAAATTTGCCATTATACCATCGGCTTTTTCTTTAGTAAGTTTTTCTTCAAAAGTCATGCGCATGGCATTGGTATAGGTAATCACACATAAAGATTTCCCATCAATTTTTTTAATTTCCGAATAGGTGAAAGTCACTTTGGGATATACTAAACGAATTTTGTAATTCTTATTTTCAAAAGCATTGTTCAACGCTTCAACCATTTGTTCTTTGGTTACGGTTTCTAAAATTTTTGGGTGAGTATAATTGATAACATCTTCAAAAGCCATGTTGTATGAGGCTTCATACATTTTTTCGGTATCGTTTTTTAAAGTTTCTAATGTTTGAGAAAAAGTAGCAATACTCGTTAATAGCAGTAGGAAAAGGAATGTTTTTTTCATTGATGAGTTTTTTAAGACAAAGTTTGTTTTGTCTGGTGTAAAAATATAAAAAATCCCTAACGATTTACTGTTAAGGATAGTTATTTAGTCTCTTTTAGGAGTGTTTTTTTTGATTCGTTTCTCTTCTTTTTTTTCTTTAGCCGTTTTAAGAGGTTCTTTTTTTACGGCTTTCTTAGCGTCTTGACTTTTTGCCATGGTTTTATTTTTTAATATATCTTAAGTAAAGATACTCATTTTTTACTTCAATTTTTGAGTATTATCGATTTTCTTTGGAAACACTTTTCTTCACAATCTTTCCATTTACCTTTTTGGTATACGTCTTTTTGATGAAGTAAGTATCCGAATTTTTCTCTTTTTGTTCTTCTTCACTAATGCTTTCTTCATACATGATTGTACCTTTTTGATTGTAATATTGAATAGTTTCATTATGATATATTCTGCCTAGGTTTTGATAAAAAGTAACCGTTTTAAGTTTTTCATCCACGGTTATTTCTGCACCTGCTGACTTCCTATCATAGTCGAATTTTTTGGTTTTCGGATTGTAGAGGTAATTATCAAAAAAGGCATGAGTGGCTCCAGAACTTATGAAGTTGTACATAGAAAAATCTACATATCCATCAAAATTGTAATCTTTAAAGTTGTCCAATAACGGATCAAAAAAGTCAGTTTCATTGTGTACAATCACATTGGGCATCGACACTAGAATAGGTTTTTTGGTCTGTTTGTTTATTAAAATTCTAGTGATATTTTTGCCTTGAAGTGGTTTTCCATTATCATCAAAATGAATTTCGATTGTGGTTTGCCAAAAGCAACTTAGGTTGTTAATTTTGAAGGTATTGCTGTAAAAAATATGATTTTCTACGGGTTTGTCATATCGTTTAAAATATTCTTTTTCATACCTAAATGTGTCCTTGCTAATGGTATCTAATTTAAACGTGTCATTGTATTTAAATGTAGTAATTATGGAATCAAAAGCATAGCCCATCAAGTTGGCTTCATCTTTAATGGTTTCTCTTGTAACAAGTGTTTGTGTAAAAATAGAATCATTTACAAATTCTGAGCTCAGCGAGTAAGAATCGGAATCGCCACCTATCATAGCTAAAGTAATTTCACTAATCGAATCGTAGTTGTGAATTTGAACTACTTTTTCAATTTGATCACCAAATTTCTTTCTGTAAAATAGTTGGGTAAAGAAATCTCGCGTGTTTTTCGACATAAAATCTTCTTCGGGATAATAATTTCCATCAAAAAAAGTCGATGCCGTATCATTGGCAGGAAGGTTTGGATTTACAGGAAATAAGGCATTGATGTTTTTAGGAAATTTATCTGGAGATTCTTTACAGTTATTGATAAAATCGAAAAAAATGTTTCCATGTTTTTCTGCTTTTTCAATAGAAATAGAATCGTTGAAGAATGAAACTTTATAATAATCAAAGTTACTAGCTAGGCGATCGAAATTATCGGTATAAAAAAGATAAACATTATTGGATAGTTTATCGATGCGATAGGTTTCTCCATAAATAACCGAATCAAGAAGTTTGTTTTTATAAATAATATGGCTTTCAGAAGTCGGATTGTAAGTAGCTCCTACATATTCACCATACAGATTGATTACTTTAAATGTGGAATCTTTAGGATAAAATACCTTTGCAGAAATGTAATCATTTCCAATGGAGTCAATAGTATATTTTTTGATTTTGTAATCTAAAAAATGTTCTGCTAACGCAGCATCTGATTCGGTTTCTAAATATTCAAAAGAGGGAAGAACTTTTTGAGTTACAATTGGTGTTGATTCTGCAGTTTTGGTGAAAACCGATTTGCATCCTACAATTAATAAAAGGCAAAAAATAATAAGCAAGAATTGATTAACGCTTTTCATAGGATTTAGTTTCCTATCAAAGATAAAAAAATCCCCAACTGAATTCACAATTGGGGATATTTGTATTTAAAAAATATTTTTTATTCGTGTACTAAAACCCATTCTCCAGAAGCTAACATACTTTCGGCTTTTTTGTATTTCATGGTTTCGGTTTTACCACTCATTACGTGCTTAATGGTAACATTATCGTTTCTGTTGATTTTAGGTTGGTCGCGAACAATCGTTTCGGTTACTTGACGTTGTTGGGTTTGACCTGCTTCACTCCCGACGTTTCGGGATTGTTCTGACTCCGATTCGCTATTTTGAATTTCTTCTCTCGATTCGGTATAGTTTTCTTTTTTACGAGGCTCTTGTTTTGCTTCTTGAATGTTATTGTTTTGTTGCGGTAAATCACCTTTAAACAAGAATGAAATAACTTCTTTGTTTACACCATCCAACATATTTCTAAACAAGTTGAAAGCTTCTAATTTGTAAATTAGCAACGGATCTTTTTGTTCGTGAACGGCCAACTGAACTGAAGTTTTCAATTCGTCCATTTTACGTAAGTGTTTTTTCCAAGCTTCGTCTACAATCGCCAAAGTGATGTTTTTTTCAAAATCAGCAATCAATTGTGCTCCTTGAGTTTCATAGGCTTTTTTCAAATCGGTAACCACGTTCAATGATTTGATTCCGTCTGTAAAAGGAACAATAATGCGTTCGTAGTGATTGTTTGGATTTTCATAAACGTCGGCAATGATAGGCAATGCTTCACGAGCACTTCTTTCAGTTTTTTCAGTATAATATTGCATAGCCGCTTTGTATACTTTACCAGTAAGCTCTACTTCGTTCATTTTATCAAACTCATTCGATGAAACTGGAGAAGTTATAGAGAAATAACGTATCAATTCGAATTCAAAGTTTTTGAAATCGTTTTTGGCTTTGTTGTCACTTACAATAACTTCGCAAGTGTCGTACATCATATTGGCGATATCCAGTTTCAAACGTTCACCATGTAAAGCATGACGACGACGTTTGTATACTACTTCTCTTTGTGCATTCATCACGTCATCATATTCTAATAAACGTTTACGAGTACCAAAGTTATTTTCTTCCACTTTTTTCTGTGCTCTCTCGATAGATTTGGTCATCATCGAATGCTGAATTACTTCACCTTCTTTCAATCCCATTCTGTCCATTACTTTGGCTACTCTTTCAGAACCAAAAAGACGCATCAAATTATCTTCTAATGAAACATAGAACTGAGAACTTCCTGGATCTCCTTGACGACCAGCACGACCACGCAACTGACGGTCTACACGACGAGAATCGTGACGTTCTGTACCGATAATGGCTAAACCACCAGCCGCTTTTACTTCTGGAGTAAGCTTGATATCGGTTCCACGACCAGCCATGTTAGTAGCAATAGTAACTACTCCAGGTTTTCCAGCTTCGGCAACAATTTCAGCTTCTTTTTTATGCATTTTTGCATTCAATACGTTGTGAGCTACACCACGCATTTTTAGCATACGACTTAATAATTCAGAGATTTCAACCGAAGTGGTTCCAATCAATACCGGTCTTCCAGAGGCAGCCAATTGTGTTACATCTTCAATAACGGCATTGAATTTTTCACGAACCGAACGATAAATTAAATCTTCTTTGTCGTGACGAGAAATTCCTCTATTGGTAGGAATCTCAACCACATCTAATTTGTAGATTTCCCAAAACTCTCCAGCTTCAGTAACAGCAGTTCCTGTCATACCAGCCAATTTGCTGTACATACGGAAATAGTTTTGAAGGGTAATCGTAGCAAACGTTTGTGTAGCGGCTTCAATAGTTACTTGCTCTTTTGCTTCAATGGCTTGGTGCAATCCGTCAGAATAACGACGACCGTCCATAATACGACCGGTTTGCTCGTCAACAATCAGGATTTTATTATCCATGATTACATATTCTACGTCTTTTTCAAAAAGAGTATAGGCTTTAAGTAACTGAGTAAGTGTATGGATACGCTCCGATTTGATTCCGAAATCCTGAAACAAATGTTCTTTGGCTTCGGCTTCTTTATCTTTTTCTAAATTTTGTTTTTCGATGTTGGCAATTTCTGTTCCAATATCAGGAAGAACGAAGAAGTTTTCATCAGTATCTTGAGATAAGAATTTGATTCCGTTATCCGTCAACTCTACTTGATTATTTTTTTCTTCGATTACAAAATACAATGCTTCGTCAACAATTGGCATTTTACGATTGTTGTCTTGCATGTATTCGTTTTCTGTTTTTTGAAGAATTTGTTTTACACCTTCTTCACTCAAAAACTTAATTAAAGCTTTGTTTTTAGGCAACGCACGATAGGCTCTCAATAACTGAAAACCACCATCTTTAGTGTTTCCTTCTTTGATTAATTTTCTAGCTTCCGCTAAAAAGCCATTGGCTAGTTGACGTTGTAGGTTGTATAAATTTTCAACTTTTGGTTTTAATTCGTTGAATTCGTGACGGTCACCATCAGGTACTGGACCCGAAATGATTAAAGGCGTTCTAGCATCATCAATCAATACCGAATCGACCTCATCGACAATCGCGTAATTGTGTTTTCTTTGTACTAAATCTTCTGGCGAATGCGCCATGTTATCTCTCAAATAATCGAAACCAAATTCGTTGTTGGTTCCATAAGTAATATCTGCTTCATAAGCTTTTCTACGAGCTTCAGTATTTGGAGAATGGTTGTCAATACAGTCTACTGTTAAACCGTGGAATTCAAATAATGGCGCTTTCCAGGTGCTATCACGTTTTGCCAAATAATCGTTCACGGTAACTAAATGTACACCGTTTCCAGTTAAAGCATTTAAGTATAATGGAAGTGTAGCAACCAATGTTTTTCCTTCACCCGTTTGCATCTCGGCAATTTTTCCTTCGTGAAGTACGATACCACCAATCAACTGCACGTCGTAGTGAATCATGTCCCAAGTGATGTCTTTACCAGCAGCATTCCATTGGTTGGCCCAAATAGCTTTTTCTCCGTCTAAAGTGATGTATGATTTGGTAGCAGATAATTCTCTGTCTTTTGGAGTTGCAGTAACGGTGATTGTTGAGTTGTCTTTAAAACGTCTAGCTGTTTCTTTAACAACTGCAAAAGCTTCAGGAAGAATGTCCATCAGTACTTTTTCAGAAATTTCGTAAGCTTCTTTTTCTAAAGCATCAATGGTGTTGTAGATGTCTTCTCTCAAGTCGATGTCGGCAGTGTTCTCGGCTTCAATTTTTTTAGCTGCAATATCTGCATCTTGTTTGGCACGAGCTTGTTTTATTTTTTCTTTGAACTCTGCTGTTTTGGCTCTCAATTCATCATGAGAAAGTGCCATTAATGCTGGCTCTAATGCTTTTATTTTGGCTATGTAAGGTTGTGTGGCTTTGACATCTTTTTCAGATTTATCGCCTACGAACATTTTAAGTATGCTATTGATGAAACTCATAACGGGTTTGTATTTATTTTATTAAATCCCACATATTTGGGAGTGCAAATTTAAACAAAAAAAAAGCCCCAAAGGAGACTTTTTTCTGTTGTGTTAGTTTATTTTGTATTAATATTCATCCTCATTCCAAAGGTAATCTTCGTCAGTCGGATAATCAGGCCAAATCTCTTCCATTGATTCATATATTTCTCCCTCATCTTCAATAGATTGAAGGTTTTCTACCACTTCTAAAGGAGCACCAGCTCTAATAGCGTAGTCAATAAGCTCATCTTTGGTAGCTGGCCACGGCGCATCACTTAAATAGGATGCTAATTCTAATGTCCAATACATCTGCTTTCGATTTTATAATTTATGCAAAAATAAATTTATTACTGAAAAAGTCAAGTAAAAATTGATTTATTTTATGATTAAAGTTAAGAACGTTTGTTTTTAGGGCTTTGATTAATGATTTTATAGTTTTAAAACTATTCATTAACAGTGCAAATGGTTACTTCCTAGGAATCCATTGCACTTCCTCAGCGTTCAAGTCGTAAGACAACTTCCGTGCCAAGACAAAAAGGTAGTCAGAAAGTCGGTTTAGGTACTTTATTACCAGCTCGTCGGTAGGTTCTATGTCATTTAAATGTACCGCTAAACGCTCGGCTCTACGGCATACACAACGTGCAATATGACAATATGACACGGTAGTATGACCACCAGGTAATACAAAATGCGTCATGGGTGGTAACGATTCTTCCATAGCATCAATTTCGTTTTCGAGATAATTGATGTCTGATTCTAGAATCCCTAAGTTTTGAAGGCGTTTTTCACCGTTTTTTAAAGTTTCTTTTTCGGGTGGTGTGGCTAAAATAGCTCCAACCGTAAAGAGTCTATCTTGAACTTCAATGAGCACTTCTTTGTAATGCACATTCATTTCTTGGTCGCGTATCAAACCGATGTGTGAGTTTAATTCGTCTACGGTGCCGTAACTTTCTATTCGGATATGATGTTTAGGAACACGTGTGCCACCGAACAAAGCTGTGGTTCCGGTGTCGCCAGTTTTAGTATATACTTTCATTTAGATTTTTAGATTTTTAGATTTTTAGACAGTTAGATTTAGGTATTTGTCAAAAATCAAAATTGGTTTTCAAAGATAACAAAAATTAAAATGGATTGCTAATTAGCCCCGATGGGAATGGTATCGTGTTTAATGGACAGCGGGAAAATGGATTACTGATAAAGCCCGAACGATTCGCTTCAAATTATTACAAATGACCTTCGTTTAGATTATCACTTTCAATCAATCCGTCTCGTAAACGGATGATTCTGTGGGCATATTTGGCGATGTCTTCTTCGTGAGTCACCAAAATTACCGTGTTTCCAGCGGCATGAATGTCGCCAAAAAGTTTCATGATTTCTACGGAGGTTTTACTATCAAGATTTCCGGTAGGTTCATCGGCAAGAATAATCGATGGGCGATTTACCAAGGCGCGAGCCACAGCAACTCTTTGTCGTTGACCACCCGAAAGTTGGTTGGGTTGGTGGTCCATTCTGTCGGCAAGGTTTACTTGAGTAAGCACTTCGATCGCTCTTTTATTGCGTTCCGATTTGGAATAACCTGCATAAATCATAGGCAGTGCCACGTTATCTAGAGCAGTAGTTCTTGGAAGCAAGTTGAAGGTTTGGAACACAAATCCGATTTCTTTGTTACGAATTTCGGCTAAATCGTCGTCGTGCATTTGCGAAACGTCTTTTCCGTTTAGAATATAGGTTCCAGAAGTTGGAGTGTCTAAACAACCCAAAATGTTCATCAGCGTTGATTTTCCAGAGCCTGAAGGTCCCATTAAAGCAACATATTCTCCTTTATTGATTTGTAAATCAATTCCTTTTAAAACGTTGATGGTTTCACTGCCAAGTTGAAAATCACGTTTGATGTTGGTGATGTTGATTAATGGATTTGCCATTGAGAATTACGAATTAAAAATTACGAATTACGATTTCGGATTATAAAAGTACAAAATCAAATTTTATTCGTTCTATAGGTAGTTAAAAATTCGGTTTTGTTACACTCGAATCACAAAATGTTCTTTTTCTTGTTCGCTTCTAAAGAAAACGATTCCCCACTGAAAGGTGTCGATAGTAACGGTAACTTTGGGATTATTTTGAATGATTTTCCATGCTTCTTCCATGTCGGAACTCCAATGAATATCGTCAAAAATCCAAACCGAATCGTTCGTAATTTTTGGAAGTAAAAGTTCGAAATACTCTAAAGTAGCTTTTTTGGAATGGTTGCCGTCGAAGTAAATCAGTTGACAGTTCTCTGTTTTCAGTTGGCAGTTACTTAGATAACTCGAAAATTCAGCATTTACATATTCTATAGTATTGAAGTTGAATTTTTGAAGTTGAGTTTTTGCAATTGCTATGGTATTAGGGCAACCTTCTAAGGTGGATATTTTGGAGTTTTTATTGCCTAATGATAGGGCAGAAGTCGCTAATCCTAACGAAGTGCCAATTTCTAAAATGTTTTCGGGTTTGAAATATTTTACTATTCTAAATAATAATTGAGCTCTTTTAGGAGAAATTCCGGCGTTTTTGGCAATTTGATTGATGGCTCGGATATTGCTTTTGAATACTCTGGAACCAGCACCAAAATCGGTTACTTCAATGGTGTTGTTGTTTTGCAAAAGCGAATTTCGGTAGTTTTTTAGAATGGAATATTCAGGATAGTTTTTTTTGTCGTAAAAGCATTTAGTTACCAAATCAAATACAAACGGCGAATGTACTCCGTGTTCGTTTTTGGAGTGCCATAGGAAGTTTATATATGATTTTAGGATGTGTAGCATATTTAACACAGATTGCACAGATTTTCACAGATTGCACAGATTTTCACAGATTTAATTGGTGTTAATCTGTGAAATCTGTATTGAAATTTATTCCATTTTTGAAGAAAGTTCAAACCAACGTTCTTCTTTTTCTTCTAGAGTTTGAATCACTTTTTGCAATTCGTTAGCTTTACTTTCAATATCGTTGTCGCCCACTTTTCCGTCGGAGAATAATTGTTCGATTTGTTTCTTTTGGTATTCTAAATCTTTAATCTCTTTTTCAATTTTATTGAACTCTTTTTGCTCGTTAAAATTCAATCCAGTCGAAATAGTTTTAGTTTGTTTCCAGTTGCTCTTTTCTTTGTTTTCGTCTTTATTTGCTGGTTCAGCCGAATCTTCATAAGCTCTAAAATCGGAGTAATTTCCTGGGAAGTTTTCTACAATTCCGTCGCCTCGAAACACAAATAAATCGTCTACAATTTTATCCATAAAATAACGATCGTGCGAAACAACCAACAAACATCCCGGATAATCCAATAAGAAACTTTCCAAAACGTTTAAGGTCACAATATCCAAATCATTCGTTGGCTCATCGAGAATCAAGAAATTCGGATTCTGAATTAAAACCGTACATAAATACAAACGTTTCAATTCGCCACCACTTAATTTTTCTACGTAATCGTATTGTTTCTTACTATCAAATAAAAAGCGTTCCAACAATTGACTTGCCGAAATCAATTTTCCTTTCATCAACGGAATATATTCTCCGTATTCTTTAATAATATCAATAACGCGTTGTCCTGGTTTTGGGTTGATACCACTTTGTGTATAATACCCAATTTTTATGGTTTCACCAGTAATAACTTTTCCAGAATCTACTGGAATGGTTTGCGTCAACAAATTCAAAAAAGTCGATTTACCAGTTCCGTTTTTACCAATAATTCCAATGCGAGCACCACGTTGAAAGTCAAAACTAAAATTCTCCAAAATCTTTTTATCACCAAACTTTTTAGAAATTTTATGCAACTCAATAATCTTGCTGCCAAGACGTTCCATGTTGATTTCTAATTCAACAACATTTTCTTTTCTACGACTTTCGGCAACTTCTTTGATTTTGTAAAAATCATCTTGACGCGATTTTGACTTAGTTGTTCGCGCTTTGGGTTGACGTCGCATCCAAGCCAATTCTTTTACAAACAAGTTTTGCGCTTTGTCAATCGTTGCATTTTCAGAAATCTGACGTTCTTCTTTTTTCTCTAAATAATAAGAGTAATTTCCTTTGTAACTGTATAATTTTCCGTTGTCTAATTCGATGATTTCATTACAAACGCGTTCCAAAAAGAAACGGTCGTGTGTCACCATAAACAAGGTAATATTCTCTTTAGCAAAATAACTTTCTAACCATTCAATCATCTCCAAATCCAAGTGATTGGTAGGCTCGTCCAAAATCAATAAATCGGGTTTGTTGATCAAAATAATCGCTAACGAAAGACGTTTTTTCTGTCCACCCGACATATTTTTTACTTTCAATTTGAAATCTTCCAACTTCAATTTGAACAAAATTTGCTTGAATTGTGTTTCAAAATCCCACGCATTAAAACGATCCATATCATCAAAAGCCTTTTCATAAGCTTCCGTATCTTCTGGATTTTCTAGAGCTTTTTCATAACGTTCAATTACGTGTAAAATTTCATTATCAGAAGCGAAAATACTTTCTTCAACGGTTAATTCGTCTTGCAATTGTGGCACTTGCGACAGAAATGCCATTTTAATTTCCTTGCGAATCACCACTTGACCCGTATCAGGTTCGTCTTCACCGTTCAAAATTTTCATGATGCAGGTTTTTCCCGAACCATTTTTAGCAATAAATGCAATTTTTTGGTCTTTGTTAATTCCAAACGAAATGTCTTTGAACAAAGTGCGTTCGCCAAATGATTTTGAAATATTTTCTACTGATAAGTAATTCACAAGTGTATTTTTTTTGCAAAAGTAAGCTATAAATTACGAATTAAAAATTACGAATTACGAATTGTTTCAGGAGCGAATCGTTCGGGATTTATCTGTTTTCCATTTTCCTGCTGTCTTTCCAAATCTTTTTTTACAAAAAAGGATTTTCCCTAACATCAGGGCTAAACAGTATTTGTATTGAATAAATTTATTTTTTTGAAGTTGATTTTTGAAGTTGACATTTGAAATTTTAAAAAGTTTATATTTGTCGAATGCAACTATCCGTCATTATTTTAAATTACAATGTGCGCTATTTCTTAGAGCAATGCGTTTTAAGTGTCCAAAAAGCACTAGAAGGCATTGATGGCGAAATTATTGTGGTTGATAATCATTCTTCTGATGATAGTTGTGCGATGATGAAGCAACTTTTTCCTAATGTTAAACTTATCGAAAATGCAGAAAATTTGGGTTTTCCGAAAGGCAATAACATTGGAGTTGCTCAAGCCAAAGGCGAATATATTTGTATTCTAAATCCAGATACCGTTGTTGCAGAAGATACTTTTAGTAAAATTCTAAATTTTGTCACACTGATCGCAGTCGAAGTGCAAACCAACACAGGTATAATCGGTTGTAAACTAATCGACGGCACAGGGAATTTTCTTCCTGAAAGCAAACGTGGCGTTCCAACACCATGGGTTTCTTTTACAAAAATCTTTGGATTGTATAAAATGTCAAATGTTTTTGGGAAATACTATGCGCAACATTTATCCGAAAATCAATCGGGAAAAGTTGATATTTTGGTGGGTGCTTTTATGGTGATGCAACGCGAATTGTATACTGAAATTGGCGGTTTTGATGAAAATTGCTTTATGTATTCCGATGATATTGATTTGAGTTATATGGTGTTGCAAAAAGGGAAAAACAATTATTATTTCCATGAAACCACCGTGATACATTATAAAGGAGAAAGCACTGTTCGTGACGAGAAATACATGAAACGTTTTCAAGAAGCGATGCAGTTTTTCTACCAAAAGCATTTTAAAAAGTCGTCTTTTTTTAATTTGTTCATGAAAATTGGCGCTTTTGCGTTTTCGTTGTTTAAAAAAAATCAATCCAAACCTTTACAAAGAACTATTGATCAATATTTGGTTTTTTCTAAAGAAGATATTTCATTGGATTTAGAAAAAAAAACGGTGGTATTGAATGATTTTTCACAATTTAAAAATGATTGTAAATCCAATATCGAAATTATTTTTGATACAAAATCTTTTGGTTTCAAAGATATAATAGCGTTTATGAATTGCCATAAATCAAAGAATTTAACATTTAAGAATTATATTCCGAACTCAAACTTCCTGATAGGAAGCAATAATGCAATAGACAGAGGAGAAATTATCCAACTAAAAAATTAGTATATTCATTACAAAATGAAGATAAAATTACTAATTTTGCAATCATTATAAAAAAACACAACTTTAGTTTAAAGATATGGCAAAGTTTGAATTGAAATTACCTAAAATGGGTGAAAGCGTTGCAGAAGCAACAATTACCAATTGGTTAAAAAACGTTGGCGATGCAATTGCTGCCGATGAAGCTGTTTTAGAAATCGCAACTGATAAAGTGGATAGTGAAGTGCCAAGTGAAGTTTCTGGTACGTTAACCGAAATTTTATTCCAAGTGAATGATGTGGTTAAAGTGGGTCAAACGATTGCAATTATCGAAACCGAAGGAGGTGCTGTAGAAGCTCCAAAAGCGGCTGATGTTGCTGCTCCAATTGTAGCTGAAGTTGCTAAAACCGTCGAAGTTGCTAAAGAAACTGTTGCTCCAGCTGATTTTTCAAGTAGTGATAAATTCTTTTCGCCATTAGTGAAAAATATTGCTGCAGCCGAAGGCGTTTCTGTAGCCGAATTAGAAAGTATTTCAGGTTCAGGAAAAGACGGTCGTGTTACTAAAGAAGATATTTTAAATTTCATAAAAAATAGAACTAGCTCACCGCAATCTGTCACGCCGAGCGCAGT
Organism: uncultured Flavobacterium sp.; assembly: GCA_964577105.1. Taxonomy (GTDB): domain Bacteria; phylum Bacteroidota; class Bacteroidia; order Flavobacteriales; family Flavobacteriaceae; genus Flavobacterium. The sequence goes on from CAZNWY010000020.1 coordinate 43,068, forward strand.
CGAGGCGCCAAAAACTATTGTTCAAAACTCGCAACCTGAAACTAAAGCCGTTCCGGTTTCTGTAAACGGTGGTGACGAAATTGTTGAAATGGATAGAATGCGTAAGTTGATTTCGGGTTATATGGTGGCTTCAGTGCAAACTTCGGCTCACGTACAATCGTTTATTGAAGTTGATGTTACTAATATTGTAAAATGGAGAGATAGAGTTAAAAATGCTTTTGAAAAACGAGAAGGTGAAAAACTAACGTTTACTCCTATATTTATGGAAGCGGTTGCTAAAGCGTTGAAAGATTTCCCTGGAATGAATATTTCGGTAGATGGTGATTATATCATCAAAAGAAAAAATAGCAATCTCGGAATGGCAGCAGCATTACCAAACGGAAACTTAATTGTTCCAGTTATTAAAAATGCTGACCAATTGAATTTGGTAGGAATGGCAAAAGCGGTTAACGATTTAGGAAACCGAGCCAAAGCAGGTAAATTGAAACCAGACGATACGCAAGGCGGAACCTATACAGTTACCAATGTGGGAACTTTCGGTTCGGTATTTGGAACACCAATTATCAATCAGCCGCAAGTAGGAATTTTAGCACTTGGTGCTATCCGTAAAGTGCCAGCAGTTATCGAAACTCCAGAAGGTGATTTTATCGGAATTCGCCAAAAAATGTTCTTGTCGCACAGTTATGATCATAGAGTAGTAGATGGTGCACTTGGCGGAAGTTTTGTAAAACGAGTTGCCGAATATTTAGAAGCATTTGATGTAAATAGAGAATATTAAATATATATATAATTGAAAATCAATCCCGATAGTTATCTATCGGGATTTTTTATTTTAAAATAAGTAAAAAAAATAAATAATCGATAAACGGTAACTTCAATCTTTTATATTTGTCTGCTAATAAAATGTAATGGAATTAAAATTAAACAGACCTATTTGTTTTTTCGACCTTGAAACTACTGGGATTGATGTTGCTAAAGATAGAATTGTAGAAATCTCAATTTTTAAGGTATATCCAAACGGAAACAAAGAGAGCAAAACATGGTTGGTCAATCCTACAATACCAATTCCGGCTTTTGCCACTGCAGTGCACGGTATTACTAATGAAAAAGTTGCTAATGAACCTACTTTTAAAGAATTGGCATCTCAAATTCACAACATGATTAAAGATTCTGATTTGGCCGGATTCAATTCCGATCGATTTGATATTCCGCTTTTAGCTGAAGAATTGCTTCGTGCCGAGGTTGATTTTGATATGAAAAATCGAGTTTCTGTTGATGTTCAAACCATATTTCATAAAAAAGAAGAACGAACTTTAAGTGCCGCATACAAATTTTATTGTAATCAAAGCCTTGAAAATGCCCATTCAGCAGAAGCTGATACCATGGCGACTTATGAAATTTTGAAAGCGCAATTGGATCGTTATTCCGATTTAGAAAATGATATGAAATCGTTAGCCGATTTTACGACTCGTAAAAAATCGGTTGATTTTGCTGGATTTATTGCGCTGAATGATAAAGGACAAGAAATTTTTACATTTGGTAAAAACAAAGGGCAATTGGTAGAAGAAGTACTCGAAAAAGAACCAGGTTATTACGGTTGGATTCAAGGTGCCGATTTTCCATTGTATACCAAAAAGGTTTTGACCGGAATCAAATTGCGAAAACTTAATAATAAATTAAGTTAAGGATAATAAAAAACTGATTTACTTTGTAAAGTTAGAATTAAAATGAAAATAATTTGCATCGGAAGAAATTACGTAAATCATATTAAGGAGCTTCAAAACGAAAGGCCTGATGAACCAGTGGTTTTTTTAAAACCTGATTCGGCAATTTTACTCAAGCAACATCCTTTTGTGATTCCAGAATTTAGTAATGACGTGCATCATGAAGTAGAAGTTCTAGTCAAAATTAATAAAGTAGGGAAATACATCGAACCTAAATTTGCTCATAATTATTACGACGAAATCGGATTAGGAATTGATTTTACCGCTCGTGATTTGCAAAGTAAGTTGAAAGAAAAAGGTTTGCCATGGGAAAAAGCTAAAGCGTTTGACGGTTCAGCGGTTATTGGTGACTTTTATCCGAAAACTGAGTTTAGTTCGTTGGAAAGTATTAATTTTGAGTTAATTAATAATAGAAATGTAGTTCAGAAAGGAAATACACAACATATGATGTGGAAAATTGACGAGTTGATTTCACATGTTTCTCAGTTTTTCACACTTAAAAAAGGTGATATTATTTTTACAGGAACACCAGAAGGAGTTGCTGCTGTAAAACCAAACGATATATTAGAAGGATTCATAGAAAATAAAAAATCATTTAGAATACAAGTTAAGTAATGGCAATAAATTATAACCTCTCAAAAGTTTACGCACTTTCGGACAATGATCCAGAATTTGTAATGCAAATTATCACACTTTTTGTAACTGAAGTTCCTCAAGATTTGAAACAAATCGAGATTGGAATTAAAGAAAAAGACCATAAACAAGCTTATGCTTTTGCACACAAAATAAAGCCAACTTTGGATTTATTAGGAATGACTATGGCTTACGAAGAAATTCTTCAGGTAGAAGCTTGGACCAAAGCTGAAGGAAAGAAAAAAGAAATTGAAGCCACTTTCGAAAGCATTCAAGATCAAGTTGATAAAGCAATTAAAGAAATCAAAAAAGATTTCGAAATTTAATAAATAGCACAAAGAGTTGAGAATTATTTGTAATGGTAATTCTCACTTTTTGTTTAATACCAGCATCTCAATTTATAAATTTTGATGTTTCTCCAAATGTAAAGCATTTACAGAACCCATCAATGTTGGTTGATAATGTAATGTTTTACTTTTTTTGTTTTATGAATCAAACAAAAAAATCTGTATTTTACAGCCTCAGCAACTAAACTCACATTTAATGAAAGCAACCATAGTTACTATTGGTGACGAAATTTTAATCGGACAAATAGTCGATACCAATTCGGGTTTTATAGCCAAATCTTTAGATCGAATCGGAATTCAAATTAATGAAATGCTATCGATTTCAGACGATAAGCAACATATTTTAGACACTTTTACAGCACTTCAAAATAAAGTAGATTTAGTAGTAATAACAGGTGGTTTAGGGCCTACAAAAGACGATATTACTAAGAAAACTTTTTGTGAGTACTTTAATGATACGTTGGTGCTCAATAAAGAAGTTGAGACTCATGTAATTGAGTTGATTGAAAGTGTGATGAAACGACCGGCTTCACAAATGAACAAGGATCAGGCGCTTGTTCCGTCTAAATGCCAAGTGCTTTTTAATAAGGTTGGAACTGCCCCAGGAATGTGGATGAAAAAAGAGAATACAGTTTATATTTCGTTACCAGGTGTTCCATACGAAATGAAATATATTGTAGAAAATGAAATCATTCCCAAAGTAATAAAAGAATACCAACGTCCTTATATTTTACACAAAACCATCATGACGTATGGTCAAGGCGAAAGTTTGGTAGCAGAACGCATAGAAGATTGGGAAAATAATTTGCCAAAATTTATAAAATTAGCCTACTTGCCAGCACCAGGAAGAGTGCGTTTGCGATTAACAGCTCGAGGAACGGATAAAGAAGTTCTAGAAAAAGCTATTGCAGAGAATGTAACGTCTTTAACTAAAATTATTGGCGATATTATTGTGGGTTTTGATGAAGATGAAACGATAGAAGTGGTTTTGGGAAGGCAATTAACACAATTGGGTAAAACTATTGCTACTGCCGAAAGTTGTACTGGTGGTAAAATAGCACAAACGTTAACATCGGTTGCTGGAGCTTCTACTTATTTTAGAGGAAGTGTAGTGAGTTATGCTACAGATACTAAAGTGTCTATTTTAGGAGTTTCTCAACAAACTATCGAAAATTATTCAGTCGTTAGTGCACAAGTAGCATCGGAAATGGCTTTGGGAGCACAAAAAATAATGAATACTGATTATGCTATTGCTACAACTGGCAATGCAGGTCCGTCTAAAGGTGAAGCAGATGCTTCTGTTGGAACCGTGTTTATAGCATTGGCAACACCAAATGGCGTTCTTGTGGAGGAATTCAATTTTGGTCAACCACGTGAAAAAGTGATAGATAGAACTGTAAATAAAGCATTTGAAATGTTACAAAAAGAAATTTTAAAAAATGTGTAATATTTTTTTGTGTATAAGGTTTCTTTTTTGTTTCTTTGCACCCTGATTTTGAATAACGATAAAAGAAAAGCATAATGTCAAGAGTTTGTGACCTTACAGGTAAAAGAGCGATGGTAGGAAATAACGTTTCTCACGCTATGAACAAAACTAAGAGAAAGTTTTCTGTAAACTTAGTTAAAAAACGTTTCTATCTTGCTGAAGAAGACAGATGGATTACTCTTAGAGTAGCTGCATCTACAATTAAAACAATCAATAAAAATGGATTAGCTGCCGTATTGAAAAATGCAAAAGCTAACGGATTTATTAAATAATCTGTATCCAATAAAAATAAAGTAAGATGGCAAAGAAAGGTAATAGAATCCAAGTAATTTTAGAGTGTACTGAGCACAAAGCAACTGGTCTTCCAGGAACTTCTCGTTACATCACCAAGAAAAACAAAAAAAATACTCCAGACAGATTAGAGATTAAAAAATTTAATCCAATCTTAAAGAGAATGACTGTTCATAAAGAAATTAAATAATTAGAAATTTTATATAAATCTCAAGTACTTACTAGAGGTTAATAAAAATTCAAATACTCATTGAATCATGGCAAAAAAGACCGTTGCAACGTTACAGACAGCTTCTAAGAGATTAACTAAAGCCATCAAGATGGTAAAATCTCCTAAAACAGGTGCATATACTTTCGTAGAAAGCATTATGACTCCAGAAGAAGTAGATGAATTTCTTAAAAAGAAATAATTCATAAAAATCGATATATATCAAAGCTACTTTCGCTAGAAAGTAGCTTTTTTATTTTTATATTTGTCTCTAATTTTATTGATAAGGATTATAATCATTGTTAACCCCTTGTTCTTAAATACACAAAATAAAAGAAATGAGTTTTTTTAAAAGAATATTTTCATCAGAAAAAAAAGAAACATTAGACAAAGGCTTAGAGAAAACTAAAACAACGTTTTTCTCTAAATTGACTAAAGCTATTGCAGGAAAATCCAAAGTTGATGATGAAGTTTTAGATAATCTGGAAGAAATTTTAGTATCTTCTGATGTGGGAGTTGATACCACACTCAAAATCATTAAACGCATTGAAGCTAGAGTTGCTAATGATAAATATTTAGGTACTGACGAATTGAATCAAATTCTTCGTGATGAGATAGCAGCACTTTTGTCAGAAACCAAATCGGGTGAAGAGTCAGAATTCAAAATCCCAGCTGATAAAAAACCGTATGTAATTATGGTTGTGGGTGTGAATGGTGTTGGTAAAACTACTACCATCGGAAAATTAGCTTATCAGTTTAAAAAAGCAGGATACAAGGTCGTTCTTGGAGCTGCTGATACGTTTAGAGCTGCGGCTATAGATCAATTACAAATTTGGGCAGATAGAGTAGGTGTTCCTATTGTAAAACAACAAATGGGAAGTGATCCTGCGTCTGTTGCATTTGATACATTGCAAAGCGCTGTTTCTCAAAATGCAGATGTTGTAATTATAGATACAGCAGGTCGTTTGCACAATAAAATTGGATTAATGAACGAGCTTTCAAAAGTTAAAAAAGTAATGCAAAAAGTGGTAGCGGATGCGCCACACGATGTGCTTTTAGTTTTGGATGGCTCTACCGGACAAAATGCATTTGAACAAGCCAAACAGTTTACTGCAGCTACTGAGGTTTCGTGTTTAGCTGTCACAAAACTAGACGGAACCGCTAAAGGTGGTGTTGTTATCGGGATTTCTGACCAATTTCAAATACCAGTAAAATATATTGGTGTAGGTGAAGGCATTGAAGATTTGCAAGTATTCAATAAATTTGAATTTGTAGATAGCTTCTTTAAATAGTTATTATGAATAATTTTGTTTCATTTTTTAAATCGGCTTCTCCTTTGATTCTTATACTTATAAGTATAGTGTTAGGAGTTCTTGCCAAATTTATCGAGAAGCGATTTACAGACATTGCGATGGGTTTGCAATTGATAACGTTTGTATTATTTTTGTATGGACTAATAAAATTTTTCAATTCAAAATTGAAATAATCAATTCAAAAATTTAAAAAAATAAGCGCATTATTGATATAATGCGCTTATTTTTTGCCAAAGAACGTCGTCAAAATCTGAAAGTGCCATATTCACGGCGTCAGCGGCGTCTCCCATTCTAATCACAACCATCTTTTTACTTGGAATAACATAAATTTTTTGGTCGTTTTTTCCCAAAGCCATAAACATATCGCTTGGTCCATGCGGAATGATACTACCATTCAACTGCAATTGGCTTTGAGGTAAATGATAACTCGCTTTTCCATTCAACCACCATAAATAACCATAAGCTAGATTAATAGATTGTGAGGTATTGGTAGCTGCATTAAAATAGGTTTCATTAATCACTTGATTTCCGTTCCATTTTCCTTTATTTAGAGCCATCAACCCAAATCGAGCCATGTTTCTAGTAGTACTCCAATAGGTCCGTAAACCATCGCTTGTATTGATCCAACTGCCACCAGTCATTCCGAGTTTATCTCTTAATTTGGTGTTGAAATAATTGGTCCAAGTTTGTCCTGTAGCTTGTGAAACCACATCTTGAAGTTTTACATATACATTGTGATACGCCCAACGTGTTCCAGCATCGGCAACATATTGCAGATTGGCAGGTGAAACATCATCACCAAGCGAGTCGTCCAATCCAGATGACATGGTTAATAAATGTCTGCATGTGATTAAATTTTCTTTTGCTAGTGGAATGCTTGTCCATCCTGTTCCAATGTAATCAGAAACTTTATTATTGATGTTAAGATATCCTTCTTGTTCTGCAATTCCAGTTACTGTTGAGGTTAGTGTTTTGCCTGCACTTGCCCAATACCATGGAGTAGTGGCAGTATGTCCATTGAAATAGTTTTCCATCACAATTCTACCGTTTACTAATATCATAAACGATTTAGAATTTTTCAATTGTAAATAATCCAAAAGTGGTTGAACAGCGGATTGATTCCATCCTAAGTCAGAAATAGACTTTGTTTCCCAACTGGTGCTTCCATCATTTGGTGGAAAATACATTGCTTCATCTGTAGGAGTATTGTTGTTTGAACCACTATCAGAACTACATCCAAAAGTAAAAAGAGCTAAAATAAGTAGAGATAAATATTTTTTCATAGTAAACGATTTGGTTGATAAGACCTTAATAAATCTGAAAGGTTTAATCAAAAATACTTTTTTATTTTTTAAAATATATCGTAATTTTAGGTTTTATTTAAAGTATGAAAAAAGCAACCATCATTTTAGTCTTCAGTTTAGTATTAGTTTCTTGTAAACAAGCAATTAGAGATAAAGACATTACAAAATTAAACGGCTATTGGGAGATTCAAAAAGTTGAACTTCCTGGAGGTGAAAAGAAGGAATATAAAGTGAATGAAACTATTGATTTTTTTGAAATTAAAAACAATAAAGGATTTCGTCAGAAAGTAATGCCTCAATTGGACGGAAGGTATTTAACTAATGATATCAGAGAAACGATTCAAATTTCTAATGAAGAAGGCGACTTTTTTATTAATTATACCACCAGTTATGGGAAGTGGAAAGAAGAAATAATCGAACTTAGAGATAGTACTTTAGTATTGAAAAATAAAGATAATTTAGAATATCATTACAAACGCCAAGTGCCGTTCTCTGTAAAGTAATATAAACCAATACCTATGGCCAAACGATTAAGTAACGAAAGCTCTATTTCAGAAGTGTTGCAACAATTTATTCAGCAGAATAAGTTGGAATTGGGCATGGATAAAATCGATGTTGAACAGGCATGGAAAAGCCTTATGGGTAATGGTGTCAATAGTTATACTCAAGAAGTTTTATTGAAGGGAAGTACGCTTTATGTTAAATTAACGTCTGCGGTTTTACGAGAAGAATTGAGTTATGGCAAACAGAAAATCATCAAAATGATTAACGAAGAACTTCGAAAGGAAGTGGTAAAAGACTTAGTTTTAAGATAAAAAAATCCCGATTCAATTAAGAATCGGGATTTATTATTTTATTCGCAATCTGAAAAATAGATGGATGGAATATTAGAATTGTTCTCTTCCAGAAAAATGGAAAGCACTTTCAATAGCAGCATTTTCATCAGAATCTGAACCGTGAACAGCATTTTCTCCAATTGAAGTAGCATATTTTTTACGGATAGTTCCTTCTGCAGCTTCAGCAGGATTTGTAGCACCAATTAAAGTTCTAAAATCTTCAACAGCGTTTTCTTTTTCTAAAATTGCAGCAACAATAGGACCTCTAGTCATGAATTCTACTAATTCACCAAAGAAAGGTCTTGCAGCGTGAACAGCGTAAAAAGCTTGTGCATCGGCAACTGTTAATTGTGTTAATTTCAAAGAAACGATTTTGAAACCACCTTCTGTAATCATGTTTAAAATTCCACCGATGTGACCGTTTTCAACAGCATCAGGCTTAATCATTGTAAATGTTCTATTTGTAGCCATTTTATTTTTATTTATTTGTTTTTAATTCGGGTGCAAAAGTAGTGTTTCTTACTTGAAAAAAAAAATCCCCAAGAAGAACCTTGAGGATTTATTTCGATTGTACAATTTTATTTAATTTTTAATCAATTTTACAGTTTGTATCGCATTTGCAATAGTGATTTTCGCAAAATAAACGCCGCTATTGAATTGAGCCGCATCAATAACTACAGTTTCCGATTTGTCTGATGTTTTGAAAATTGTTTTTCCTAACACATCTATAATCTCAATGGAATCGATACTTTCTTTTGAATTGAAATTCCAATTAGTAGTTGTTGGATTTGGATAATAACTCAAACCTGAATTATTAAAAGTATTAGTGTTTAATAAACCAACAAAATTGTAATTTCCTGTAATACGATTAAACAATACAAAATTAAATCCAGTAGCAGTAACAACGATATTATTACCACCTTGTGTGCCAGTTCCAGAAGGAAAAGCAGTGTTGCCCCAATTCGTAGTCCAATTATGATCTTGTCTAAATTTAAGTTCACCAAGATTAAATCCTGAAGGATAGCTTAACGTATAGTTTAAACCATCGCTAGTTTGCATGTCTATATCAGTATTCCAATCGATAGCTGCTGTACCAACAACACTTATTAGTGGAAATGAAAATACATAGCTTCCTGTATTTATGTTAAAACTAACATTGTAAGTGCCTGCAGGTACTGGAATATCAGCACCGCCTTGTACTCCAGTTCCAGTTGGAAATGAAGAAGCACCCCAATTTACTGTCCAATCATTATCTTTTCTGAATTTGACATAACCATTTACAAACGTATAGTTGTTTAGCGTATAATTAATACCATCAGTTGTATTCAAAGCAACATCTGTAGTCCAACCTGCAGCGGCATCACCAATAAGACTAATTGATGGATAAGTAATCGGTGTGCCCGAAAAATTATACACTCCAGTAGAACTATTGAAAGTAACATCATAAGTCCCAACCAAGCATACAATATTAGAACCACCGGGAGTTGCAGTTCCAGAAGGAAAATTAGTAGCACCCCAATTGATAGCCCAATCATTATTTGCTCTAAACTTTACACCTCCACCACTGGAAGCGCTTGTTAAAGTTATCGCAGAAAGAGTCCAATTTACACCATCTGTTGTGGACATTTGATGAACGTCTGTTGGTCCGGGATTTCCAGGATCGCCTGGCCATCCTCCAGCAGCTTCTCCAACTAGTGCTACAGAATTGACTTGAGCATTATTATTCAAAGCCAAAAAAAGCATCGCGATACATAAAAGTAGTTGTTTTTTCATATCAAGTTTTTTAAAATCCACACCAATTTATGTCATTATTTTTAACAGAAAAAATAATAATTATCGAAAACGTTATAGTGTTAAAAACTTTAGAATGAAATTATAGAAAAATGCTTTTCAAGTGGTTTTAATTCAGATAGTAAACGCGAAATAAGAACATCGCCATATTCTAAATAAAATTCCGAAAAATTAGCTTTTCGTTCTTGTAAACTTTGATTTGGAAACAATTCGTTTTGAAGTGTTGTAATGCGATTTAGTTTATCATTCAAAACTCTTTTTTCAGCTTTTAATAATCTTTTTTCAAGATTTTCCAGGCCTTTAATTTGTTTTGCTTCTTGAGCCTTTACAGCACCAATAAAGGATTTGTCGGTTTGATTGGCAATAGCTTCTAATGCTTCGAATTGTTTTCTTAAATGTTCTTTTTGTTCTGAAAAATCTATATTAAACTGAGAAAGTTCTTTCGTTTTAGTGTTAATCAATACGTTTTGATTGGCAAATAAGTCGCTCCATTTTAAGTTCAAATTATCAGCTTTTTCAATTTGTTTTTGTGTAGCTAAAAGAACAGAATTTCGCAACAACAGCATTGGAAAAGTAATGTTATTGGCTTCAAAATTAGATTTCAATTCCAACCAATAAGCCAACTCGCCACCACCACCTATATAACATAAATTGGGTAAAATAATTTCTTGGTATAACGGTCGTAAAATGACATTCGGACTGAATTTTTGAGGATTATTTTCCAATTCAGTAAGGATTTCATTTTCGGAGAATTCAATAGAGGTATTGTTGATTTTATACATTCCTTTTTCCAAAACAATTCGTTCGCGTAAGGAATCTTCGATATAAAATAAATTAATTTCACGCGGATTTACTTGCACGAAATAGTCTTTCAATAGCTCATTAGTTTCAGTAACTTTTTTGAATGATGTTTGTTCCAAAAGTTCTTTTTTTGCAAACGGGACCAATAGTTTTTTTAATGCTTTGGAATCACCATCAATGATAACTAATCCTTCGTTTTTAAATAATTCATTGGACAAATATCGTGTAGCATCTGCCAAATTTTCGTGTTTTAAGTACGCCTTTTCAAAAAGATTTTTTAATTGAGTAGCGTTAGTAAAAGAACCAATTTCTTTTGAAAACACCTCAAAAACTTTGTCTAATCCTTCAGTGGATAGTCGGCCAACAGGACCAAAACTTTCTCTGTTCCAACGAATGGTTTTTCCCTTTAGATTAAAATAATTAATTTCTTCAAAGTCGTGATCTTCGGTAGCCATCCAATAAATGGGTACAAAATTATGTTCTGGATATTCTGATTTTAATTCTTTACACAAGTTAATTGTAGAAACAATTTTGTACAAAAAATACAAAGGTCCAGTAAATAAATTGAGCTGATGACCCGTTGTTATTGTGAAAGTATTGCTTTGATTTAAAAGTTTGATGTTGCTCAAAGTATTTTCAGAAACATCAAAATTTTGATATTGTTGTTCTAATTCAGAAACCAATAAAGCTCTGTTTTCTATTGGGAAATTGAGGGCTTTTTCGGCAATTTGATCTTTGAAATTTTCAATATTTGGAAAACGATTGTACAAGGGTTTTAAAGTTGCCTTTTCATCTAAATAATCTGAAATTAACGTAGTGAAATATCCCGATTTTTGATAGCTAATACAGTCGCTTGGCATTGGTTTAATTTTTTTTGTAAAAATACTCAAAATTCGATTTCAATTTACAAATGCAATTTCCCAAATAATAGTTAAATCCTAAATTATTAATTTTACTTTTGCAACAAGACCTAAAGATTGATTAGAAAAAGAAAAAATAGTTCCATTGAAAGACATTCTCTTAATAACGCCACCTTTCACACAGCTCAATACTCCGTATCCGGCAACGGCTTATATTAAAGGATTTTTGAATACCAAAAACATTTCAGCTTTTCAAATGGACTTAGGTATTGAAGTGATTTTGGCATTGTTTTCCAAAAAAGGCTTACAAGATGTGTTTTCAACCGTTCATACTTCAAAACCAAACACCGATAATTTACAGAGAATTTATTCTTTGCAAGAGGATTATATTCAAACTATCGATTCGGTTATAGCTTTTCTTCAAGGAAAAAATCCGTCTTTGGCACGTCAAATTTGCAGTGGAAATTTCCTTCCAGAAGCTTCTCGATTTGCGCAACTAGACGATATGGAATGGGCTTTTGGGACGATGGGAATGCAAGATAAAGCCAAGCATTTAGCCACATTATATCTAGAAGATTTGTCTGATTTTATTGTGGCATGTGTGGATGAAAATTTTGGTTTCAGTCGGTATGCTGAGCGATTGGGTAGAAGTGCGAATTCGTTTGATGAATTGTATCAACATTTGCAAAACGAGCCGACTTATATTGATAAAATCACTTTAAAATTACTTCAAAAAAGAATTGAAGAAGTACAACCCAAATTAATTTGTTTTTCCGTTCCATTTCCTGGAAATTTATATAGTGCTTTTCGATGTGCACAATTCATTAAAAAACATTTTTCTGATGTGAAAATTGCCATGGGAGGCGGATTTCCTAACACCGAATTACGAGAATTAAAAGACAAACGTGTTTTCGAATTCTTTGATTTTATCACTTTAGATGATGGAGAACTTCCTATTGAGTTGTTGTATTCTTTTTGTCATTCTGACGAAGGAAGAATCTCATCTTTTGAATTTAAACGTACTTTTCTTCTTCAAGAAGATGAAGTTGTTTACATGAATAATTCAATAAGTCAAGATTATAAACAAAGTGAAGTAGGAACACCCGATTATTCTGATTTGCTTTTGGATCACTACATTTCGGTAATAGAAATTGCCAATCCAATGCACAGTTTGTGGAGCGATGGACGATGGAATAAACTCACCATGGCGCACGGTTGCTATTGGGGAAAATGTACGTTTTGTGATATTTCGTTAGATTACATCAAATTATACGAACCCATTGCCGCCAAAATTCTGGTCGACCGAATGGAAGAATTGATGGCTCAAACTGCTGAAAGCGGATTCCATTTTGTGGATGAAGCGGCACCACCAGCACTGATGCGTGAAGTAGCTTTGGAAATCATCAAACGAAAACTAGTAGTAACTTGGTGGACCAACATTCGATTTGAGAAAAGTTTTACATCCGATTTGTGTGTGTTGCTCAAAGCATCAGGTTGTATTGCGGTTTCTGGTGGATTGGAAGTGGCTTCGGATAGACTTTTGGAATTGATTAAAAAAGGCGTAACGGTAGAACAAGTGGCGCAAGTAACCCGAAATTTCACCGAAAGCGGTATCATGGTGCACGCCTATTTGATGTATGGTTATCCAACACAAACGGTTCAAGAAACGGTGGACAGTTTGGAAATGGTACGTCAATTATTTGAATTAGGAATTTTGCAAAGTGGTTTTTGGCATCAATTTGCCATGACGGCACACTCGCCAGTAGGTATGTTTCCAGAGGAATTTGGTGTAATTCCAGAACAAAACGAAATTACGTTTGCTAACAACGACATCAATTTTAAAGATAAAACAGGAATCAATCACGATAAGTTCAGCTTTGGCTTGAAGAAATCGTTGTTCAATTATATGCACGGAATTTGTTTTGATTATCCCTTGCAAGATTGGTTTGATTTTAAAATTCCGAATACTAAAATTCCTTCCGATTATATTGTTTCATGTTTGGAAAAAGAAACCGATTTCAATATAAAACCGTCTGCTAAAATAGTTTGGATAGGAGGAAAGCCCATCGCAGAATCCTTTACAAAATCTAAGAAAGGAACTTCTTGGCAAATGATGAAGCTCACGTTTCACGATAAAATTCAAACTTTTGAAATCACTTTAGAAGAAGAGAAAGCCAATTGGTTGCTGCAGGTTTTGGAGGCTATTTCGGTATTTAGCTCAACAAAAATGACTTTTACACAACTTAAATCTGATTTTGAAACTTATTTTGAAGACTTTGAATTGTTTTGGTATTCTAAACCGATACATGCCCTTCGTGATTCGGGACTTTTAGTTTTGTAATAACATTTTAAAAATATCTAGTTTGTCATTTCGACGAAGGAGAAATCACACATAATAAGTAATCTTAATACTTCATAAAAGCAAAAAAAGCGCAAACCTTTCGATTTACGCCTTTTTACCTAATTAACTACCAATTATTCTTTAACTATTTTTTCTACTTTGCTTCCTTTTTCGGTAGTGATTTTTAAGAAGTAGATTCCGTTTTGTTTTCCTGAAATATCCAATTTGGCTGAAGTATTATTTTCTATAGAGGTCTCTAAAATTCTTCCTTGAACATCAAATAATTCAATCGATTTTATATCAAATTTACTGTTGATGCTTACTATTCCATGAGTTGGATTTGGCGCTACACTAACATTTGTATCCAATTGAAAAATGCTATTATTCAAATTACTATACGTAGTTTCTGCCATATTCGTATCGATAGGAGCATTGTAATCAAAAAAGATTTTAGCCGATTTAATAGCC